>JBBAOD010000039.1:0-13896 GCA_040401635.1 Phycisphaerales bacterium
TCGCCTGAATAGTGGTGCGATCATCGTTGAGAATCCGGTAGATGTCCTCGTCGTTGTCGTAACGCTCCGCCCCAATTTCCGCGCCCATCTTGGACCAATAGAAGGCGTGTGACTGTGGATGCCGCCAATCAAAGGGGCCAAATTCCCGCGTGTAGCGGGCCATCCGCGCCGGATCCATGTTGTAGTCATCAATGAGAACACGCTTGCGGAGGAACGTCACCAAATCATCAATCGCTTTGGCGTTGGCGGGGTCGGAGAAGACATCATCCATGGCCGCGTACGCCGCGTCGCGGCGGCGGAACTGATCCTGCAGATTGAAGAGCTTGGCATAACCCGGTCCGGTGCGAACCGAATGCCACCGCCCGTGCATAAGCAGGAAATCACGGTCGAACTTCACCTTGTACTTGGGGTCAAACGCCTGCATCTTTGCCTCAAGCGCGGCAGTCATGGTGGTAACCCCTGGGTCACGCGCCACCAATTCTTCATAGGTGTCCGGGGCATCGGCAATCGCCTGCAGCCATGCGGCACGGGCGGAAGATCCTGCCGGTGGTTCGCCCAGAAGCAGGTGCCACTCCTTGGCTAGTTCGCGCTTGTAATACAGATGCGCGTCGTCGCTGAGTCCGTCGATCTTGTGCGCAAACCACCATCCGAGCTCTTTGTAAAGAATCAGATCGTTGGGGTTGTAACGAATGCCCTTGTTGCGAACAAGATCAATACCCTCGTTGACAAGCCGCCAACGCTCTTCGGGAGTGCTGGTCATCACCGAGAGGTTGTAAGCCAAGTTGTGACCGTGAAACGCCCACACTTCGCCAAAGCGCGGCTGCAGTTTGGTGATCAGGTCAGCCAAGCGACGCGCGTCGTAGAACTGCGAGAGTTCGCGCATTTGCTGCAGGCGAATCCACAAATAGTCGACCACCAGCCCGCGCAACGCGCCCACTGCCGCGCCGATGGCAACAATGGGCGGAGCGCCCTCTACCGATACGTTCGTATAGCGCAGTTTGCCTTCGTCGCTTGCTGCAACGATGCGCGGCAGCAACGTGCCCGCCACAAACAGCGCCGCCACGGCAGCCAGTACCGAAAGAATCTGGATGGTTCGATCACGCATCGGTCAGCCTTGGCCGCTGTAGACGGCAATCTCCTTCCGACGGATACCCAGCCAGCCAATCAGGAGAACTCCACCCGTCCAACCAAGGCCGATACCAACAACGGTGTCAAACAGCGTGGACCACGTGATGGCGCGCCCTTGCGCAAGCGAATCGCTGGGACTACGCGCCGCGAAGCCGCGCAACAAGAATTCAACGGTTCGGGCGATCGCCAAGACCACCACCTGAAACGCCCAAATGATGATGCCGCTCTTCTCGTCCGGCGAGTAGTACTTGATGGAGGTTGCCAAGAATGGAGTCAACGTGGCCATGGAGAACACTCCGAACGTCAGCAGCACCGCAATCGGGAAACTGAGCAGCGAACCAGCCGCCACCGCGAGCGCTGCCAAGAACGCCAATTTGCATACATCAACAACGATTGCGGAAACCAAATTTCCAGTGAAAGTGGACTCGTTAGCCATCACTTCCAGTGAATCGTCTTGCACAAAGATGGTCACTGTTGAGGCAACCGGCGTCTTCTTCTCTTCATCCCATCCGGCGGAGAAGATTCGGACTTTCAGGTCGCCCTGCTCATCAACAAACTTTGGGTCAATATCAAGCGTGTACGCCTCACCGGGCGTCCATTCGCGCAATTCCCACATGCCTGCGCCACCACCGGTGGTGTACTGGAACATGGCCGGGAATTTCTGATGTTCATCATCGCCACCGCCGTGCAGCTTGTAGCGCAGCGAAATTCCACGCTTCTGCGCCACGATTCCAGCGAGACCATGGAACACAAACTCACGACTTTCACCAGGCCCAATGCGTCGTTGTTGATCAAGGAACTCGCGCTGCTTGGCAACCGCAATACTGCGGCGCGATTGCGCATCGTCAGCCGTTCCGTTGGCAATGTCCGCCTTGAGTACTGAGTCTCCCTCAATGGTCTGATCAATGATCTCGCGAAGCCGTTCCGGTGGCAGCGTTTCAAACTCGGGGCGAAACCCAACGCGCCCGACGAGGACGGTATCGCGCACATCGCGGGCATCACGCTCATCGGTTGGCTTCTGCGACGCTAGGTATGAAGTGCCAGCGGCTAACAGCAGTCCGCCACCGACAACCAGCGAAAGCCCAAGCGCTAAGGTGCCAATCCACTTCCCAAGCAGCCAACCGCCGTGCGAAATCGGCTTGGTGACCACCGACCACACCTGTCGGTCGCGAATTTCAAACGCGGTGCTGGCGCAGCCGAACACAATCACAAAGAGCGCAGCCATGGTGTAGGAAGCGGTGTGACCCCAGTCAAGGAATCCGGGAATGGCCTGCAACAGCGCCTCGCCCCGCTCGCGTGACAGTGCCAGGAACGGAACGATCATGGCGATCGGCAAGGCGAACCCAGGGAGTGCTAGTGTGCGGACTCCCTCAAGAGCAGTGTTGGAAGCCACTGCCATCGAACCGGAACGAAAGCCCAACAATGCACGGGCACCGTTCCATAGGAACGCAAAGAGTAGTAGCGAAAGCGCAGAGCTGATCAACCACTGTGTGGCAATCGGCCAGCCCATCCACCAACAGAACGCTGCGCCGGCCGCGACAGCGCCGCCCACTTCTAAGGCGGGAAGCAGGAGCCCGATCCAGACCACTGCGAGTGCACCAATGCCCGTCGCCAGCATCAGTGCAATCACCAGCACAGGCGATCGAACCAATACATAGGGCATCCACAGCGGAACTTGATCCCCAAGGAGTCGCCATGAGAGTTCCTGCTTGACGTCGGCTGGCATCACGCCTGCGTCATCAAAGAGATCAACGGCACGACCAACCACGCGAGCGCCGCCGTACTCACGATCACCAACCGTCACCGTGCCGCGTTGCATGATTTGTATGGCCGCGGGATCACGATCCTTCGCGGAGCACTTCTCCAATGACTTCAAGATCCCCGCCCGCTGCGTCTGCAATGAGAACGCCGTGTTCAGGAGCGGCCAAGTCACCAGCCCAAGCGAGATCAGGATGGCCAGTGTTGCCAGAATGCGCGCCGCACGGGTTGCCATGCGCTCGCCGAGCCACCGATGGAGCCGCGCCACGAGTGCGGTCACGGATTGCCGCCCCCACCGAGAAGATCGTCAATGACTGATCGGTCAACATCCTGCGGTGGCGCAGGAGCCTTGGTGGGCTGAGAAGGATTGGCCGCGGGTGCCACCTTGCCGACCGGGGCACTGGGCTTGCCGGTCACCAGTTCCGTCAGTACCGCCGCATCAGCAGCCGGCGTTGTGGCTGCAACGGGAGCAACCGGCTTGGCAACTTGCGGCATCGTTTCAAGCTCAGCAATCAATCCGCTGCCCGCGTTCTCTTCACCACGAAGGAAGGCAGCGGTGGGACCGCCGGCGCCCGCGCCACTGGTTGAAGCACGATCATTGCGCGCGCGTTCAACAATTTGCAGGAACAGATCTTCAAGCCGCTGCCGCGGCGCCGCAACACGCTCGACTTCCACATGCGCAGTCTCGCGGATGATCCGTTCAATGGTGGTGACGGTGGCCGCGTCCAATCGCGGTGTGGTGATGACGGTCCGGCCGGAATCCTCCAGCAATTCATCAACCGTGCCCTCGCTACGGATCTTGCCGCCGTAGAGAATCACCATGCGATCACAGACGTCCTGGACATCATCAAGTTGATGACTCGAAAGGAGAATGGTCTTGCCGCGACGACCAAGGTCAAGCAGCAGATCTTTCACTTGGCGTGAACCAAGCGGATCAAGGCCCGAGGTTGGTTCATCAAGAATCAAGAGATCGGGATCATTAATGAGCGCTTGCGCAATTCCCAACCGGCGCGCCATGCCCTTGGAGAACTCACCCACTGGACGATTGGCAGCATGAGTCATGCCCACCATCTCCAGAAGTTCGTCAATACGACTGCGTCGAATGGCGCGCGGCAATCCGAAGAGTTTGCCGTAAAAATCAAGCGTTTCGACCGGTGTCAAGAACCGGTACATGTAACTCTCTTCCGGCAGGTACCCAATGCGTCGCTTCACGGCAACATCCGTGGGGTCCTTACCGAACACGGTGAGATTTCCCTTGCTGCGATGCAGCAAACCAAGAATCATCTTGATGGTGGTGCTCTTGCCGCTGCCGTTTGGACCGAGCAATCCAAAGATTTCGTCGCGGCGGATTTCAAAGGAAATCCCGTCCACGGCAACTGCCTTTTGGCGCAGCCAGAAATCGCTGAAGACCTTGGTCAGGCCCACTGCTTCTACCACGATGTCATTGTTCACAGCCGTTGCCATGCGAGCCACTCCTTGCCGACATCAGTCGCGGCCAAAGCCCTTTTGGGCACTGCGATCCAGGCGACGTCCGGGTTCATCAATAGTGATCTGCCGGCTTCCGAGTTGGAAATTCACAGAATTGCTTCCCATCGCCTCCATCTTGCGGCGCTGCACTTCGCTCTGGCGACGCGCCTGCATGACTTCGTTGGAACTTTCAATGTTGATACGGACTGGTCCACCGGCGTCCGGTGCGGCCAACATTTCCGCTGTCGGCGAAGCCAGCACCTGCCGCACCGCGTCCAACCACAACTTCCGAACGAGTTGCTGCGGATTCTCGCGGAAACTTGGTGCAAGCCCGTTCAAACGACCAACTTCTTTACCCAGCGTGGCGCGGACCGATGCTCGGTACGCCTGCGCACGTGCAATGATCGCCGAGGTTTGCCCAACGTTGGTTGCTCCCTCAAGGCGCGTGCCCAGCTCTTGCATCACCGCATCAGCAGCGGTCAGGTCGCCGCGCGTGAGTTCTGTTTCATAGCGCTGCACGAGATCCAAGATCTGCGCGTAATCAGCTCCAGCCATGCCCACCAGGGTGGCGTTTGCTTCTTGCTGCGCTTTCTCAAGTGCCAACTTGCCGTTTTCACGGGCTTCTTGCACTCGACTAAACGTGTTACGGATTGCCAGCGGCGCGATCTTTTCCGGAATGGTTACCACGCCCAGCTTGACTCCCGACTTCATGGAATCAAGCGTTGCCTGCGCGCGCTGACGAAGCGACTGCTCCGGTCCATCACGATTCTCTAATAACTCCTGCAGCGTGAACTGCGCAGCCGTCTGCACCATGCCCCGTGCCAGTGCGTGCCGCACGATCTCTCGCAACGAGTCGGGCTGAAACTGATCGAGGGTACGAACCGCATCCTCCACCGTGTACTCGGCAGCGATGCGGACGTGCGCGAGATCACCGTCCGCAGTAATGAGCGAACCATCAAGACCCGGACGAATTGGATCTTCGGGAGTGGTGGACGCAGCCGCTTGATCAACGGTGGTCATGCCCTGCTTGAAACGCGGCCAGAATTCGCCGTTGAGCTCCACCGCATCCTTTTGCGGCAGCAGCACAATCTCTCCCACCGGATACGGCCAGAACGGCTGCAATCCAGGGGCAACTTGTTCATCACCGGGTGCCCCGACAATGCGTCCAAAGAACGTCTTGACGCCCGTCTGACCTTCCTGCACCGTCTGGAATCCACTAAAGAGGAACACCACCACCAGTGCCAAGATTGCCACCTGCAACACTCGGTAACTGAGGCGCAGCGCCTCGCCGAGCGACTGGTTTGCGGGGTCCATCGCCTGCCGCATGGCAGCCTCGGCCCCGGTGCCGGACGACACGGTGTATTGCGCGCTTGCTCCACGGCGTGGCGCGTCGTCGGCGGGCGGCGTGGCGTTGGGTTGTGGGTTCAAGTCCGTCATCAGCGTGGGTCCTTACTCAGCGTGCAAGCACTCGGCGTGTCACTCATCACTTGGTCTTTGCGGCACTTCCCGGCTGCGGGATGCCCTGCGCATTTACCGGCGCGTCGAGATTGATGAGGTGAAACGGAGCGCGCGTGGTGTCGGTGATGTAGGTGGTGCTGGAACTCAGCGAAGCCTTCAGCGTGTCAAGCCACGTCAAAAAGATCGCCAGTTCCGCCTCGCCCTTCATCTCTTGGTAATAACGCGTGGCTTCTTCATTGCCCTTGCCTTCAATGCGTGCGGCCCATTGATCGGTGAAGTTCATGATGATGTCAGCCTGACTCTTCGCCTGACTCTTGATGGCCTCGGCAGCGCTGGAGCCCTTGGCCTCCTCAAGATTTGCCAAGGTTTCCTGCACTGCAGCCATGCGACGCAGCACAGCAACGGTGGTCTTGTTTGGAAGTACGACCTGCGAAATGCCCACACTCACGGGCATGGTGCCCGCAAGGCGTGTCTTCTGCAGATCACCAAGAATGGCGGTCTCCGCGTCGGCAAGCTTGCCACCCTGACCAACCAGGTCGCCGAATGCGTATCCCCCGATAGCCCGGAGCGCGCCCTGAAGCTGCGTCTCCAGCGCGTTGGAAGCACCCTCAACCGATGAGTAACTGGTGAAGAATCGCAATGCTTCTTCAGGCGTGGTGTCAATACGCCACGTCATGAAGGCCTGCACCAATACTTGCTGACCATCGCGCGTGAGCACGGTTTCAAGCGGGCTCTCAATGAGTTGCTGCCGCGTATCAAGCCGCGTGACCTGATCGATGAAGAATGGTGCCTTCATGTGCAGACCCGGCTCGGTAATCACCCCCGCTGGCTTCCCGAAGCGCGTGACGATCGCGATTTCATGGAAGTTCACCGTGTAGGTGGTGTTGTAGAGCACAAGCACAAGCACGATGAGCGCGCCGACAACGATGCCAATGGTGCGATTCATGGGTTACTTACCTTCCCCAGTTGCCGGGGGCTTTTCTTTCTTCTCAAGATAATCAGCCAAGTTCAATCCAGACTCAGCCTGCTTCATAGTCACGTCAATGTCGGCGCGGCCGGCAACCGACTCGCCCAAGACATACTTCACGCGCACGCCCGCAAGTGCACGACCAAGCACCTGCATGGTGCGGAACTGCTTATAAAGTTCGGGTGCAGCATGGAACGAAGGAGCCTGCCCCAGCACTTCGGCAGAGTCTCCCGCCGCGCCCATCACGATCGCCCAGCGCTTCGCACGCGCCTGCGAAATGACTCGCGCAGCGCCGCCCTTGCTTTCGACCACTAAGCGCTCTACGGCAGCGCGCTTTTCCATCGCCAGTGCGCTGTCAGCACCGCTTTCCTTCTCAATGGTGTCGAGCGCCGCAATCGCCGCGACAATGCCATCCGCTCGCTCCGGGCTTCCTGCAATGGACGCCATGGTGGCGCGCGCCATACGGTCCGCTTCTTCGCGCAACTTCCGGGCATTCTGCATGTCGATGGAAATCTCTTCAAACATGCCCGCGCCCTGTCCGGCAGGCGGACGCAGCGTAGGAACCTGAATCGCCACTACTTCTACGCCTGCTTTCGCAGCGTCAAAGCTCGCTTGAATGCGTTCGCGCAAGGACCGAACGAGCGAATCACCGCGCGGGCTGAGCACGGCGTCCATCGGTTGTGTGGAGAGGTACCGAGTGACTTCACGCAGAGCAATGTCACGCAGAATCCGCTCGCGCATGTCGGAAGCCGTGCGCCGAACGCGCGTATCCGAGGCGAACGCAAGCCACTCCAAGAGACCCTTGGGAGCGATCCGGTACGTCATCACGATGTCGGCGTCCACCAACGCAAAGCGCTGGGAAACTGCAGCAGCGGATGCGTCGGGCTGCGCGTCAACATCGGATCGACCGCTCAGATCCTTCTGTACTTGCTCCGAGAGCAGCGGCGCCGCAACCATGTATGGATAGCGATCGGGATCGTTGTTCTCGTCCTCGCTCCACACATTGACGCGACCAACCTTGACTGGCCGCGCGCCGAGCACCAGGTTGCGGAGCCGCGCCACGTCTTGCACTGATGCGGTCTCAATCGGCCACGGCCACTTGAGCATCACGGTGCCTTCGTACACATCGCCAACAATGGCGCCCCCGCGCAGGCGCACCGCCTGTTGACCCGGAGGAACTACCACCACGCACGAAAGCGCTATCAGCACCGTGGCTCCCAGCACCAAGAGCCACGCAGTGCTGCGCAGCATGAGCTGGTAACCCCAACTGGAAGTGATATCGAAACCAAACTGGTAATTGACCGCCTCATTGATGGAGCGAACAATCGAGTCCGGTGCTGCAAACAGGCTGAGAATGCGTGAATCAAACGGCGCGCGGGGATTGTCGCCGATGCGACGCGGGCGATAGAGCGCCAGAATGAAGTTGAGAACGATCTCACCGGCAAAGATCACTTGACCAATGCCAATGGCCAAGACCACGGGCTCGAGCCACTTTGGTTTGCCGAATGAATTGGCCACCAAGCCAACCGCAATGGCGGAGAGCACCAACGCTGTCGCCACCATGAACCCCGCGCCACCGCGAAGATTCTGCCACGCGGGCTGCTTGGACATGCCGGCAACAAATCGCGAGAAGATGAACGCAATCAGCGCCAGCGACACACAGATCGCTAGTTGCCAACCAGTGGCGAAACCAACGGAGAAGGGCGTGACATCCACCATCGGCTGGTCTGCGCCAGGCCGGAAGTCAAGACTGGCGATGTAGCGCGCCGCGTTGACGCCGGTGAGGGTCAGGGCTCCGGCAGCCAGCAGACTGACGCCCGGGAGGAGAATTCGGTTGAGGCGCTCCAGACGCTTGGCGGCCACCATTGACTCGCCGGCGCGTTCCGATGCAAAGACGGTGGAGTCCGCGCCTGTGGAGCGCAGTTCGTCTGCCTCCATGGCCTCGATCGACGCTAGCCGGTGCTGGTGGAAGATGACAACCAGCACCGCCCACACCGCCACACCGACAAACGCAATGGTGCTGCCCTGCACAAAGGCGGTGCTACCCACCGCGCTACCCACCACAAAGAGGACGAGGCCGATTGCCAGTTGCAAAATCAGTCCGAGTCCGGCGATACGGGTGGCTTGTTGGTAGGCGTACTGGTCAGTTCGCATCGGAGTGAAATCCTGCGGGGAAACGGCGGCATTCCGGGCGCGCGCGTTGGTGCGTCAGGGTACTGTATTCCGGTCACCACCGCCCTGTTCTGGTCCGATCAAATCACCCGATGAACTTCCTCGAACAGCTTTGGGCTATCGCCCGCAACACCGCCATTGAGTGCGTCCGCCAACCAGTGGCATTGGCCGTCATGGTGGCGGGGACACTCCTCATCATCCTCAGCATCCCCTTTAGCGGCTTCACGCTGATGGACGACCAGCGGATGTTTGTGGACATCGCGCTGTCCACCATCTTTGTGTGCGGCACGCTGCTTGCGGGATTCTTGGCAACCAACGCATTGAGCCGTGAAATTGACAACCGCACCGTCCTGACCGTGGTTTCCAAGCCCGTCAGCCGACCAGTATTTGTGTGGGGGAAATTTCTAGGGGTGGCGGCTGCGCTCAGCGCATGCACGCTCTTTCTGTCGCTGGTGTTCATGCTGGTGGAAATGCACGGCACCATGCCCACCGTGGCCACTGGCTACCACTACCCAGTGCTGACCATGGGTCTTCTGGCGGTGGGTGCAACGTTTGCAGCGGCAATCTGGTGCAACTACTTTTACAGCTGGAGCTTTCCGGCCGCGATCTTAGGGTTCGGCATTCCGTTGCTGGCGATCGCCTACGTGCTGAGCCTGCTCTTTGCCAAGGATTGGACGCCAGTACTTCCAGCCGGTCAATTTAAGGGCAGCATTTGGGTTGCCATTGCCATGATGTGGTTGGGGCTGTGCGTGCTGGCAAGCATTGCAGTTGCAGTCTCTACGCGCTTTGGACAAGTGGTGACCTTGGGTGTTACCTTCGGCGCGTTTGTCGTTGGACTCATGAGCGACTGGCTGATTGCCCGCCCCTTGCGCGACGTTGGCGGCATGCTGGATCGACTGGGGCAAGATGGATCGGCTGGCTCTGCGTTTGATGCAAACCACGCACAGTTAGCGCTGCTCAAGGTGGCCTATGCCATCACACCAAATTTCCAGGTTTTCTGGCTGTCCGATGCCATTCAGCAGAAGCGCGACATTCCCGTGGCGTACCTCGTGCCATCGGTGGCCTACGGAGCAGCCATGATTGTTGCAGTGATGTGCCTTGCCGTGACGCTCTTTCAGCGCCGCGAAGTTGGCTGAGCCCGGCCCCGCCGCGGCGCCCGATCAGCCACCGCCGTTGTCGTTGCTCTTCTTACGCAAATCACCAAGTTGCTTGCGCCACTCCTTGAGTTGCTTCTGCACTTGTTCAATCTGGACCTTGCCCTCAACGCAGGGCTTGCAGCGCTTGTGCCAAGCGACCACCTTCTCCAGGATTTGAATCTGCACTGCGATCTGCTCGGCCTGACCGCCGGCCCGTGGAATCTCCATGCGCTGCATCTGCAGAGAGAGATCCTTTTCACACTCTTCGTACAACTTCTTCCAAGCGGCGGCCATCTTCACGCCGTAGTCACTGATTTCGTACCACTCCTTGAGACCAAGGAGCGGCGCAAATTCAGGGCCAGTGTCGGCAGTGCCTTTACTGAAGCCCGAGTCGAGAGCGTTGCTGGCATTGAAGGTCAGGTTGTCCTTGTCGTCCGACAAGACGATCTCACCGGGAAGACCAGTGATCTTGTCGTGAAAGGTCGGTTTGCCCGTGACCGGATCCTTGGTGTAGGTCAGGACGTCCTTGGACAAGACCATCGCCAAGAACACGGAGCGCGGACGACCATTCTTCTCAATGATGTCGCCGAGTTCTTCACGGAACTTATCCAAGGGTTCGCCGTACACACTATCGCGGCCAGCAATCATCATGGCTGCGCCATCGGCACCCATGGTTCGAAAGTAGATTTCATCGCACTGCATGGAAGTGACCGCGGCAGCTGAAATCGCCTCGCGAATCCAGGCCACCACGCGATGACGCTCGCGCACGGACTTGATCGCATCCACAATCTTGAAGATCTCGGTCACCAGTCCACCGGGACTATCGATGTCCAAGATGATGATCTGGCCCGGGCCCCACTTGTCGGCCTCCTTACCCATCTGTTCGATTTCATAAGCGCGCGCAGTAGCGCCGACACCGCCGACAAACGGAAGCACAAACACACCCTTCTGCGGGGCGATGCGGTAGCCATTCTCATCAAGTTGGTAGCCCTGTGCGTCCACCTTTCCAGAAGGCTTGCCAGTCGGCGCAGCGGTGCTCGCGGCAGGCTTGCCATCGGTCGCGGGTGCTGCATCGGACGAGGTTTTGGGAGCAGCGCCAGTCGTCGCCGGCGCAGCCGCACCACTAGCAGGCTTGATGGAAACAATGGTGCTGGTGAAGATTGGACGGCTCGACTTCTTGCCGTCCGTCTCTACATCCATGGTGAGGATGCCCTTGTCAGAGTCAATCTTGGTGACGGTGCCCGTCATGGTCCGCGTTGCAAGTTGATCCTTGACCACAATCTCCACGCGGTCACCCACTGAGCCCCACCACGTGCCCTTGATGAGCTTGACTTGCTGCTGCTTGCCCGACTGAGGCATCGCGAACGCATTGGCATGAAGAGCGGGAGTTGCAGCCGCAAGTACGGCGGAGAGTGCAATGGCGGTGAGTGTGCGCATAGGTTCTCTTACTTCGATCGCAAGTCAGTGAATGAATGTTGAACGAACGGATTGTGTGTGAAGGCGCGCGATCAGCCAGGACCCATTGGACCTGCAGGGCCCTTACCGCCGCCTTTACCACCGGTCTTACCGCCAGAGGTGCCTGAGCCAGACTTCTTCTGATTGTTGCCGCGGATCTGCTCGGTGAGTTGCTCGATCAGGATCGTCAACTGATCATCAGTGAGTCCGCGCGTCATTTGCCACATCTTGGCAAGAGACGGGTACTGCTTGAACATCTTCTGCATCTTCTCAATGATCTGCTTGCGCTTACCAAGGTCACTGGCTTGCTCCATTGGCTCTTGGAAGTCTTTCATCCACTTCTTGCTCTCCACAAACACCTTACGCCACGCAGTGTTGTAGTCACGGAAGATCTTCTCACCACTCTCGGACAGCGTGTACTCCGGATATCCAAGCAGATAAAGAAGGTCCGGAATATCCTCCGCAATACCGTCCGTCAGACCGGTGTCCTCAGCGGACTTTGCAGTGAATCGAGCCGAGACTTCCATTGATTGGTCGATCACGTACCACGAACCTGCAGTGTCCGAACGCCACTTGGTGGTGCGCCCATCGATGTCAGCGCTCAGCGTGCGGTCCGGGCGGATCAACGCGTCGGTGAGCTCCTGCGGGCGACCGCCGAGTTCCAGGATGCCCTTGCCGATGCCGGTCCATGCGCTGAACATCTTTGCCTTGATGTCAACGTCGTTGCCGCCGCCAAGCGAACCGACGATGTCAAGACCCGCAATGCGCGCGCCAGGTGCCATAAACATGTACGGCCATGCAAGCGCATACACGCAGGAAATGCCGCGTGCGTCCTGCACATACATGACCGTTGGATACGTATCCAATTCGTTGTGGAGCTTCGCTGCAAGGTCACGGTAATCGGTGATTCCACCTGCAAGCTGGCGCGGATCAACCTTGTCGTCCTTGCGCGCACTGTCAACCGCTTCCATGTACTTGTCGTTCATACGACCGTCGGCCGAGTTGATCCGGAAGACAACCAGGTCCGGCTTCTTCTCTTTGACGTCCTTGATGATCCGGTCATAAACCAGCGCGCTGATGTCGATGCCCATGTATCCCTCCATGGGGATCACATAAACGACCGGCGGATGGCCCAACTGCGTGTCCGTGGCGTAGGGGCTCTTGCCCTTCTTGCTGGAAACCGTGCGCCCGAGCGTGAATGGCGGTGGAGCCTTCACTGGTCCTGCGGGCGCGGCAGGTGCCGCCACCGGAGCGGCCGCCGGGGCGGGAGTTTCCTCCTGCTGGGGCGCTGCGTCTGGAGCAGAACTTGGGTCGGTGACAGGTGCGTCGGACTGCGCATAGGCAGCGGCCGAGACAGTGAATGCTGCAAGCAGGAGGATCGGCTTCATGGATTTTGAAGTTTACCCGTCCCGCCATTCTCGAACGGTGGCAAGTGCGGCATCTCGGTCAGAAAAACCGCCATTCAGTTGCACGTCATACGCCCGGTCAAGCATGGGTCGAAACGCTGGACCCGGGCGCATTCCCATGGCCACCAAGTCATCCCCGGTCACCCAAGGCGCCGGCTGAATGCCTTCCGCTTGTAGGGCGGGCAGATCGGCGTCAACGGTCGCCGCCACTGGGTGGCGCTCGGAGCGCAGCATCGCCATGGCGCCAGCGAACCCCAGCGCGGCAGCCAATCGCTTGCGGACCGCCCGGTCGCCACCCGTCCACATGCTGACAATGCGGGGACGCAGGTTCAGGATCGCTGCAAGCAGTTCCGACTCATCGTTGGAAAGCATGAGCGCCTCGCGCCAGCGGCGTTGCCGAGCGGGCGAGACATCGGCAGGGATGCGACCGAGCATCCACGCGGCGAGCGATTCTTCGACGCCCGCCGTTGCCGGAAGCGCGGCGAGGATGGCGTAGTCGCAACTGGGCGCGGGTTCACCCAACACCGCCAGCCCAAGGCCGAGGGTCTCAATGAGTTCAACAGCACGCGCCCGGCTCGGGTGCAGCAACATGCGCCGCACTTCATTACCGATGCGCTCTCGACTCACGCCGGTGAGATCATGTGCGATGCGGCGCACTGCGGCTTCAGTGCCGGGATCAATCACCAGCCCGAATCGCGCAGCAAATCGCGCCGCGCGCAATGCCCGTAGGCGATCTTCATGCAAGCGGTCATCAGCGCTACCGATGGCGCGCAGGATGCCAGCGGCAAGATCCGCACGTCCACCAACATGATCAATGATTTCGCCGGTCTCGGGATCTTCAAAGAGACCGTTGATCGTGAAATCGCGACGCGCCGCATCTTCACGGTCATCGCTGAATCGCACCGCGTCGGGGCGCCGGCCATCCACATACACGCCGTCAGTACGGAAT
>JBBAOD010000040.1:0-10638 GCA_040401635.1 Phycisphaerales bacterium
GCACTGCAGAAGGCGCAACGCGCGGCGCGGGTGATGGAGCGCGCTGCAGGGACTCCTGGAGGCGGATCTTCCGGCACGGATGACGAATCGGTTCGCGCCTCCATTGACCGTGCAATCTGCATCGCTGCGAAGCGCGAATTGGATTTTCATCGTGCGCTCGTCGGCAATGCGTATCACCCCGACATGCAGGTTTCGGCAGATAGAGCGCTCCCGAACGCAACCGAAGTGAGCCGCGCAATGGACTCGGCGATTGCAGTGGCGGTAACTCGGGAGCGGCAGCGGGCTTCCGTCATCGGGTCGATCTTTGGTGCAGAGCTGGGGTCAGCACGTGATCAAGCGGCCGACCGCCGAACCGTGGGGATGGCGGTCACACCTGCGGTCACCATGTTTACCGAATGGTGTTTGTCCGAAGGGCGATCATCTCCGCGACCGAGTCAGTGAACAATCTAAAACGGCAACGGCCGGACGTCGCGAATACGCGGCCGTCCGGCTTTGTTGCCTACCCGCCGCCTTCTACATCGGCGGGTCCAAAGCGATCTCCGCAAAGCACGGAGCCCTCACCGAGTCCCGACCCGAAGGCCACCGGACTCACGAGGAAGTTCGAATGCAACACTGACGACTGCAAGTGATTTCACAGAAATGATTGAAGTGATAAGACCGAGAATCAGCGGGTCATGCGCGCCCAGTGCCGTCTGTGCATGCCCGTCAGCCTGTGCGGGCGGTGCAACGCCCAGAGGGGCTCATGCGACGCCAAGAGAGGCTCAAGAGAGCCAGCCAGGGATCATGCAACTCTAGGAAGAGTTCAAGAAACGGCGCGAAGCAGCGTGACTCGGCCAATCGGCACCCATTCGGCCACCAAGATGTCGCCATTGGCAAGCCAAATGGCGTCATGCGGGTGCACAAATTTGCCAGGAATGAACTGGTCGCGCGAAGCGCCGCGGAGGGAACTTGGGTTACCGTCGCAAAGCTGGACAATCGGCACATTCTTGGAGTCCAAAATCGTGACAACGCTGTCCAGGTCCGGGACCAGCATGCGGTCGCCACGAACCTTCATGTCACAGGGTTGCCGCATTTCGTTGGTCACAAATCCCAGGTGCGTTCCGTCCAAGGACAGGTACTGAATGCGTCGATTGCCACGGTCGGCCACCACCAATGCGGGCTCGCGTGTGAAATTGGTGCCGCGCAAGTCAACATAAATGCCGTGCGGGCACGCCACCTGGCCTGGGTCTTGGCCGGGACGCGCAATGATCTTCTTCCACTTGCCATCCTTGGAGAACGCGTGGACGAAACTCGATCCGTAGCCGTCGCCGACAAACACCGTTCCATCCGGACCGAACGCCGCATTGGTTGGGCACCACTTGTCAGCGGACGCATACACGCCGCTTTCCATGGGGCAGCCGGCTTCCCAGAGCACTTTGCCGTTCAAGTCAGTCTTCACCACCATGCGTCGGCCCGTATCGCAGTGGTACAGGAACTCCGCGCCGTCCTCTGCATGCAGATCTAGGCCATGCGCGCCGCCCGCGAATTCCTTACCAAAGCTTCGGATGAACTTGCCATCGGAGGAATACACGTACACCGCGTCCTTCAGGGTGCTTGATGGGTGCACCGTGTGCGCCAAGTAAATGTTTCCCTTGGCATCCTGCGCAACACCATGCGTGTCGCCGAACGCTGCGCCACCGGGCGGCGGCACCAGCCAATCGTGGTGCACTTCATAGCGCGCGGAGCCAGTGCCAACAACCATGGCTCCTGATGTTGCCGCCGGAGCAACCGGTGGCGTGACGGGCGCAGTGCCCGGAGCCGCGCCCGGAGCAGCACTACCACCGGCCTGCGAACTACCGAATGACCGGGCCGCGATGGTCGCCGCGAATCCCGCAGCGCCGAGTGCGGCAGCAGTCGTCAGAAACGATCGTCGCGTGTTGTCCATAGGTTCATAAATTACCTACGAATGTCTTGATGGTTGCGGCCGAAACCTTCCACTCATGAACATTCCCACTCAAATCGCTGTTACGGCCCAACGGGCGGACCTTCTGTGCCCGTGGTGCCCGGTAATGCGGATCCAACCACAATCTCCACGCCCGGGTGAGTGGCGCGAAAGCGATCAATTCCCTGCGCGGTGACTTGCGTGTTAAAGACGTACACGCGCTGCAGGCGTGGCAGCTTGGCGAGCACCGTAAACACTCCATCGGTGGCACCGGAACTCACCAGGTTCACGGTTTCTACCTCCAACGTGCGCGACAACAGGACGGTGATTCCCACATCCGTCAGCGCGGTGTTGTCGACGCGTACCGAGCGCACAAACGGCATGGAGGGCATCTGCATCATGCCCGCGTCGGACACCGAGGCGCGCGCAAACGAGAGTTCCTCAATCTGCGCGGCAATCGGAATGATCGCGGAGATGTCTGCATCGCCAACACCCTTTCCGCCTGGAATGCTCACCGATAACGTCGATGCTCCAACGGAGACCGGAACCGCGTTGATTCCCTTTCCGCGCAGCGCTGCAGCCTCGGCGACCTGCGCATCGGAGAGCGCTGGCAAGCCAGCAGAGCGGCTCTTGGGTGCGTTGATCGGCCCACGGCGATCGGCGGTGGACTCCTGCACCGGTGCACCGCGGACTCCGCTCGATCCATTCACTGCGATGACGCCGCTCGATGCTGGCATCACTGCTCCGGCGGCAATCCATGTTCGAAGAAATTCCAGTTCAGTTGCTTTCAATCGATCGCCCTTTGGTGGCATGGCCTCGTCATCTTCTGCCGGCAAGAGGCATCGCTCAATCATTAGACTGTGCGCGGGGTCACCGGCCTGCACAATCCAGATGCCGTCCGAATCACGCGAAACCAACGAAGATCGCACATCCATCGAGAGACCAGCTTTGTGCTTCCCGTTACCGTGGCACTCATAGCACCGATCTTGGAGAATTGGCAGAACGTTTGAGGTATAGAACGCCATTTTGTCGGAATCGGAATCGTTCGCACTGGTGGTGTTCGCCGTAGTGGCGCCGCTTACCGTCGCGTCATTACCATTCGACCCATCAGCGCTCGACGAACCGCCATTCCATGCTTTCAAGATTGGCTCCAGCACATAGTTCTCGCCCCACACCATGTCGCCACCAAGGTGTCCAACCCAGCCGACCAGCAACCCGGCTGCGAGCAGTACACCGCGCACGATCGGGGTGATCTGCGCCGCATTCACCGTATGACGGGCCGCACGAATGGCCATCCACGCGACGGCAATGAGAACAGCCGCGCAGGTGATGCCTAACCAACGGTGCCAAAACAGCGAACTAGTTTCCGCCTCGCTCTCGGAAAAGAACCAGCCAGTGCCACTGGCCACTACAGCGCCAAGTGCAGCGAGCCCCAGGGCTATCGGCGTGAAAGCGGAGAGGCTCGACCGGCGCTGAATGAGACGAGCTACCTCCACCACCAGCGCTGCAAATACCAATCCAAGTGGCAGGTGAACCATGATTGGGTGCAGCCGTCCGATGGACTCAAGGACAGGCGAGACAGCGTCGGCAATGACAATCGCGGAATGCATACTCCAAGCGTACCCCGATGGAAGTACGGTGTTGCACGATGGCCGCACCGACCACGATTCTTCACGCAGATCTTGATGCGTTTTTTGCATCAGTTGAGCAACTGGATCACCCAGAAATGCGTGGCAAGCCAGTCCTTGTGGGCGGACGCTCCGGACGAAGCGTCGTGGCCACTGCCAGTTACGAGGCGCGCCGCTTTGGATGCCGGAGCGCCATGCCCATGATGCGTGCCTTGGCGCTGTGCCCGCACGCGGTGGTTGCCGCACCTCGTTTCGATCGATACTCGGAACTGAGCGATCGCTTCATGGAAATTCTTGGGCGCTACTCACCGCTGCTTGAGGCATTAAGTGTTGACGAAGCGTTTCTTGATGTGACAGGCAGCCGATTACTGCACGGCGATGGCGTGACCATTGCTCGCGCGATCCGCGCCGCAACCCATACGGAACTTGGCCTCACCGTCAGTGTTGGCGTTGGCCCAAACAAGTTTGTTGCCAAACTCGCCAGCGACATGAATAAGCCCGATGGCATCACCGAAGCTCCACTGCTTGACGCCACACTCTTGGCTAGCTGGTTAGCACCAATCGGTATCGAACGCATGTGGGGCATCGGGCCAAAGTCACTGCCACGGTTCCACGCCGCCAATGTTCTCACCTTCGGTGATCTACAACGAATGCCTGAGCACGACGTGCTGACCCGCCTTGGTAGCCATGCCTTGGAAACACAAATGCGCGCGCGCGGAATTGACAAACGCGCGGTAGAGACCGAGCATGATCGCAAGGGTATTGGTCATGAAACTACCTTTGCGGAAGACGTTCTGGACCCGGAATGCATACTGGAAACCCTGCAGTATTTAGTAGAAAGCGCCGCTCGGCGCCTCCGCAACGCCGCAGGAACTACACGCCGGATCACCATCAAAATTCGCTTCGGTGACTTTGAGACCATCACTCGAAGCACCACCCTTGATGCAGATACCGATCGCACCTTAGTCATTCTTGCTGCCGCCAAAGATCTGTTCACACGATGGGCTGCACGCGAGTTTGTTGCTGTGCGATTGATTGGCATTCGGTTGGAATGCACCGCGCCCGGCGATGAAACATCCGTATCACTCTTTGCTGATCCGCATGCAGAACGTGACCGTACCGTCGACCGCGTGGCCGATGCCATTGAGCGCAAATTTGGCAAGGGCATGATCGGACGCGGGCGACCCCCCAAGTAACACGCTCTCACTCACCCGCGCTGGCACGCATATTGTTGTACGCATTCAATGCGGCCACCCGGTAGCACTCGGCGTAGGTTGGATAGTTGAAGACGTTGGACAGGAAGAAGTCGAGTCCGCCGTTCAGGCGAATCACTGCTTGCCCAATATGCACCAACTCGGTTGCATTCGCTCCAAGAATGTGCACGCCCAGCAATACGCGGGTTTCGCGATGGAAAATCAATTTAAGAAACCCATCAGCGTTTTGATCAATCTTTCCACGCGCAATTTCGCTGTATCGCGCCACGCCAATCTCGTACGGAACCTTGTCGGCACTCAATTTCTGCTCGGTGGCGCCCGCACTACTCAACTCTGGAATGGCGTAAATGCCAACGGGATAACTGTCGCCCATCGGACTGACTGGCGCGCCAAACATGGCCAGCGCAGCAATCCGGCCCTGGGCAGCACTTGTGGCGGAAAGTGATGGGACGCCAATCAAGTCACCAGCAGCAAAGATGGATGGCGTGCTGGTTCGGTAGTACTCGTCCACTTTGATTCGACCGCGCTCGTCGGCCACCAAGCCCGCGCACTCCAAGTGCACTCCTTCGACACACCCCTGCCGTCCACCAGAGATGATGGCTGCATCAGCGGTCACGCGCTTGCCGCTTTCCAATTCAACTTGCACCCGGCGCGTTGGTTCCTCAATCAGCTTGATCGATGTGACATTCTCGTTGCACCGAAAGACCATGTCGTGGGTGCGCATCTCATGCATGAGTTCATCCACGGTTTCGTGGTCCATGAATGAAATCGGCCTGGAGGCGCGCTCAATGAGCGTGACCTTTGTGCCAAGCGATGCAAAGAATGATGCGTATTCCACGCCAATCACGCCGCCGCCAACCACCACCAAGCTGCGGGGAATCTCCCGCAATTTTCCAACGGTATCGCTGGTAAGAATGATTGGCGATTCTTCGCTTGATTGATCGGGACATCCCGGTGGAATCACCGGTCGAGTGCCCGCGGCAACCAATGTGAACGCGGTAGTAATAGTGCGATCGCCATCAGCGCTATCGACCATAATGGTGTTGGCATCGACAAACGAAGCGAAACCCCAGAAGATCTTGACGCCGTTACGCACCAACATGGAGCGAATCAGCTGCTGCTCATCGTGAATCACCGAAGAAACACGGTCAAGCAACTGCGGCATGGTCATCTGTACATGATCAACACCGATCGCTTCCAGTGAGCGCTGTACGGTTCCCCGCTTGAGACTGACGACCGCTTCGCGAAACGTCTTAGAAGGCAGCGTTCCCAAGTGCACTGAGACCCCGCCAACGCCGCGCTTGCGCTCCACCATCGCCACGCGCTTACCCAATTTGCAAGCCTGAATCGCCGCACTCTGCCCAGCAGGCCCGCTGCCAATCACCACTAGGTCATATTCGTAGATGGCTTCCATGGACTGTGCAGCCTAGCTCCTCAGGCCACTACTTCTTGGCGGGTGGCCAACACAACACCCCCCAATCATCGGAATATCCATGATTGATGACCACTTGAATGGCCGCGAGTGCCACCGCATCCAAAATCATGGATGTGCGCTTCAGGACGGTGCGGTTCTCGCGGCTCCCATAGGTGGATCCGCCCTGTGCCAACTGTGCGTGCACCAGTGCGCAACGCTCCAACAGATGAGCCAACACCTTGTCCCACCGCCGGCGAGCAGTGAGTTCCTTTAGGTCAACGCTGGCAAAGTGCCGCGCCAAATAGCGATCGGCAAACATGCTGGCAACCAAGGTGCGATCACGCTCAAGTGTGGCTGCAACAATTCCATCCTGATCCGTTGCTGCAAGTTGCTTGACGAATGCTGCCAGCGCGGTGCGCTCCGCTACTGGTTGATTGCGTGCCACATCCCAGCGCGCACACAATGCAGAAAGGCCAGCCCATTGCGCAAGCACGCGATCGTCAAGCTCTGCTTCGCGGCACGACTCGGCGTGTTCAAGCCAAGTGAATGCACGATGGATACGAATCCGATTGTCCTCGTACAGCCGAGCATTGGCGTATGAATCCCGGCGCGGCTTCCATAATTTACGGAGCGTGGCAAGGGGGAGCGGGGCCGAGAGGATGCTGGTGCGCATGGAACAGCAGCGTAGCGTTGAACCGTTGTGCCGACAGAAACACGGTTATGCAGGCTTGGAAATGGGCTCATCCCACGGCTCGATGTGCGCGGTGGCATTGCCGCCATCGGTACATCCCAGGGCAACCTCAATCTCGTACTCAATGGACGAAGCCAACTCATGTGCAGTGCGTACGTCCAGTGAATCGTCCACTTGCACATGAAAGTCCACCCAGTGGTGCCTGCCAATGTGCCGCGTCCGCAATTTGTGCCAACCACGAATCAGTGGCGCACGAGCACCCGCAGTGCCGGTGACATGCGCATCCAGAATCTTGCGAACCGTCTCGTAATCGCCAGCGTCCTGCTCATCAACCAATTCGCCAAGCGAGCGCCGCACCATGCGAATCCCCAGACCAACCAAGATGCACGCCATCAGAATGGCTACCAGCGGATCGATCCACACCAGACCCGTCATGCGCACTGCGACCAGCGCAGCAATCGCGCCAACACTGGTGATTGCATCAGAGATCAAGTGACGTCCGTCGCCAACCAGAGCCGCGGATCCACTCCGACGCCCAAGTTTCATCAGCCATGCCCCAAGCACGCCGTTTCCAATAGCGGTTGCGCCGATGAGAAACAAGCCCCATTCGATGCGCTGCACACCAAGATCGCCAGCCAGCATGCGGTGCACCGCTTCCCAAACAATGCTCGCGCCAGCTGCACCAATGAGCGCACCTTCCACTGACATACTGACAAATTCAAAGCGCCCATGACCATAGGGGTGCGTGCGATCTGCAGGCCGGTGCGCTTGCGAAATTGCCCACAGCGCAAAGCCACTTGCCACAACATTGATGATGGATTCGAGCGCGTCGCTGTAGACCGCCGAAGAGCCCGTCAGTCGCCACGCAACAAATTTCACACCCATCAGCACAAACCCTACCGCTACTGCAATCGCCGCAGCGCGGCGCTCAGTGGCATGCATGGCGACTGATGCTTCAGTTGGCATGGTCAGGCGCGGTTGCCGCAGCGTGTTCCGGAGCGGAGGATGCTGGTGCCACTGCAGGTGCCGGCACTGGCACAGTCACCGGATCCGGAGCGCCCGCATCGCCAGCACTTTCGATAAAGACATCCAGTAGCTGCCCAGGCGCCACGGGGACATTGGGATCCTCAAACACGTAGATCACCTGCAGAACGCGTGTGTCAATGCGCTCGGCGTTCTCGCCAGAAAGTGTCTTCTTCGGCAACACCAGTGGCACACGGCGGACAAAGCTCACCGGAAAGCTCGCCTGCCGCCCACCACGCAGTGAGGCGATCGCTTTGCCCTTATCACTAAATCGCCAAGCATCCAGCTCATCAATATCCACACGGATATACAGGGGATCAAGGTCACCAAGCGTCATCTGCGTCTTGGCACCGGGACCGGCTGCGGCATACTGCCCGGGTCGCGCATCAATACGAAGAATCTGCGAATCAATGGGCGCGCGTGCAATGCAGCGATCAAGCTCCGTTCGAATCATTCCCACTTCAGCCTTAGCGGTTGCAACATCGGCTTCAATGACCCGCAGGTCTTCTGGGTAGGTGCCTTTGCGGACGAATTCCAAACTTGCTTCTGCCTCTGCTGCCTTTGACTCAGCGTTGGCCAGTTCATACTCCCGCGTCGGAAGTTCATTGTGACTCATGGCGCCAGCTTCACCGATGGCGCGTAGGCGATCGAGGCGCCCCTGCGCATCACGCACCGCAGCACGGGTCTGATCCGCACGCGCCTGCGCTTGCTTCAACATCTCGGGCTTTGGCAGGCTGCGCGATTGTGCCAAGCGCGCCTCAGCGGCAAGTGCGCGCGCCTCCGCGCCCGCTGCCTGTGCGGTCAATGCACGGCGGTCGATGATGAAGAGCGGCTCCCCCTTCACCACGCGTTGCCCTTCCTTCACCAATACCTCTTCGATCAATCCACTGACGGGCGCGCCCAGCTCAATGAGTTCCGAGGATGGCTCAACAATCCCCGAGCCACTGACCCGGTCGCCATAGGGCGAAGTCACCGGCGGCACCATCGGCGGAGGTGCTGGCAGAGCCGCATTCTGCTTGGCGACGGTGTACGCCGAAGCAACGATGCCAACGACTGCGAGTATCGGGAGTGCGATGAACTTCCAATTCATGATCAATGCCTGTGTGGGAGGACTGCGACTTGCAGGGAAGCGTAGTTCAATGGCGCTTGGCGGCATCACCCATCCGCTGTGCGGATTCGGCGAGTGCCTCTGCGGGGGTACTGACGTGGGTAACGCGGCCGTCATCAAGGTGAGCGATGCGGTCCGCGAAGTGATAGATACGTTCGTCGTGCGTCACCACAACAACCACGTGCTCGGCAGCGGCGGTGAGTTCACGGATCAACCCCATGATCATCTGACCCGTGGCGCCATCAAGCGCACTGGTGGGCTCGTCACAAACAAGGAGGCGCGGGCCGGTCACCAAGGCGCGCGCGATCGCTACCCGCTGCTGCTGTCCGCCCGAAAGCTTGTTGGGGCGCGTTGATTCACGGCCCTTCAATCCAACTTCTTCCAAAAGTTTCGCAGCGCGTTCGAGGGCATCCTTCTTGGGATGGCGCCGCAGCAGCAGCGGCACAGCAACGTTCTCCAGGATGGAGACTTGTGGAATCAGGTTGAACTGCTGAAAGATAAATCCAACATTCTTGCCGCGCCAAAGAGTGCGCTCGTGATTACTCAGCGCGGATGGATCGGTGCCAAGCACCGCCAGTTCGCCTTCGTCACGCTGCAGCAGACCTGCCAGAATGGAAATCAGCGTGGTCTTTCCACATCCGGAAGGCCCGACCAGTGCCATCATTTCACCAAAGCGCACTTCAAGATTCACGCCACGCAGTGCGCGCACCATGGAATCACCGACCCCGAAGGTCTTGAACACTTCATTGCAAACGATGCTGTTGGTCGGCTCGATCATCCTTGGAATACCTCGGATGGATCAAGTTTCACCACGCGACGCATGCTGAAGAGACTGGAAGCAACCACAATGAAGATCACCGCCGCAGCGGCAATCACTGGAATGTGCCAGGTCATCTTGAATGCCAATTTGTCGCCGGGAATTGCCAAGCCAACAATCGAAGTGACTCCCAAGCCAAGACCAAGTCCAAGAACGCCCGCCACCGCGCCTTGTAACGCCACCAAGCCAAGCAGTCGACCTGTCGTCGCGCCCATCGCTTTCATCGCGCCGAAATACTTCAGATTGTCAAGTGTGAAGTTGTAGAACATCTGCCCCGCAATGGCTACACCCACTAGAAATCCAAGCACAATGGCAATTCCAAAGTTGATGGGAATTCCGGTTTGCGTCATCCAATAGGTAATAGTGGTCCACGCAAAGTCATGCGGGGTGTACACCGCGAGATCAGTCTCGCGCGCGATGCGGTCACGCAATTCCGTCACCGAAACTCCGGGCGCCGCCTTCACAAGAATCATGCTGAGCGTTCGGCGATTCGCTGGCGCAAATCCAATGGCTCGCGAATAGGTGGTGTAAATCGTGGGCACATTCTGGAATGTCGGCTTGGTCTCCGCGATGCCGCCGATGACCGCGCGGCGCTCGTTGAGTTCCAGTTCCTCACCGATTTCAATCGGACGCTTCGGCCCACTTGGATCGGCAGGATTGATCGGTTGCGCGAGACGCGAGCGAGCGCCACGGGTCTCAATGATGATGGTGTCGGGCTTGCGGAGGACACTGACGTCTCCCTTCACCATGCGCGCAGGCACGCCAATCAGGCTTGCATCATCAACGCCGACCACATCGCAAATCTGCCGTGCGCCGCTTGGA
>JBBAOD010000040.1:10648-13826 GCA_040401635.1 Phycisphaerales bacterium
AGACCTTTGAAGAGCGGAACTGCCCAACCAACGCCGTCCACGCTGCGCACTCGCTGCAAGGCGGTGACTTGCATCGGCTTGGTGTCATCTACAAACTGCATGGTTGGATCGGTGACCCAAAGATCCGCCTGTGGAGTTTCCTCAATCAGCGCATAGGTCCGGCTCATCAACCCAACAAAGATGCTGGCCTGCTGCGCAATGAGCAGCGTTGCAAAAGAAAGCCCCAGCAGAATTCCATAGAACTTTGCCGTGTCACCGAAGAGCATCTTGATGGCAATGGTTCGCATAGAGAACTCTGCTCAAAGCTTCAACTGGAAGCCAAATTCAACCGTGCGATCCGAGGGAAGATTGAACGCGCTGGTCACGTCGGCTGCGTTGGCGTGCAGGAAGATGAAAATGCCTTTGCGCCAACCAGCCATACGCGCCGGGCCGCCAGGAACCACTTGCATCTTTCGTGCAAAGTAGGTGGTTTCTTCAGTATCGAACGGCAAGCCGCGCTCGCGCGCGAGGCGCAAGATGCCCGGTGCATCGGGCTGCTCCATGAATCCGACGTGCGCCGAGACACTCCAGAATCCATCAGGCATCCACCGCACTGTGACGCGCTCGCGGTCGGCAACAAACGGCTGTTCGGTTGGGACAATCGAGAGAAGAATCACTTGCTCATGCAACACATGCGCGTGCTTTACGAAATTCACCAATGCAAACGGCGCCTGCGTGGTTGGTGTCAGGAACACGGCGGTACCGGGAACGCGCGGCACCACCTCCGACCAAAGCCGCGCCAGGAATTCATGAATCGTCTCGCCTTGTGCGGCAATCTGCCGTCCCACCGCCAGGGTTCCTTGATTCCAAGTGACCATCACTATGGAACCGACGGCTGCAATAGCCAGTGCGTACCAACCACCATGGAACACCTTGAGAAGGTTGGATGAAAGGAATGCCAAGTCAATTGCTAGGAATACGCCAACCACCATCCACACCACTGGCGGCTTCCATTTCCAAGTCTTCAGTGCCACCTCAGCAAACAACAGTGAGGTGATTCCCATGACCGCCGTGACTGCAATGCCGTACGCGTCGGCAAGCGCTGCTGAGGAGCGGAACAAGAACACCGTCATCAGGCATCCAATCATCATGGTCCAATTGAGGAACGGGATGTAGATCTGACCTTCGGTAAAGCTGGAGGTGTGCACCACGGCAAGGCGTGGCAGATAGTTGAGGCGGATCGCTTGGCGCGCCATGGAGAAGACGCCGGAGATCATCGCCTGGCTAGCAACAATGGTTGCAAACGTAGCCAGCACAACCATGGGGATAACCCAACCCGCGGGCACGAGGCCGTAGAACGGTTTGTATTGCGAAAGCAACGCGGGATCCGGCGGATTGGCGATCGCCCATGCGCCTTGGCCAAAGTAGTTCAGAATCAGGCAGGGCCACACGATTGTGAACCATCCAAGCCGAATCGGACCAATTCCGAAGTGCCCGATGTCGGCATACAGCGCCTCAGCGCCCGTCACTACCAGGACAATGGATCCAAGCAACAGGAATGTGCCGGACGGATTCGCTGCAATCAGTTCGATGGCGTACAGCGGATTCACTGCGGCAAGCACACTGGGATCGGAGACGATGGCGCGCAGCCCCAGAAATCCCAATACCCCAAACCACAAGAGCATCACCGGCCCAAAGATGCGACCGATGTGCCCAGTCCCAAATCGCTGCACGGCAAACAGGAACACGAGGACCACTGTTGTGAGCGGCGCGACCCACCCTTGCAAGCTTTCGTCAAAGATGGTGAGACCTTCCATCGCTGACAGCACGGAGATGGATGGCGTGATGACGCCGTCGCCGAACAGCAATGCACTGCCCATGATGGCCATGGCGCCAAAGAACGCCAATCGGTAGTCCGCGCGACGTTGCAGACCGCGCGGCAAGAGGGAAAGCAATGCGAACAATCCCCCTTCGCCACGATTGGTGGCACGCATAATCAGTAGCTGATACTTCGCAACCACCACGAGGAACAATGCCCAGAAGATCAAACTCAGAACGCCCATCACGAATGCGCGATCGGCGCTCCCGTGGTGGGCAATGGTTTCCTGAAACGCATACAGCGGGCTGGTGCCGATGTCTCCGAACACGACGCCGACCGCGCCGATCGCCAACGCAATGCCGCCACCGTGGCCTTTACTGAGTCGACTATTGGAGGAGTTCGGCTCTGCGGTTGGAAGCGAGGCGTTCACAACGGCTTGGGTGCCATCCACCACCGTCGGCACGAGGGGTGCTATCGGGGCGTCAAGGTCTGGGCGTGCGTTGGATGCGTCGTCTGGCACGTGCGGTGCCTCCGGGAGGGAGGCGGGGGAGACATTGTACTTCGGCTAACGATGCGCTACATCAAGCGATTAGCGCTTGTTTGACGGCTTGACCGTGAACGGCGTCTTGACCTTGGCAGTCACGCCGGTTTCCACATCAGTCGCTTCGATCGCTAACCGATATTGACCGCCGAGCAGGGAGTCGGGGAGGCGAACCATCCGCGTAATGAATAGTTCATCCGTCGGGGCAGCCGCGCTATGCGTTGCGTCGAGCGGACCCTCACTCCAAATGACGTTTCCGGCCAAGTTCTCAATACGCAGCGAGTACTGCGCATGCGCTGCAACTCGCCCGCCGATTCCTGGAACGAATGGCCAATTGACCAACTCGACATACACAAGGAAGCGATCGCCAGGATGCAATGATCCGGCATCCAATGGCTCGATGTCTCCAAAGGCACGAACCTTGGAAGCTATGACTGGGTTCGTCAGCTTGATGGGAGCGGCAGCGGGAGCGGCAGCGGGAGCGGGCGCAAGAGGCGCAACCGGTGCAGGTGCAGCGACCGGTGTGGGTGCGGGTGGTGGTTCCGGCGTCGGCGCAGACGCAGGTTCAGCGACTGGCGCGGGTGCGGGTGCTGGTTCCACAATCGGCGCGGGCGCGGGTGTTGGCTCCGGTGTCGGTGTCGGCGCGGGCTCAGCGACCGGTGCAGGCGCGGGTGTTGGCTCGGGCGCCGGCGCAGGCGCAGGTTCCGCAACGGGTGCCGGCGCCGGCGCGGGTTCAGCGACCGGCGCTGGCGCAGGTGTTGGCTCGGGTGCCGGCGCAGGCGCGGGTTCAGCAACTGGCGCAGGCGCGGGTGTTGGCTCGGGTGCCGGCGCAGGCGCAG
>JBBAOD010000041.1:0-8744 GCA_040401635.1 Phycisphaerales bacterium
ACTTGGAACACCAAGGGCAGGGATTGCCGCAAATGCCGCGCCGCCGTGTTGTAGATAGGTGTGCAGCGCCGCGTCATCAAGCGCATCAATTTCCGCAAGGTCTGCGCCAGCAACAAACACGCGCGTGCTCGCGGAGGCAAGCACAAGCCCCGTACAACCATCCAGCGCAATCTGCGCGCATGCAGCACTGATCGCACCGATCAGCCATGCATCAAGCACCACCACGCCGCCACGCGGTTTCGCTGGATTTGGCTCAAGCCAAAGCGTGACAATTCCGTCGGTGTCAC
The DNA here is from genome assembly GCA_040401635.1 of Phycisphaerales bacterium. Classification (GTDB taxonomy): domain Bacteria; phylum Planctomycetota; class Phycisphaerae; order Phycisphaerales; family SM1A02; genus UBA966. The sequence goes on from JBBAOD010000041.1 coordinate 288, forward strand.
GATCGATTCGGAGGGGTGTAGACATCTCGGAGAGAGTACGGAAAATCAGGTGTGACGTCTCAATCTGGGTGACTGCCAACTGCCCGAACTACTTCGCGCCAAACACCTTCCGCAGCCGCTGTTGAGCCTCGTCGCCCGCAATAATCTGCGCGCTTAATTCCGCGGCTTTATCAAGCACGGCGTCATCGTTTGACCCATCAAGTTCATTGAGCCAGCGCTTGGTGGTGGCGATTGCTTCTGGACCCCCGGCGCGGAGGCGCTTGGCCAAATCAGCAACCGTCGCGTCCAGTTGATCATGTGCGCAGAGGTGGGTAGCAAGTCCCGCTTCAAAGCCCTGTTGCCCACTCATGGTTCCACCGGCAAGAAGCATGGCACGAGCCCGCCCGGCGCCAATCTTCTTGATCAGCCACGGCGCCACAACGGCTGGGCAGATTCCAAGATCAACTTCTGGATATCCAACCTTCGACTCCGGATGCGTCACCGCAAAGTCGGTCACCACCATGAGTCCACAACCACCACCAATCGCTGCACCCTGCACGCGCGTGATGGTTGGAATGTGGAGGCGCCGAATAGCGCGGCTCACACGCGAAAGGCCGCGAAGCATTTCACCCATCGCAGCGGGGTCATCAATGACGCCACGCAGGTCCATACCGGCACAGAACACTTTGCCAGCCCCGGCGAGAACAAGTACGCGAATGTCACCCTTCGGCGTGCATCGCGGAGTAATGATGTCAAGCGCGGTGCCCATAGCATCAATGAGTGCGTGACTCAGTGCGTTTGCCTTGTCAGCGCGATTCAAGGTGATGGTTGCTACGTGGTCATTGACCGTGAGTGCAACAAGGTCGGTGTTGGTGTTGGTCTCGGTCATTGGTAAATCGCAATCTCGTCGTGTTGATAACTGAACATTCTTTAAGTAGCGGATGGATGCCACACCGTCTTCGTCTCCACAAACGGCGCCAATCGGCGGGGATTTGTCCAACGATCGGTGTCCGAAAAGTCCTCGTCCTTGGAGAGAATCTGCACCCGCTTAAGATTCTCCGCCGCGCCAGCGCGCAGGGTGGCGGCAATCGATTCGTCCGCAATGGCATGCACCGAATCGACGTCACGATGGCTTGCAATCCAGCCAGCCAATTCCTTGGCATCACCAGTGATGACATTGAGAACCCCCGCTGGAATATCCGCTGTTGGTGCAATCTCGGCGACCAAGAGCGGCGCCAGTGGGTGCTTTGTGTCAGCAACAGCCACCACCGCATTACCCGTGCACAGTGGCGGCAGCACCAGTGACATAAACCCAAGCAATGAATGCTGATCTGCGACGCCTTGCACCGCGACACATACGCCGCTTGGCTCTGGCATGCTGAAGTTGTGATACGGACCAGCAACCGGATTGCGCGAGCCAAGCACCATTGGAAACTTGTCGCACCAACCAGCCCAACTCACGGTTCGATCAATCGATGCACTGACCTCTGTATCTGCCTTCTTCTTTGAAACACCAGACGTGCTACGTAGCGCGTCTGACAACTCCGCGCGTCGACCTTCAAGCATCTCCGCCAGTCGATAGATGATTTGGCTCCGAAGGTATGCCGTGCTACCACTCCACCCAGGAAAGGCGCCACGTGCGGCTTCAACGGCCTCTCGCAAATCCTTGCGGCTTGCGTGTGAGAGGTGCGCCACTAAGCCACCTTCTTTATTGAGAAGCGGCAATGTTCGTCCACTCTCTGAGCGTGGAAAACTGCCCTTTATGAACAGTTTCCAGGTCTTCAGTACGGCCAGTCGTTCGTGATCACTCATGTTTCGAATCCTTGTAGCGGTTGTGATGATGGTTGCAAATCACCGCGTCACTCTGACAGGTATGCGGCGAGGCCGTGCATGCCACCCTCGCGTCCAAAGCCACTTTCCTTGAAGCCACCAAATGGACTGGTTGCATCAAACTGGTTGTATGTGTTGCACCACACAACGCCCGCCTGCAGGCGCCGCGCCACATCAAACATCTTGCTGCCCTTCTCTGTCCAAATTCCAGCTGCCAATCCATAGGGCGAATTGTTCGCGCGGCTGATCGCTTCTTCAGGAGTGCGGAAGCTCATCACCGCCAGCACTGGTCCAAAGATTTCTTCGCGCGCTACCACGTGGGCCGGTTGCACACCCGTCATGAATGTTGGGCGGCACCAGTAGCCTTTGGTTGGAAGCGTCTGGTGATTCGGCTGACACACCGTGCATCCCTCTCGACTGCCCTCCGCTATGTAGCCCTCGATGATCGCCAGTTGTTGCTTGCTATTGATGGCGCCGATATCGGTGTTCTTATCAAGTGGGTCGCCAACACGAAGCGTCTTCATACGCATCTCTAACTTGCGCGTAACTTCAGGCAAGATCGACTCTTCTACAAAGAGCCGACTTCCAGCACAGCACACATGGCCTTGGTTAAACCAAATCCCTTGCACGATGCCTTCGATTGCCTGGTCAATCGCCGCGTCCGCAAAGATGATGTTTGCGCTTTTTCCACCTAATTCAAGCGTCAATCTGGTGCCACGCTTCGCACATGCTTGGGCGATTTGTTTACCAACCTCGGTACTTCCAGTGAAGGCGATCTTGTCGACACCTGCATGGTCAACCAGCGCCTTACCTGTTGCACCGGCGCCAGTGACAATGTTCACCACACCGGGTGGAAGGTCGCACTCCTGAAGAATTTCCGCCAAGCGCATGGCGGTCAAAGATGTCGTCTCAGCTGGCTTAAGTACCACGGTGTTTCCACACGCGAGTGCTGGTGCCAATTTCCACGCCGCCATAAGTAACGGGAAGTTCCACGGAATGATCTGACCACACACGCCAACTGGTCGCGGCTCGCGGGTACCAGGCATGGCATATCGAAGCTTGTCGCACCAGCCAGCGTGGTGAAAGAAGTGTTGAGCGGCGAGCGGGATATCAACATCGCGGCTCTCTTTAATGGGCTTACCACCATCCATTGATTCCAGAATGGCCAACTCACGGGCACGTTCTTGAATTCTTCGGGCAATTCGATAGAGGTACTTGGCGCGCTCGCTGGCTGGTAGCTTTCCCCATGGCTTCAATGCTTTGCGCGCTGCACTCACCGCTGCATCAACATCCGCCGCATCACCATCTGCAATGTTCGAAAGAATCGCCTCGGTGGCCGGATTGACCGTAGTGAAGCGCTTCTTGGAATGCGGCTCGATGAACTTCCCACCCACATACAGTTGGGTCTGGTCTGGAATGACCACAGGGGTTGTTTCGGGCGCTGGGCTGTATTCCCAGGTGGTTACGGGGGAGTTTCCGGTAGGTGCATCGGCCATGGATTGATCGTACTTTGCCGGCAGCGCTACCCTGCTCTTGGTTGCTGAATGTCGACGCACCATTGCAGCCCCATGTGAGTGAATCGGTGAGTCCCCATCGTGCGAATACTGCCTTGAGAATCCCATGATCATTGCCACACTTGCGTTCCTCGCTTCCGCATTTCAACCGCTTGGCGATACGGTCGCTGCGGGCAAATCCACCCCAGATGCCGCGCCAACAACCGCGCGGCCAGAGGGTGCACCAGCTCCAGGGGCCGCACTCCGTGTGCTGGGCGATGCCTCAGTCAAGCCAGTGCTTGAGAATGGCGAGTACCGACTGCCGGAACTTGGAATGATGATCGAAGCACCACTGCCCGAGGGCTACCCAGCACCAACACCCCCGGGGATGATTGAACTGAAGACCTATCCAAGCGTTCGTCGCGCTGAGTACAGCGCCAAGGGATCGAGCAACTTTGGAATGAACGTTGGATTCTGGCCGCTCTTCAACCACATCAAGAGCCGCAAGATTGCTATGACGAGTCCGGTCGAGATGGACTACAAGCCAGCCGGTGAGCGCACTCCACTTGCACCAATGCAAGATGCGGAGGGCTCTTGGACCATGAGCTTCCTGTATCAAAAGGCTGACCTTGGCCCAACCGGCGAGGATGGACGAATCAAGGTTGTTGATACTCCCGAGATGACTGTGCTTTCCATTGGTATGCGCGGCGCTTATGGAATGGGCACGGTGAATTCTGGAATGGACGCGCTTTCCAAGTGGCTTGCAGCGCAGTCACAATGGGAAGCGATTGGAGATCCGCGTGGTTTGAATTACAACGGTCCGCAGGTTTCCATGAAGAACAAGTGGAGCGAGGTGCAGATTGTTGTTCGACGTCAATCGGCTACTTCATCGCCCGCGACACCAGCCGCGCCAGTCACGCCAATCGCACCAGCAACCCCAGTCAATCCGCCTGCTACCACGGCGCCACCCCACCCATGAGTGGGCCGCGCGATTGCTTTGCATAAACAATCACTGCTACCCCAATAGCAACCATGAGTGCGGAAACCAGCATTGGTAATGTCAGCACGCCTATCGTGAATACCCCGCTGTCTGGCTCACGAAACTGTTCGCTGATATTGCGCAATATGCCGTATGCAATCAGGAATGTGCCGGTTAGCGCACCTGCGTGTCGTGGCTTCCACCACACAATGACCAGCGCAAGCATGAGCATTGGGCCGTCCGTCAATGCCTGAATGAAATTGTTTGGGTACCGCGCCGGAACAAGCGCAGCAACATCTTGCATTGCCTGGGCGTTCCCTGCGTACACCATCGCGTATAGGTGCTTTGCAGCAACGTATGCATCGGGCGTTGGTGCCAATTGCAGCGCTTCCTCTGGGTATTTAACACTCCACCATGGTGGTGCTGCTTGCATGGCGTCTGGCAGGGGCTTGCCCCATAGTTCGCCATTCACCCAATTTGCAAGTCGGCCAAACATCAACCCAGGGGGCGTCATGAATGCTGCTGTGTCAACCAGGCCCAGCGAAGAAATCCCCGCGCGGCGAGCGAACAAGACTGTTACTACCACCACACCAACGATGCCACCGTGACTTGACATGCCACCACGGTGAATCTCTAAGACGCCCCAGAATGGAATGTCGGTCGAAAATTTCCAAAGTAGAAACTGATCATAGAGAAACACGTGCCCCAATCGACCACCCAAGACAACCCCTGCGATACACCAGGTCATGTAATCGCCAACAAGCTCCGGCTTCAGTTGGGTTCGCCCGGTCTTTGCCAACCACCGCAGTAGTTGCCACGCGGCGATAAACCCCATGGCGTACGAGATGCCGTACCAACGAACACCAATTGTGTCGGTAAACCGAAGCGCAAATGGCCCCATCGAATGGACGATGCTCTCAGCAATGATGTGCACGCTGCGGAGTCTACGGGGCGTACCATCGTGCCGTGCCTACTCCGACGAATGCCAACGGATTACCTGAATTTGCCCGAGCGCCAAGCAGTGGTGACTTGACGCCTTTCATCGCTGCACTTGTGGGTGGTCGAACGCTCCTGCGCGGTGAGTCGCAAGCCGCATTTGAATGTCTCATGTCTGGTGAGTGCCACCAAGCAGAGATTGGTGCGTTACTTGCACTCTTGGCAACGCGCGTACCTACCGCCGACGAACTCGCCGGTGCCGCCACTGTCATGCGCGCCCATGTTGACCCTGTTGATACTGGTGTTGCGGCGGACGCGCTCTTGGATACAGCGGGTACCGGTGGCACCACAAAGCTGTTCAACGTCTCCACTGCCGCGGCCATCATTGCGGCTGCAGCAGGTGCAAAGGTCGCAAAGCATGGCAACCGAAGCCGAACCGGTCGCGGCAGTGCTGAGGTGCTGATGGAGTTGGGAGTCCACGTTGATGCGGGACGTGAAACCCAGCGCCGATGCATGGATGAGGCTGGCATCTGCTTCTGCTTTGCCATTCACCATCACCCAGCAACACGCCATGTCATGCCTGTGCGAAAGGCACTTGGCATTCCCACCATCTTCAATCTGCTTGGACCCCTGACCAATCCTGCTGGTGCCAAGCGGCAGATTGTTGGTGTATATGCGCCACAGTTTGTCAGACCAGTGGCTGATGCATTGGCGATCCTTGGCGCCGTGCGCGCAGTGGTGGTTCATGGAACCGATGGTCTTGATGAATGCTCCATCACCTCGCCAACCATGATTGCTGATGTAGAGAACGGTGTCGTGACCGAACGACTACTTACCACTGATGAACTTGGATTTCCAGTTGCCTCACACGCCGACCTGGCTGCTGGCGATCTTGCGGGTGCCGCGCAATTGTTGTCGGCAATTCTCACTGGTAGCGAACGTGGTGCACGACGTCATATGGCGGTCGCCAATGCCGGTCTTGCCATCATGGCCGCTGGGCTTGCTGAGAACGTATCTGTTGGCATTCAACTTGCCGAAGCAGCGATTGACTCTGGTCGCGCCGCGCAGACCCTGGAGCGACTGCGGATTGCTTCACGTCAGTAAATAGTCTGGTTGTTGATTTCTCTGAAATAACAACTGAAATTCAGCCGTCATTTCCGGTGAGTCGCAATACCTCCGTAGCGTCCAGTGATGGATGTCAGGGGTGCTGAACCAGCGCCACAAGAAAGGTGGCCACTCGCCTTTCGTTGTGCCATCGCCATGGCGGGTGGTGTGGCGATCGTGTGGAACACGCGGAGCATTGTCGAACGCCTCCCGGACGAACCAACCACGGTCGACGTTTCGTCATGGGGTTATGCGACCGTTACCGTCACCCTTGCGGTTACTGTTGCATGCGCGGCTTCCGCTATGGCGCTACTTGTCATACCGCGGTGGTTACGAGACGCCTTGACCATACTTGCGGTTACCGCCATTGGTTGCGCACTTGCAACAGTGTCGTCTGTTCAAACATCTCCGTTTGACTCAATGCGTGAGCGACCTGTGACCGTGATTGGTGTCGTCGCTTCTGCCGCACGTATGGATGATGGTGGTACTGACCGGCTTTCCAAATACGCCATCCGGGCGGCCGCGCAGTCGTTCGTGTTACGTGTCAATTCAGTGGTTGGCGTTGATATTCCCGGGGAAATCGACTGTGAGATCCTGGTTCGTGTTTCCGGGCTTGCACCACTTCCCGCGCGTGGCATGCGTGTCTGTGTGCGTGGGTGGTACGAGCCGCCATCAACAACAATGAATCCCGGATCAAAAACCCGCCGTGCTACTGGAAGTATTTCCACTACTAGCACAACATTAGTTACCACCATAGCTGTTGGTGTGGTTGATTCACTCATGGTTCGTATTCGAACCGAAACTCACCGAGCGCTTTCCAAAGCCATGCCAGAATGGTCATCGCCAGATAGTCAAGCCTTGGTTGCTGCCATGACAACTGGCGTTCGGCTGCCTGGACTCTCGCGCCCGTCGGCGGAATTTCGCGCTGCCGGAATGAGTCACGTGCTTGCAATCAGTGGATTCAATGTTGCGGTGCTCATTGCAGCCTGTGCTGGTGCCGCAAAGTTGCTGCGCGCTTCATCCCGTTGGCGCGCCATCATTGCCATGATGGTGGCGGTTGCATTCTTAACTGTTACCGAGCCCGACACAAGTGTCCTGCGCGCCGGTTTGGGTGCTGGATTGGCATCAATTGCATCCATCCGAGGTGGGCAGGCCCGTGGCCTTGGAACGCTTGGTTTGGTGGCTTTGGTAACCATGCTTCTTGATATCAACGCGGTTACAGGTGCTGGTTTTCAACTGAGTTACGGGGTGGTCATCGCGTTACTAGTGATTACCCCACGTGTTCATCGGCGATGGGACAAACGAACGCATCGCTGGTGGCTTCGTATTCCGTTCAAGCGTGTTGCAACTAGCGAAGCTGCGTCGATTGTGCGGTCGTCAATGCTTGAAGCGCTTATCGCCGCACTGGTGGCGTGGACAGTAAGCACACCGATTGCTGTATGGCACGCCGGTTCCATGAATGGTTGGGCTGCTCCACTCAGTGTCATAACGATGCCTGCAGCTGCCATCACCACCATTGCTGGTGTTGGTGCGATTGTCACCATGGATCTTGCACCACCGGTTGGTCACCTCTGTGGTGCGGTGGCGACAACCTGCGCAGCAACCCTTGGGGCCACGGCGACGATGGCCGCTTCAGCCCCCGGAGGAACGTGGTGCACGGGGCGCCCGGATGTGTGGTGGACGGTTGTCGCCTTGATTGCGTGTGTATCCGCATGGATTTCCACCCACCAGGTATCCAGAATTCTCAGTTGGTTTGTGACAACATCTTTGATTGTTGGCTTGTGGATTGGCCCATTTCGACCATTCGCGCAGTCACCCAGACAAGGCGAGGTGTTCATTGAATCGATCGCGGTTGGAAATGGCGCATGCCACTTGATTCGCACGAACACCACGACTGTGCTCATCGATGCTGGAACTTCTGGTGATTCCAGTGCCGGTTCGAGGAAAATAGTGCCCGCGCTTGCCGCACTTGGTGTTCGTCGCATTGATCGATTGATCATCGGCTCGCGATCATTGGCGGAGGTCTCTGGTGTACCCGAAGTGCTTCTGGCATTTGAGGTTGGCGCCGTAGTGATGGATACCCGTTGCCTTGCTGCGTTTCGCGGTTCGCGGGATGGATTCCCAACAGATGTACTT
>JBBAOD010000041.1:8754-13761 GCA_040401635.1 Phycisphaerales bacterium
TTCATGACATATCTAAGCGAAACATTCCGATATTTTCCGTGGTGGACAAGCAAGTAATCGATCTTGGCAACATATCCATGAAGGCCGTCGTTCCACCGCCAAACCCCGCCGCCCGACATAACAACGGTGGTCTCATAGTTGAAATTCGGCATCGCGATTGGATGTCTATGGTGAATTCAGTGGTGGTGTGTGGCGACCCAAAGCTCGCGAAACGTGCACAATTGCTCACCACCCCACTGCCAAATGATTGTGCAGTCCGAACGATCGCTGATGGTCTCCATCGGTTGCACGTGCAACTGTGGACCATTCGTGGGTGGAAATGATGCAAATCACTTGAGATCAGCGTGGAAACAAGACCGCGCGCTCCAGTGTCACTGTGTCACCCACAGCATTGCCATCGGCGGGCTGCAACTCAATTTCAAACGGCGCGACTGGTAGATCAACCCGGATTTCTACGCGTGCGCGGTTTGATTCAAACCGCTCCCGGAGCAATTCCTTACCGCCCGCGCGAATCACCACATCCGCACTACCAGCGAGTCGCGCTGTTGGTGTGCGGTACGCCACTGCTACCAATCGGGTGTTCACTGATTGTGCTGGGTAAGTGAGCAGAACCGGTCCATCAAGTTCGAGTGGTGCGGCGTCAAGGGCCCATGTTCCTGGTGCCACGGTTGGAACAGAAGTTGTGAACCGAAAGCCTTCGCACCCCTGCGGTACAAATGCCACCGGCGTGAGTGTTGCCAGTGGTGTTGCTGAATCTGGAGTTGATTGCACCGCCAATACGCGATCGCGTGGCACTGTGACAACTGGTGTCTTCGCTCCTGCAACACCCATGATTCGCACGTAACTAGCGCTCATCCAACTCACTGATGGTCCGTCAAGCACTGTTCCATCAGTGAGCCATACGCGAGCGCCAGCGTGTGGTTTGTTTGGTCCAACCATGCTCAACGCTGCGATGGTGTCCATAGCGACTGTGAGTGTGCTTGTTGTTCCAGACCCAACATCAACCGTTACTGCTTCGGAGCTTATTGAGCTGATAAACCCAGTGACACGATCGCCATTCCTAAGCTGAATGACATCTGTGTCAGTGGCCAGCGGTGGCGCGTTTCGACCAAAGACAAGTGATCTGATCTCATCGGTTACAAGTACCCGCGGCGCACACCACAACGAAACCCAGGTTGCTACCCCTTGGCGATTCTCAAGCTTTCCGGGAATTCGCTGGCCATCAACCAACACAAGTTGCGCGCTGTTATTGATGGTGGCGAGTGATGTGTTTGCCAACAGTGCCGACATCGATGTTGAGTCACCAGGTGTTTGATCTGGTGAAACAAGCCCAACAACAGCGTCAGTGCCAACCACTAAGTACGTTAAATCCTGAGTGATGTTCTCATCTTTGATGCCCCGCTGTTGCGGTTGATTGGAAAGTGTTGGAACCACAATCTTGTCCGGAATCTCTGCTGGAATCTGCGCGTGCGCACTTCCACCACTCGTGTTGCACAGTCCATGAGAGCACCACAGCGCCATCGCCACGCCCAGCGCCTGCTGTTTGAATCGAGCTTGGTGATTGATGTTCATTTTTGAAAGATTGGAAGGTACCGCTTTGGCATCTGCATAATGATGAGCGCCATGGATGTTCCCAGTGGCTGCCCCCATTGTGGATCAGACCAACTGCCGTCGGCGTTTTGGTGTTGAATCAACTCAGATCTGATCCGTGGCCACCAACCCTTCCACCAATCACCACCCGCTAGATACATGGCTTGCGCGGCGTAGTAGTGACCATAAAAGTAATACGCCTGAACGGCTGGCCCCGCGCCGTCGGGTGTTGCTGCACGGCGAACATAAGCCAGGCCGCGTGGAATGGAATCATCGTCGTACACACCGGCATAAAACAATGTGGCTACACCCGCCGCCGTGCGGGGCCAACCACTCGCCCCGGAGGTGCGCATATATCGAAACCCACCATCCGGATTTTGACACTCGCGAACATAGCGAACCGCATTGTCGATCACCTGCTTGGGAATACGAATTCCCGCATTGCGAGCACTTCGCAGCGCCATGACTTGGCAGATGGTGACACTCACGTCCGCATCATCAGGGACCGGGTTGTAGCGCCAGCCACCCTCATCATTTTGGCTGTTCTCAATGAGGCGAATCGCACGGGTAAGTGCATCACGAACCCGGGCGTCATCGGAGGACATTCCATAAATTTCACCAAGAAATAGTGCGGCAAAACCGTGCCCATACATCGGGCCGTTCATGTTCTCACTTGAAACAAGGCCACTCTCGGAGACATGCTGCAGCACGTATTCCAATGCCCGCGCCACCGCCGCACCGTAACGACCACGCCCAGGCACATTCCCATCACCCATCAGTGCAAGTGCACACAATGACACAATGCCCGCGTTGCCACTCATTCGACCTTTACCAAAGCTCCCGTCAGGGTTTTGTGACTGCGCCAACCACTCTAAACCATGCTCAACTGAGTCCCGCCATTGTGGATTTGTTTCGTTCTGACTTGGTGCATTCTGTGCTGAAACACCAGCATCAACCGGTCGCTTCACATCTGGTTCAGCAGCGACACTGGGGGTTGTTTTTTCTGGAACAACTGGTGTTGGTGGTGTTGGTGGTGTTGGTGGTGTTGGTGGTGTTGGTGTAGTTGGTGGCGTGGGTGAAATTGGCGCAGGTGATACTGGTGACGCAGGTGATACTGGTGACGCAGGTGCAGTTGGTGCAACTGGTGACGCAGGTGGCTGTTGCCACAGGGCTAACACCATCGCCGCCATAGTTGTTACAAGTGGATACATCATCGCTTCGGCTCCTCTGCCAAGCGTCGGTAGTAGTCCTGGGTCAACTGTCGGTATGCGGCACTCATTGGATCGCGCAACCCCTGACGAACCGCCTCACGCACACGTGGCGGTAAGCGTCCCCACTCAGCGCGCGCCTCGTCAAACTGCGCGTTATTCATAGTTGGATCGGCTTGTTCAGGTGGTTCATTTGAAGTGGCGTCACCATCTTTGCGACGCTTTCCATCCGCTCCATCTTGGTCTTGCTTGCCATCGCGGCCACCCCGTGGTTGACCATTCTCGCCTGGTTCAGGCTTCTTGCCATCCTGACCGTCTTTGCCATCCTTGGCGCCTTGGTCCTTACCCTGATTCTTGCCTTTGCCACTTTGCCCTTGTGATTGTTGGCCTTGTGACTCTTGGCCTTGCTGTGACTGCTGTTGTTTCATCCGCTGTGCAGTCGCGATGAGTTCGTCAAGCTTTCGAACGACCGACTCTTGAACACGCCGTGTTGAAATTCCAGAATCGTTCGCATCTAACAATTGCGCACTGTGCTTCATATCGTCGATGGCTGAGTTCAAAATATCGCGCGGCTTTGCGCCATCAAGACTGCGTTGCAACTCTGAGGCATCGGTTGTGGTGTCTGATTGCTTCCCACCATCGCCAAGTCCGAGTGCTTCATCAAGCGACGGTGGTTTGTCGGCCGCGGGTGGTGCTGCTGGTTGAGTTGGAGCTGGTGGTTGAACTAGCGGTTGAACTGGTGGTTGGCCTGGGACTGACGTCGGTACCACTGTTGGTGGCGCCGCCGCTATACACATACTCAACACATACACACTCAGATTCATCATGGCTTTGCTCCTGAGTCAGAACCACCTGTGGTCGGAACGTCGCTCTTGTCTGGCGCCTTTGGTGAATCCATACTGACATCTGGAGGACGCGACTGGTCTTCCATTGCCTTTACCCATCGCTCGCCAAGCTCTGTCAGGCGCTTTTGTCGCATAACGATTCGTGCTAAGTACGCAGCCCGATCAGACTCTGGCAATTCACTCGCGCTCTTGGTGTCATCAAGAACACGCTGCGCCATCGTGCGCAACAGGCGAAGTTCAGCCATTGGTGGAACGCGCGGCGCGCCAGGCATTGATCCGCCACCTGGTGGTTGTTGTCCACCAGCTTCTTTCGGTGCTTCCGCAAACGGATCATCTGCCTCTGGTGGGTCAGCAAGCGCCTCTATCAGTGACGCCAACGATGTCTCTACCTCTCGCTGCAACAACACGGTTCGTTGTGAAAGTGCAGATGCGGAGAGATCTTGCCCAGCCAATGTGCTGGCTGAAATCATCTCTGAATTGCTTGTGGCGTACAGCTCACTTCCTGAAACATCCGCACGCGCACCAATGGTGGTAAGTAAACCCGTCACAGTTGCTTGCTCGGCAGCAATACGCTTGCTTTCAACAAATCCGCGGCGATCAAGAGTCTTTCCAGGTACTGGAGTAATCGCCTCCGCGCCACTACGTGCACTTCGTTGCCGTTCCAACACTTGCTCATACACACCGCGAAGTTCCTCACGACGTAGGTTCTCCGCATCTTTCTCCGCGTCATTCTTCGCCTTCTGCGCGGAAGTAAGAGCTTCTTGGATGGAGTTGCGGGCAGCATCAAGCGACTCCCGTGCCTGCGCCACCTCAGCAACTTCCTTTCGCAAAGATGCAGCCACAGCATCAAGTTGCTCCGCCCCACGAATGATCAATGTGGCAGCCCGACGCATTGGTTGCCCAGCAGCGGCGGCGTTCTCGGCAATTCCTGAGGCATTCCGAGATAGTTGCAACATGAGCTTTGCAAGACGAGAAACCTCCGCTACATCAGCAGCAGTCAGCTTTTGCATAGTAAGTGTGTTTGTCTCAATCGTTCCTAAGAGCGATCGCAAAGCGTCAACTACATCAGTGATCCGCCGCTCAAGCTCTTCAGTGCGCCGCTTGTTTTGATTCTTCATCGCCTGCTGCATGGCTTGAACGGCCTGTTGTGCTTGCTGCTGCGATTGTTGCGCACTTTGCATCTGATTTTGCTCAGTCTGCTGTGCGGCTTGTTCAAGTTGCCGGGCTAAGCCGCGGTCGTCCGCCTCACGTTGCGCCTCGCGCATGGCTTCTGCTGCGCCCTGGTCGGGTTTGTCCTGTTTTTGAATCTCTTCAGCGCGCTTACCAAGGTCTTCAGCAAGGGCGCGTGCCTCCGCTGCTGCTTC
>JBBAOD010000042.1:0-1363 GCA_040401635.1 Phycisphaerales bacterium
CAACCGTTGTTGAAATTGTTGGATTCTTGGTTCCATGGGTCGATCACGCCCTCGATCTCCTTGCGGCACCGCTCGCGGCGATCGCAGGCGCAGTGTTGATGACCAGCCAGCTGGACATCATGATCCCGAGCGATGTGTCGGACGCGCTGCAAGCCACTCCGCTTCTTCATCCCGCGGTTGCGTGGTCACTCGGAATCATTGTGGGTGCGATGACCGCCTCCGGTGTTGAGGCAGCTTCGATTGCCGGGCGCGTATCGAGTTCAGTGCTCACCATTGGTTGGCTCAATCCGATCTACGGAATGGCTGAAACAGTGCTGGCCATGATTGTCACCTTGCTCGCCGTTTGGGTTCCGATACTTGCCGGCGGCATGGTTCTCCTGCTGCTACCGATTGTTCTCTTTGCGGTCTGGCGCATTCTGGCGTGGCGCAGTAAGCAGCGTCGTGCACATGAGCAGAAGTTACAGCAGGCTCGCGAGCGAATCGCGTCCTCGATTTCCCACCATGCTGACCGCATGGGGGCAGCCGCTGGCGGACCTCCGGCCGCGTCGGCATGACGGCGCCTGATGGCGCATGACGGCGAATGAATTGCGAACAGACCGCGCATCGATCGCGCACCGCACATGTCAGACTTCAGCGCACTCTGCCGCGACTTCTGCATCAATCAGAAGCTTGCACTCAAGATGGACTTGCCCGCCGCGCGCGAGCCAGTGCTTGACCTCTTTGGTCGCCTGCGTAAAGAGATGCCTCGCCTCTCAAACTTGCATCGCTACCCCGATGGCGAAGTAGCCCTTGAGTCTGGCGAAGACGATCAAGATTTCCTGTGGATCGGCATGCGCCAGACCTCATTGAAGAGCGGATGGGTCAATCCCAAGACACTCGAAGACGCGTACCGGATGCATCGCACCGTCCTTGAAGTGGCGCCGTACTTTCTCTCCATTAGCCCATTGGATGTTGATCATCTGGAGTTGGTGTACGCCTTTGACTTTGAGTGCGAAGGCAACCGGGACGAGGTGGTCTTGGACGCGCTGCTGGGCGGATCTGCGCTGGGCGAGTTTGCAGAGATCGCCACCGACAACGTCCTGGATGCGCAGCCGTTTCTCGCCATCGCACTCTCCGACGCTCCAGACATGCACGTCTATCTGGAGGTCAAGACGCGGCTGCCGCGCGGCGGGGAACCGTCCGCCGGTCGTGATGGGATTGAGCCATTGAGCGTCATGCTCACGGTTCGGCGCACCGGCCCGGTGAAGTCGCTTGATGACTTGCCAACCATTCTTGCCGCATTGGCAGGTCACGGCGAACGGCTTGTTGAGCAGCGTCTCATTCCGCGCATTCTGATGCCGTTGAGTGAGCGTATCGGTCGCCA
>JBBAOD010000042.1:1373-10368 GCA_040401635.1 Phycisphaerales bacterium
TGATTCGACTGGCCCGCGGGACTCAGCTGACTCACCTGCTCACCCGTACCGCGCGCCCCGACGCACTGGTCATGCGGACTCGGTGATCCACTGCAGCAACTTCTGCGTGTCACTCAAGTCATGGACCGCCAGGTCTGCACCCGCTGCACGCAGCGAATCAATATCAAAGTGCCCAGTAGCTACCGCGATCACCCGCGCCCCGGACGCGTGCGCGCAGTCGACATCCGCCGGCGTGTCACCAATGATGATGACGTCGCGCGGCGCCACCGGTCGCCCGTGGTGCTCGGCGTAGCGGCGCATGGCAACTGGCACCAAACTGCGGCGATCCGGGCCATCATCACCCCATGCATTCACGATGAAATGAGCGGGATCGATCCCCGCGTGGCGAACCTTGAGGTTGCCGGTGAATTCATAGTTTCCAGTGAGGAGTCCGATGGTGAGGCCATCAACCGCGCGCGTTGCGTCAACCAATTCCTTGGCGCCAGGGAAACGCTCCACCGTGTTGTTGTCAGCGAGGCGGCGTTCGAGGTGTTCGCCGTAACTACGCTTGAACACGGCATGCGAGGCATCGTCGGTCGGATAGCCGTGCACCTTGGCTAAGTCGCGCCAGATCAGGGTGTCCAATCGGCCGTGAATCTCAATCCGCGAAAAGTCTGGAACGATGCCATGCAAGTCGCTCAACGTGGTGGTCATGGCATGCACACCCGCACTGAGCGAATGCAGCATGGTGCCGTCGATATCGAAGAGGACGAGCATTGGTAGTCGGATGGCGGTCAGGCAACCGCAGCGCAGACTTTGCGCGCGGCATCGGCCAAATCGGTCGCCGATTGCATAGTGGGAAGTTCAGCGCGAGCAGCGTCCAAGATCATGCGCGCCTCAGCAACATTGGTCCCCTCAAGACGCACCACCAGCGGCACCTTGAAGCCAACATTCTTTGCTGCAGCAACAATCGCGCGCGCAACGCGATCGCACTGCATGATGCCGCCGAAGATGTTCACCAACACGCCCTTGACGGCGGCATCGGAGAGGATGATTCGGAATGCTTCGGTAATCGCCTCTTCCGTGGCGCCGCCGCCGACGTCCAGGAAGTTGGCTGGGTCGCCGCCGTGCAGCTTGATGATGTCCATGGTGCTCATGGCCAGACCAGCGCCGTTGACGAGGCAGCCAATATTGCCGTCCAAAGCCACAAAATTCAGTTCAAACTCTCGAGCGCGCATCTCCGATGCGTTCTCTTCCGTGGGGTCAAACATCGCGCGCAGATCTGGGTGGCGGAATACGGCGTTGTCGTCAAAGTTGAATTTGGCATCGATGGCAATGACTTGCCCATCGGGATGCGCTGCGCTTGCAGGGGTGACCACCAGCGGGTTGATTTCAGCGAGCGTTGCATCCTTGGCCAGGTACAGCGCCGCGAGTTTCATCATGGCATCAGCGGCCTGCGCCACCTGCTTGCCCCGGAAACCCAAATTAAATGCCGTCTCGCGCGCCTGGAATGCAGCAAGTCCCGTGAGCGGGTCGAGCGCCACCTTGATGATGGCATCGGGCCGCGTCTCAGCGATGTGTTCAATCTCCACGCCGCCCTCAGCGCTGGCGATCAGGGTATTGGTGTGTCGCGTGCGGTCCATGACGATTGCCAGGTAGTACTCCTTGGCAATATCCACGCCGGCAGCTACCAAGATGCGCTTCACTTCAAGTCCTTCCGCCGGAGTCTGCGGACTCACCATGCGGTGCGACAGCATGAATTTGGCGGCTACTTCGGCTTCCTCGGCAGTCTTGCAGACCTTCACGAACCCAGCCTTGCCGCGCCCACCTGCGTGGACCTGTGCCTTGACCACCACGATGCCCACGCCTGAAGCAAACAGCGCGCGAGCCTCCGCCGCAGCGTCCGCCACGGTCTCAACCATGCGCCCGGGCGGGACGGGAATTCCAAAGTCGGCGAGGAACTGTCTTGCTTGGTATTCGTGGATCTTCATGGGATTCGTGCCTGTTATGCCAGCGAGGTGCCGGGGGTGAAAGTGTACGGGATCAGCGGTCGGCTGCAGCCGCGCGGCGCGTACTGCGCGCCTTCCACCACTCCCAAACGATGGGCAACACACTCACGATGACGATGCCAATGACCACCTTCTCAAAGTTGCGCTGCACCCATTCGAGCCCGCCGAGTGTGTAGCCAGCGCCAAGAAGCAGCCCCACCCACAAAGCCGCACCGAGCACGTTGTAGATCAGGAACTTCATGTAGGTCATGGCGCCAATGCCCGCCACGAACGGCGCGAACGTCCGCACAATTGGGACGAATCGAGCCAGCACCACGGCGCGTCCGCCGTGTTTCTCAAAGAAGGCGTGGGTGCGTTCCAGGTGTTCGCGGCGCAGCCAGCGGAATCGGCCGCTGAACGCCACCGGGCCGATGGCGCGACCGATGTGATAGTTGACGCCGTCGCCAAGCACCGCCGCAACGAACAGTACAGTCGCCATGATCTCGATCCGCACCGTGGGTGCCGCGCCACTCTGCTGTGCCATGCTCGCGACGGTGGCGCAGACCGCGCCGGTGGCAAAGAGCAGGCTGTCGCCCGGTAGGAACGGGGTCACCACCAAGCCGGTTTCGGCAAACACGATCAGTCCCAGCATGGCGTAGGTCAGCCCGGCGCCAAGCGTCTCAACGATCTGTGCCAGGTTCTCGCGCAAGGCGCCCGGTTGCGAGACCAACTGCCAGAGATCATGAAGGAAGGGATCCATGAATCAGTGCGCCTCAGTTCGATGGTGCAGAAACGGTCGCGGCCCAGCGTGATGCCGGGCCGCAGACGTGAAAGAGGACGGGGCGGGATTCGAACCCGCGTTACGGAGTAATACCCCGTAAACCGGTTTAGCAAACCAGCGCCTTCAGCCACTCGGCCACCCGTCCAGGGTGAGGTACAAAGTCTAGCAGAGTGCCTCGGGCGTTGCCATCACGGCTTGCCGGTCACTGCGCGTCATAGAGTTCAAGGATCCCGGTGGGGGAGTCGTAGGCGCCCCCCTGCAGGCGCGCCAATGCTGGGGCTGTGGATGTGCAGTATGCCAGGCGCCCTTGCTCGAAACTGGCCTTCAGAAACGTTACCCCGGGGTCCGTGGTGATGGCAATGTGTGTCCATCGCCCGTGGCGATCCACAGAAATTTGCGCCGTATCTGGAATCTTTACAGCGGTAATGACGCCGGCACGATCAATGATCGCCGTGCACTCGACCCGTGTCTGGGCCTCCGAGTGATGATGCCCGTGCTGCCAGCAGCATTCCAAGTGCAGGACGGCCGATGCGTACGACTGCCGCCCATCGAGCGCCTCAGCGCTCACCGTCCATGCAATCTCCAGCCGCGCGGTCTGTGCCTCGTGGACGCGTTGACGTGACGTTGAATGGGGTGGGGCAATGGTCATCGCGGTGGCTCCAACGCGCCGAACAGCGCGCTGATTCCCCCGCCGTCGCAGGAGAAGAATTGAGTGGCGAGCGCATTTGCAGAGCACACGAACAACTCAATGTCGTTGAGTTTGCGATCAAGTTCGTCGGCGCGGGTGGTGGTCTCTTGGTCGGCACTAGTGCGAGGGACCATGGCCGCTGCCTTACGACACTCCCCGACCAGCGCCAGGAGTGGATCGATCTCGCGCTGCTTGCGTACGCGAATGACGGTAGAGAAGAGCGTGAGAACATCCTGCTCAGCCTGGTAGTAGTCCTTGCGATCAGTCTTGTTGTGCGTGCGCTGTACGATGCCCCATTCCACCAAGGTGCGCAGCGTCATTGAGGCATTGCCGCGACTGATTCCCAGGCGCAGCACCACTTCGTCTGCATTCACGCTGCGTCCCTCAATGAAGAGCAGGGCGTGCACTTCAGCCATGCTGCGCGGTACGCCCCATAACGATGCCATGCGCCCCCAATGCTCTACGAACTGCTGGTGTGCCTCAGCAAGCCGTTCCGCGGCGTGGGTGTTGCAAGCTGGTACTTCGGGGTGAGATGCGGACACGGGAATAAATGTATGCGCAGTCGGCACTTCCGGCACGTAATCCTTGAAGGAAAGCCCCCGACCACATGGCCGGGGGCTAAGAAACTTTCAGTTCACCGTAAGAACTTTATGGGGCAACGCCGCCGCCCGGGTTAAAGATGTCCACTCCAATGGCAAATGCCAAGAAGTCATGCAGGACGCTGTATCCCGAATTCGTCAGTCCGCAGGTGTAGACCCGCGCATAGGCCTGCGAGCCACCCGTGGAGTTGGACAGAATGTAGTCACTGATGCTGCCAGGAATGGTGAATGCACCGCCGCCGCCCACTGGTGAGAGCGATGAAGATCCAGACGCCATCCATCGGTTCAAGCGATGGTTATAGAAGTAGACGACCTCCAAGACAGGCAGGTTCCACGACACGCTGGAGCTGGTTGCCAGTCCGATGGACGTCACGTTCGAGGTCGATCCCAACGACGACACCTTCAACTGCAGGTCAGTGGTTCCGCCACCGAGTGGGTAGAAGAGGTCGGGGCCGAAGCCGTGCCCGCGGCTGCCCGCTCGGCGCCGCACTGCACCGAGGCGCAATGCATTACCGTCAAGCTGGCGCAATGAGAAATTCGATCCACCCTCATAGGTGCCGCAGATGATGTCGTACGCCACCGGTGTTCCGCCGAAGGTGTTTGACACAATCCATGAGACCGTGTTGGTTGCGCGCGGGAATCCGCCGATCGGAGCAACGATCGCTCCGTTCACTTTCAGGTCGATGTCGCCAACATTCGGGTCACCATCTTCTGGATAGCCTGGCATCTGGTCGGATGCGTAGTCGATGCCGCACTGCTGGTGGATGTTCGCCTGCGTACTGATGGCAGCGCGGAGTACCTGTGGTGGCAATGGAGCACCGAACCATGCGATGGAGAAACTTTGCAGGCGAGCGCACCATCCAGAGATGATTGGTGCCGCAGAACTGGTTCCATTGAACACCGAGGTGTAACTACGGAGATGGTTGACCTGCAGCGGGTCTTCCGAGGAGTTCGTTCCGTTGAACAGGTCGCCGTAGCCGGTACTGGTGACTCCGGTACCCCAACCCGAAAGGGTGACGGTGCCGGTGTTGTTGTCCGTGCTGGTGAAGTCTGAGAAGTTCAGACGGCAATAGTTGTTACCAGGGAATGGACCAGGAACCGAAACATCGGTCGTCAATTGGCCGACCTGGAATCCCGGCCAGCAGGCACCAACAATCACCGCGCCCGAGTCCCCGCCGGCGCCGCCTGGCGAGGTGATCACTGGCATGGCATCATTGCCGGCAGAGATCACCGTGGTGATTCCCGCGTTCGTTCCGGTTGTCACCAAGTCAAACATGAGCGGGCTTGCAACGACGGTGTTACCACCGCCAGAGCCGATCGACATGTTGATGACATCGCCTTCTTGCAGCGCGATCAGGGCGTTGGTGTAGGCATTCTCCAAACGCGCGCCCTCCTCACGACTGACGATGGGGTAGAAGCTGAGGTCAGCGCCATCAGCAATGCCGGTGACGCCGATGTTGTTTCGCTCGGCACCAATGACGCCCAAGACGGCCGTTCCGTGGTTGGGGTCGAGCGGCGGTGAGACCACCAACACCTGCGTCTGATTGGGCTCAGGAACAACCACGTTGATGAGGTCTTCATGGTTGACGTACGCGGCGTGCTCAATGACCGCCACTTCAACGCCTTGACCACGCCCCTGCTGCGCGGGATTGAGATTCAGTTGCTGCAGAAGCACCTCGTATCCCTGCAGGTCAAGACCGCCTCCGCGGTATCCGGAATTGATCGCTGCAAGCGTTCCGAGGTTGGACTTTGTGTCTCGTCGTTCCGCATCTCCGGGGAATGTTGCAGCGTTCACCGTTGGTGCCTTGAGCGGGTAGGTCAGGGCTGGCGGAATTAATGTGGCGGGAAGAGTGTCGAATGGGCCAAGAACCGCATCACCAACCGTGTAGGTTTGGTAGCCGCGTGCGTTGCCCGGCGAACCACCCAAGTTCTCACGGTTGCCGGCGGTCAAGAGCGGCGTCTGTCCTGCGGGAGGAAAGACGTCGGTGGGAAGTGATTGGCTGGTGCAAGGGCTTTTGTAGAGGATTCCGTCTGGGGCATTTTGGGCGACCGCAACGCAATTCAGGTCCCATTCAATGACGCAGCAGGACGGATCGGTGCGGCATACGTAAACGCAGCAACTCACTTGGTTGCAGCCGCCGAAGGTGTGCTCCACAAAGCAGCCGCTCGAGAATGCCAAGTACGCGCCTTCAAGGCTCGGATCGGGGAGTGCCTGTTGCGGCACATCGGTGAAGGGTCGTCCCTCATCGCTTGGTGACAGGGTTGGATAGACCACCGGGACCAATGAGCCGGTCACAAATGCACCAGTGGTGGTATCGGTTGTGTAGGTCAGCAGCTGACTGGTCACGGTTGGCGCCGGGGTGGGCGTCTCCACTACTCCGTACACCAAGACATTTGGACTCGGTACTGGCGTAATCGGCCCGCGCATGGCAAAACAAGGGTCGTACTTGTAGGTACTTGGAATGGAGATTGCTGAGCCTCCGCCGCCCTGAATCGCGGGGCTGGCGTCGTACACCGTGCTGGTGCAGAGGATGTTGGCGTAAGTGGCACAGACGGCATCCCAACCCTGAGTGCCTTCGCCATCATTGCAGCCAGGGATCAGTCCTGCAACGGTTTCGCAGCAGTTGGTGTTGTTGCATCCGTAACGGCACGCTGGCAGTGAGCCATCGGGTGCCGTGCATGCGTTCACGTCGTTGCAGCCCTGTCCGCCACCGAGCGTTGAGCATCAGCTGTTCGGGGAAGTGGTGTAGCAGTTGGTGATACCAGTGCCGTCGCCGGGGCCGTTGGCTCCGCAACCGTCTTGTTGTGCCCGGTTGGTGCCACCACCATCGGGCATGATGATGCGTTCAATCTCAACCCATTCAACGATGTCGAGATCGTTGAGCGCGCGCGCCGTATCAACAAGCTTTTCTGGCTGCACGTCCACGTAAACGATGCCCGCCAAGTCGGCCTGTGCCATCTTGCTGATGCGCTCCGCGCGCATTTCCAGGGCGCGGAGTTCTGCCGGCGTGCGTCGCAGTGCTTGGCGCGCGGTGCCGCCGAATCCCGACAGAATTTCAGTGACTTGCGGAATGGGCTTGCCGTTGGCGCCGCGAACAGTGCTGCTGGAAATTCTGTCAGCGCGAACTTTGAGTTCATCGCGGAACTTGACGCCAAGCTTGCCGTTCCATTGCGGGCGACCAGAGATCGGATCCTCGGGTAGGGTGATGTCAGCCGAGCGCTGCTTTGGACGGACGGCGCGGGGCGCCAATCCTCCGGTTGCGGGCTGCGTGCTGAGGTCGTCAATCTTGGCCGACACTGGCGCGGCAGCGGCGTTAGCCAACTGCTTGTCCGGGATGATCGGAGCAGCAGCGAGGAGCACAGTCACGATGCCAGCGGCGCACGCCGTTGCGGCAAGACGGATCAGCATGGGTCAACTCTCCAGCCCGGCGATTCTTCGCGCGGGCAATCATGAACGACAACAACTCCGGCCAAGGAGGCGCCTCCTAATGGCGATTTCTCAAAGTCCTTACGCAAGTTACTCGCGCGCTGATGCCGGATCAAGGCAATCCGGGGTGGGATTACCGCAGATTCGCATATCGGTCATTGCTGCGACCGGTTTAGCCACGCCCGGGAACGTTGGCCGCGGTGGCTGCTGCCTGCTTGAGCACGCGATGCCCAATGTCCCGGCGGAAGAACGCCCCTGGGAACCGAATCCGGCTCGCCGCAAGGTTGGCCAACTCCTGCGCACGGCGCAGGTCGGCTGCCAGGGCGGTCACCCCGAAGACTCGCCCGCCGGCGGTAACGATGTTTCCTTGTGGATCCGTGGTCGTTCCGGCATGAAAGATGATCACATCCTCGCCTGGACCGGCCACATTTGCGGCCGTCTCCAAGCCCTCGACCACCTGACCGGTACGAACCGTGCCGGGATAGCCCTCGCTGCACACCACCACGCAGCAGGCTGATCGGGGGTCAAAGGACAATTCGTTGCCGTCCAGTTCTCCGCCAGCGGTCCGCCAGAGGATTTCCACCAAGTCGCCCTGCAGGCGCGCCATCAGGGGTTGTGTCTCGGGGTCCCCAAATCGGGTGTTGAAATCCAGAACCCGCGGGCCACCGGCAGTGAGCATGATGCCGGCGTACAGGACGCCGCGGAACTCGATCCCCTCGCGCCGCAGTGCGTCGACGGTGGAAACGAGCACATCGCGGCTGACTTCCTCCATGACGGAATCGGTCGAGAGGGGAGTCGGGCAATAGGAGCCCATGCCACCGGTGTTCGGGCCCACGTCTCCTTCGCCCACCTGCTTGTGGTCTTGGCAGGGGTCGAGCACGGTGATGGTCTTGCCGTCAACCAGTGCGAGCACGCTGAGTTCTTGACCGGAGAGACGCTCTTCAATGACCACTGTTGAGCCAGCATCACCAAACTCGCGCTTGCCCATGATGCGGGCAAGTGCTGCGAGCGCTTCTTCGCGGTCCTCACAGACAACCACGCCCTTACCGGCACACAGTCCGGAGGCCTTGATGACCAGCGGCGTATCGCGCGCTTCAACGTAGGTTCGTGCTTGTTCGTAGTTAGAAAAGCTACGTCCGTCGGCGGTGGGCACACTTGCCAAACGCATGACGGTCTTGGCATATGACTTGTCAAATTCAAGACGCGCACCGTCACGCGTTGGGCCAAAGATGCGGCGCCCTGGAGCAGCAAGGTCATCAACGATTCCATCTGCGAGCGGACCTTCCGGACCAACGATCACCAGACGAATGTCGTTCTTGTCGAGCCAACTCTTCAGAAAGAAACGTTCGCGTGGTGAGAGCGGGGCATCACAACGGCGACCGAGCGCCGCCAAACCTGCGTTGGCGTCAGCCTGCACCCAAAGTGTGCCGAGTCGTGGTGACTGTCGCAACTTCCATGCGATCGCGTGTTCACGACCGCCGGTACCGAGAAGGAGAACATTGCAGGGAGCTGGTACTTCGGTCATGGCTGGAA
>JBBAOD010000042.1:10378-12563 GCA_040401635.1 Phycisphaerales bacterium
GAGCGTGGGGTGCGGGGGAGAACCGAGCGAGTCTAGCGCAGTTTCTGCTACCCTTCGCCGCCCGACCTGGATCGGAAATCCTGAGCCGGGAATGCCGCCTAATTTGGAGACCATCCGCATGCGTCTTGCACGCGCCACGACCCTCGCTACCGTTGCCACCATTGCCATGGCTTATCTGCCCGGAGCGATCGCCCGCGCTGACGACGCCAAGGCGGTCGATGCCTTGAATGCGCCCGCCAAGGTGATCCAGGAGAAGAGCAAGTGCTGGAAGGGCGTGCTGGACGCGTACGTAGCCATGAGCGCGCCGCCCATGAAGGTGGGTCCGTCCTTTAACGTTCTGGCGGTGTGGCCCGGAATGGCGGACTGGTCGAAGGCGAAAGAGTGGGCCGCCGCCAATGGGCCGATGGCCAGGGCGCTGCTGGATGCGCAGCCCGCGGTGGCATTTTGCCTGCCCTACGGTCGGTCGAGTGTCCCTCCGGTCTACGTGGAGAAGGGCGCATTCATTGGAATCGGCGACGGACTGGCGGTGTACGAGTCTGATGTGGCATATCTGAAGCCGTTGGCAGTCATCAATACCTTCGTCGCAGTAGAGATGTATCGGCTGGGCGAGGAGAAGAAATACCAAGAGGCATTTGATCTGGGTATTGCAGCGTTGAAGTTTCTCCGTAAAGTTGCTGACCAGCACCTGCTCGCGGAGAAGGTCTTTGCCATGGAAGCAATGTGCGACATGGCATCCGTGCAGCGTGATGTGCTGCAGACATTCCTTGCTGATGTCCCCGCTGCAGTGGTGAAGAAGTTTGCCTTGTCCGGATACGCGTTCATCCATCCCACCGACGGCGAGCGCTTGCGGCGTATTGAAATGCCCGAAGGTGACCGCGTGCTCGCCGAGGCGCTCATCATGCAGCTCTTTGATGCGCAGGGGCAGCCGGATACCGTTAAATTTGCGGCAACCATGGGTAATTTGCAGGCGAGCAAGGAACCATTGGCGCGCTTTGGTGCCGGCAAGCGCTGGGCTGAGATTGCAGATGTTCACGGCTCGCTTGATTCCACGCGCGCCCGATTGACCAGCATTTATGACGATTGGTGGCGTCGCTGGCGCGTTCGTTACTACGACGGGCTTCTTGACAATCCCACGGTAATCAGTCGCACCAACAAGATGCGCTACGCCATGGTGTTGGCGATGGCCAATGACATTCAGCGCCTCTTTGCATTGCGGCAGCGCCTCAACGCCGAATTCAATGGCACCGTGTTGGCCTTTGGAGTGGTGGCGTCCTATCGTGACAGCGGTACGTGGCCGGGCGGTATCGATCGCACGTACACGCAGTTCACCATGAAGCGCTTTGACTTCGATCCGTGGGATCCAGCCGCGGGTCGTTGGCAATATGAGAACTTGACGACGCCGCGCGCGATTGAGAGCGACTATGGTCGTCTGGAGATTTCCGGCGGCGTGTTGTACGCACGCGGTGCGGATAAAGAAGATGGCGGCGCGCAGAAGTCAACCAATGATGGGTTGACGGGTGACTTTGTAGCTTGGCCTGCGCTGCGGGCGTTGAGCCGATCCACTGGTGGTAAGTGACTGCGAGCGATGCTCGCGGACAGGAAGCACATGTCTGAACAATCGACTGAGAAGGTGTTGATCATTGGATCCGGTCCCGCTGGTTGGACCGCGGCCATCTACGCAGCCCGCGCCAACCTTGACCCAGTGGTGTATGTGGGCGTGCCGGCAACCAATCCGGCGCCGGTGCTTCCAGGTGGGCAGTTGATGTTGACTACAGAAGTCGAGAATTACCCAGGATTTCCGCACGGCGTCACGGGTCCGGACATGATGGCCAAGTTCCGCGAGCAGGCGGAGCGATTTGGCACTCGAGTGGTCGACGCCAACATTGATCAGTGTGATTTTTCCAAGCGACCATTTCGAATGGTTGATTCGGACGGCAAGACAGTGCTAGCGAGCAGTGTGATTATTTCCACCGGCGCGACCGCCAACTGGATGGGCTTGCCCAACGAGATCCGCCTGGCCATGAATGGCGGCGGCGTCAGTGCATGCGCGGTGTGTGATGGTGCACTTCCCGTGTACCGCAACCAGCCGCTCGCAGTGGTTGGTGGTGGTGACACCGCAATGGAAGAGGCGAGCTACCTCACCAAGTTTGCCAGCAAGGTCTATGTGATCCATCGTCGCGACACG
>JBBAOD010000042.1:12573-13748 GCA_040401635.1 Phycisphaerales bacterium
ACACGTTGCGCGCTAGCAAGTCGATGCAGGACCGCGTGCTTACCAATCCCAAGGTGGAGATGGTGTGGGACAGCGCAGTGGATGATGTCATTGGCGACGAGCGGCTTGAGTCGGTGCGAGTGAAAAATCTCAAGACTGGCGCACTGCGCAGTCTTGATGTCCGCGGACTGTTCATTGCCATTGGCCATTCGCCAGCGACCAAGTTCCTGGAAGGATCGGGTATTGAACTTGACGCCAAGGGTTACGTGGCGTTGCACACGCGTGCCAGTACCACCAATATTCCGGGCATATTTGCCGCGGGCGATGTGGCGGATCAGCAGTACCGCCAAGCAGTCAGCGCCGCGGGCATGGGTTGCCAAGCGGCCCTTGATTGCGAACGATGGCTTGCAGAGCAGGGCGTGCACTGATGGCCGGCACGTTGGGAGGCAAGGAACGCTGGGTTGC
The DNA here is from genome assembly GCA_040401635.1 of Phycisphaerales bacterium. Taxonomy (GTDB): domain Bacteria; phylum Planctomycetota; class Phycisphaerae; order Phycisphaerales; family SM1A02; genus UBA966. The sequence continues at coordinate 13,018 of JBBAOD010000042.1, forward strand.
CACCGGCTCGATCGGCGCGCTGATTGGCGGAATGATTGTTGGTGAGCTGCTGCACCGCGCTGGCGCCACTGCCACCGTGTCTGGCTTCTCAGTTGCTGGTGATCTGATCTTGGTGCGCCCGCTGATGATGCTGGTGCTGCCGTTGATTTTCACCAGTGTGGTTGCGGGAATCACCTCGCTTGGCGATCCTTCTCGACTCGGTAAGTTGGGACTGAGCACCAGCGCTTATTTCTTGGCAACCATGTTGGTGGCCGCCACGCTGGGCGCCACGCTGGTGACGCTGGTGGGCCCGGGGTTTGGTCTCGCGCCGGAGGATGTGGCCGCGCTGACCACCAGTGGCATTGAGCGGTTTGAGGCTGCTCCCAAATTGATGCAAGCGACGGCGGCCGGCGAGCAGGGACTCGGCGCGGCGTGGCTACAGATTGCGCGGCAGTTGATTCCCGCGAACCCCTTCGCGTCCATGGCTGAGGGACAGCCATTGGGAATGATCATCTTTGCGATCGTCCTGGGTGTAGCGCTGGCGCTGAGCGGCGATGCTGGCAATTCTGCCGCTCGGGTACTGAATGGATTGAACGAAGCGTTGCTGCGCGCGGTGGGATGGGTGCTGTGGATCATTCCAATCGGCGCGTTCCTCTTGGTAAGCGCCAGTGTTGGCAAGGTTGGCCTGGCGGAATTGCTGGGGCCGCTGGGCTTGTACATGTCGGTGGTGATCGGTGGATTGATCATTCACA
>JBBAOD010000043.1:0-13497 GCA_040401635.1 Phycisphaerales bacterium
ACAGAACTTGGCGGCGGGGCAGCCATCGTGGGACGAACCCCGTGGTGCGAAACGCCCGCAGCGGCCGACGCGCGCATCGTCGGTTCGTTTGAAGACCGTGACTTGGAAGCCATCGCCGCTCTGCATCCCACCTTGGTCCTTCGCCAGTCAAGCGTCGCCGATCCCGCGCTCGAAACCGTGGCTCGATCCGTCGGTGCGGAAGTCCATTCCTGGCACTTTGATCGTTTGTCCGACGTGCAAGCCAGCCTGGTACCCATCGCTGACCTCCTTGCCCGGGCTGGATTCACCGGTGCGCCACAGGCTGCCGCGCGCATCACTGCCTTACATCACGACGCCGTGTCCGTGCCGGTTCACACCACGGGTCCTGTCCTCTTTCTGTTCGCCGTCGATCCGCCGATGGCGTTCGGCACCGGCACCTACGTAGACGACCTCTGGACCGCTATGGGTGGCACCAACGCCATGCGCCGTCCCGGGTATCCCGCCATCACTGCGGAAGATGTGGTTCGCCTGGCTCCAGCAGCCATTGTTTCCATTGGTCGAAGCGAAATCCCTGTATGGATGGCGGATGCAAGTGGCGCGCTCATTGCGATCGATGCGCCCGATTTACTGGAGCCAAGTGCGCGGATGTTGGTGCAGGGACCTGCCTCACTGCGCCGCGCCGATGATGCAATTGTTGCGCTCACTGATGCTCAGCCGGGAGTCATCAAGTGACCGGACGTCGACCCATGATTGGCCTGGCCATGGTCTCAGCGGCAACGCTCATCGTTGTTGCGGCGCGGCTCCTTGTCGTCCGAACGCTTGATGGCACATTCGCTGTTGGCTGGCCAAGCGCGGTCATTAGTCAATTTCGGATGGATGCAGTGCTTGCAGCCGCCGCGGCCGGTGCGGCGCTCGGTGTTTCCGGCGCCATCATGCAGACCTTGTTGCGCAATCCACTGGCTTCACCGTTTGTGTTGGGCGTCACCAGCGGCGCGGGTGCTGGCGTGGCGCTTGCATCACTCGCTGCGGCGTGGGCGGGCGTTGCAGCTCCAGTCGGCGCGGCGCTCGGGGTCCCAGCGCTCATTGGTGCAGTCACTACGCTTGGAGTGGTGCTATTCCTGGCACGACGGGGCGGATCGATCGACCCAGTGACGCTCATTCTTAGCGGCGTCATTGTGGGTGCGATTGCAAGCGCGCTGAGCACTGTGGCAGAATCACTGTTGCCACCGGAACGACGCGGACTACTGGCAGGCTGGCTCTTTGGGCGGATTCCTGACGTTCCGGATCCGGGTGCGCTCGCCGCCTGTGCCGTCGCAGCGTGCGGACTGACCGCGTTGGCTGCAACATGGGGTTCGCGCCTGGATGCAGCGGCACTCTCTGATGACGAAGCGCGATCCGTTGGCGTACCACTCGCGCCCATGCGCACCGCGATGTTCCTTGGCTGCGGCATCGCCACCGCTGCAAGCGTTGCATTGTGCGGTCCAATTGCATTCATTGGCTTGCTAGCGCCGCACTGCGCGCGCGCCTTGGTCGGTCCGCGCAACCGAATATTGGTAGTCGGCTCGGCGGTCGCTGGCGCCGGACTCCTCATTGGTGCGGATGCACTCCGGCAGTGGATCGATATCGGTGGAGGTCGGCTACCACTGGGCGCAGTGACCGCGGTCGCTGGCGGCATTGCATTTCTTGTGTTGTTGCGCAAGACCACGGGGGCCTGGCCGCGATGAGAACCCTGGACTTTCAATCGCCAACGCTGCGCCGCGGAGCATTTCAGCTGGCCGTCGGAGCCATTGCGCCGCGTCCCGGTCGAATCACCGTGCTCATCGGTCCGAACGGCGGAGGAAAGACCACGGCGCTGCGCTTGGCGGCCGGGCTGCTGACGCCGGACACGGGATCGGTACTCATTGATGGCGAACCAGTCCATGCACTCAGTGCGCTGCAACGTGCCGCTCGCATTGCACTGGTCACGCAGCGCCCTGATGTTGGCGCGCCTTTCAGTGTTCGCGAAGTGGCGGCGCTCGGTCGCATTGCTCGGCCAGCGGATGCGCAGCGCGTGGAACGAGCGCTGCAGCGCGTTGGGCTAGCGGCGCTGGCTGATCGACCGTACCACTCGCTTTCGGGTGGCCAGCAGCAACGCGTGGCAGTGGCACGCGCCTTGGCGCAACACGAGCCGGGCGGAGTACTGCTTCTTGATGAGGCATTTGCGGCAGTCGACCCACCGGAAGCAGCGGCGATTGTGCGTGCAGTGCGCGAAGAGGCTGCCGCTGGTGCCACGGTCTTGGCAGCCACCCATGACATGGCGGTGGCCTCTGCCATTGCCGACGACGTGTGGTGCATTGTCGCCGGGCAAACCCGCGCATTCGGCTCGGCCTCCGATCTGCTGACAGCGGGCGCTTTGCCAGCGCTGCTCGGGGTGGCGATCGCAGAGGCCAACGGCGCCAACGGCCGGATTGCCGTGGCCGATTACCGCGCTATCCTTCCCACACAGACGCCATGAAGCAAACCGAAATCATCATCTTTGTAGTGATCATGGTGATCAACGCCGTGTTTGCCATTGTGAAGAAGTACAAGGAACGCCAAGCACGCAACGCCGCGGCGGCGCTTGAGCGAGCCATCACAAACAATGCGCCTGCTGCACGTGCCACCTCCGCAGCCCGCGCAACGCCTGCGATGCGCGCGACACCTGCGCTGCGTAATACGCCTGGAAATACGCCTCCGGTGATGCGCCCGACGACAACGAACACCGGTGCGACGACAGCCTCAACACGCGCGACGACAGCCACACGCGCAACGACCGCCTCCACACGCGCTGGCGGCGCAACATCGATTGACGCGCGCGGCTCCGTGCGGCGCGAAATTCGCGACACTGAATTGCAAGCCGCCGCCGCGCGCCGACGTCAAGCAGAGGCGCGCCTCTTTGAGCAGCAGGTTGCCGCGGAGAAGGCTCGTATCGCTGCGCAACAGCGTCCGACTCCTCCAGTGATGCAACCGGCAGCCATGCAGGTCCTGCAGGCGGCGCTGGCGCGGTCAAAGTCTGCGGTGCACCCCTCGATCGCCGCATCCCGGATCGCCGGCAACAGCATCGGATCGCCCCGAGTGTTGGAGCCCGTGCGGGCCAAACTGCTGATTGGCGACCGAGTGGGCCTGCGCCGCGCGCTCATCCTCCGAGAGGTCCTTGGACCGCCGCGCTGCATGGCTCCGTACGGTGGTACTCAGTAGGGGAACAGGGTGGCGCCCACCATCCAGGGGGTATTCGAAAAGATCGAGGAAGTTGAGCCATGATCAGGGGGATCCCGGCATGATCAACTCATGATCAAGTCATGATCATGGCAAGATCTGCCCACGATCCCCCCACAATCGGCCCAGACTCCATTACAATTCTGCCCCCATGATCGACATTCGCAAGTTGAAAGAACTCGTTCGCCTCATGACCACGAGCGACCTCACCGAGCTCGACCTCCGCGACAAGGAGGAGCAGGTCACCATCCGACGTGCCACCGCCCAGGCGGCTCCTCAAGTCATCCAGCACGCAGCGCCGGTGGTCCAGCACATTGCCGCTGCGCCGGTGGCTGCAGCACCCGTGGCAGCCGCTGCGGCTCCTGCGCCCGCCGCAAACGAAGACGCGGGCCTCATTGCCATCGAGAGCCCCATGGTCGGCACCTTCTACGCATCACCAAGCCCAGACAAGCCATCGTTCGTCTCCGTGGGTGGCGAAGTCGGCCCGAACTCCGTGGTGTGCCTGGTGGAAGCAATGAAGATCTTCAACGAAATCAAGGCCGAGCGCTCCGGCACCATTGCCAAGGTGCTCGTCAAGAGCGGACAAGCCGTTGAATTCGGCCAGCCGCTGTACATGATCAAGCCAAGCTGAACCCGCCCCCATCACGGCGTGCGTGCGCCCGTGCGCCGCACATGCCTACAGGATCTCACCAGCCATGTTCAAGCGTGTACTTATTGCCAATCGCGGCGAAATTGCCCTCCGCATCATCCGCGCCTGTCGCGAACTCGGCATTGAGGCCGTATGCGTCTATTCATCAGCAGACAAGGGCGGTCCCTGGCTTGAGCAGGCAGACCGAACCATCTGCATCGGCCCCGGCCCGTCCAAGGAGTCGTACCTGAAGATTGAGCGCATCATTGCAGCGGCTGAAGTGAGCCATGCAGAAGCGATTCATCCGGGATACGGATTCCTCAGTGAGAACGCACACTTTGCAGAAGTGTGCCGAGCATCCGGCTTTGAATTCATCGGCCCAAGTCCAGAAGCAATGAACGCGCTTGGTGACAAGGTCAACTGCAAGCGCCTCGCTCGTAAGACTGGCACCCCAGTATTCCCGGGCACCGAAGACGCCATCGAAGATATTGAGGAAGCCGTCAAAGTGGCTGCTGAGATTCAGTATCCAGTGATTGTGAAAGCGCGCGCCGGTGGCGGCGGACGCGGCATGCGCATCGCCCGCGATGAAGCTGAATTACGCACCGGAATTGAAGCAGCCCGGCAAGAAGCGGCCGCTGCATTTGGTGACGGCGGCGTGTACGTGGAGAAGTTCCTGGAGAACGCCCGGCACTTTGAAGTGCAGACCATTGGCGACAAGCACGGCCACGCCGTTCATCTTTATGAACGCGATTGCTCCAGTCAGCGCCGCCACCAGAAACTCATTGAAGAGGCTCCGGCTCCGGGCGTTGACCCCAAGAAGCGCGATCGCGTCTGTGAAAGCGCAGCAACACTGATTCGCGAAGCCAAGTACTCCGGCGCTGCCACTGTGGAATTCCTGATGGATCGCCAGCAGAACTTCTACATGTTGGAAGTGAATACCCGCGTGCAGGTTGAGCATCCAGTGACGGAAATGATCACTGGAGTAGACATCGTGAAGACTGGTATTCGCGTGGCTGCCGGTGAAGAATTGCCGTTCACACAGAAGGACATTCACATCAATGGTCATGCCATTGAAGTGCGCATCAACGCAGAGGATCCAGACCGTGGATTCATGCCGCAAGCCGGTCTCATCGAAACCTACGCCGCGCCTGGCGGCCCGGGCGTTCGACTTGATAGCCACGCGCGTGCTGGGTACCGCATTCCGCCAAACTACGACTCCATGATCGGCAAGCTGATTGTGCACGCGCCCGATCGCGCCACATGCATTGAGCGCCTCAAGGGAGCCTTGCGCGAGTTCAAGATTGGTCCAGTAAAGACCACCATTCCGCTGCACCTCAAGTTGCTTGATCACCCCGATTTCCGCGCCGGCAGCCACGACATTCACTATGTCGAGCGCTGGCTCAAGGAAATTGCGGCTGCAGCCAAGGTGTAATCGTTGGCGCAGCATCCAACAGACGTCTTTCAGCGAAGGCGCTCAATATGAATAGTGGCTCCCTCATCCTTGTTACTGGCGCCACTGGTTACGTTGGCGGGCGCCTCGTCCCGCGGCTACTGGCTGCCAACCACCGAGTTCGATGCCTGGTTCGCGATCCTTCGCGCCTTGAAGGCCGCGTGTGGCAGAAGGACGTTGAAGTAGTGCAGGGCGATGTGCTTGCGCCGGAAACGCTTGCCGCCGCAATGAAAGACGTGAGTGTTGTCTATTACCTGGTGCACAGCTTGGCAAGTGGCAGCAATTTCTCGGAGCGTGACAATCGCGCCGCGCGCAATTGCGCAACCGCCGCGCGTGCAGCAGGCGTGCAACGCATCATCTACTTGGGCGGACTTGGCGAAGAGAGCCCCGATCTTTCCCCGCACCTGGTGTCGCGACATGAAACTGGCAACGCCCTCCGCGAGGCTGGCGTTCCCGTCACGGAATTCCGCGCCGCGGTGGTGGTTGGGTCCGGCAGTCTCTCCTTTGAGATGATTCGCTACCTCACCGAACGCGTTCCGGTGATGATCTGTCCTCGCTGGATATTCACCCGAACGCAACCCATCTGCATTCGAAACGTCTTGGATTACCTGGTGGCTGCCCTCGATTGTCCGGCCAGCGTCGGGCAGATCGTTGAGATTGGTGGCAGCGATGTGGTCAACTACGCGGAGATGATGACCGGCTACGCGCAGACACGCGGGCTCACGCGCCGCTTGATCGCTGTGCCGATACTGACGCCGCGACTTTCTTCGTACTGGGTGCACCTGGTGACGCCGATTCCTGCTGAGATCGCACAGCCGCTCATCAAAGGACTTGGCAATGAGGTGATCGTGCGCAACCCGTCCGCGCTCACCATGTTCCCGAACATCAAGCCCATGGACTACGAAAGTGCCCTGCGGCTGGCTCTGGGAAAGATCGATAGCAACGAAGTCGAAACCGTTTGGAGCGATGCACTGATTTCAAGCCAAGGCGATCGGACACCGGTCGCCCTGATCAGTACCCAAGGCATGATCCTGGAACGGCGCCGGTTGATGGTGGATGCTCCCACCGCAGCCGTTTACCGCAGTTTTGCAGGTCTCGGTGGTGCGCGCGGCTGGTTGTACATGGATTGGGCGTGGCAGATCCGCGGCACACTTGACCGGCTCCTTGGTGGGGTTGGCATGCGGCGTGGTCGACGCGACCCGGACGATTTACGTGTGGGCGACACGCTGGACTTCTGGCGCGTTGAACAAGTAGAGCCGGGTCGACTGATTCGACTTCGTGCGGAGATGAAGGTCCCCGGACGCGCATGGCTGCAACTGGAATCCCGACCCGCCGAAGGTGGTCAGACGGAACTACTACAAACGGCAATCTTCGAACCGAAGGGCCTGTTTGGATTCCTGTACTGGTACGTCTTGTATCCAATGCACGCGCTGATCTTCAGCGGAATGAGCCGCAAGATCGCCGAGCGTTCCAAGTAATCGAGCGTGGTTAGTCCTGGTGTCCGCGCTTGGCGGGCATCAGATTCACGGCGATCACCGCCGCGGCTGCAATGGCCATCAGCGCGTATCCGCCCACCGGGCTGTAGAGATTCAGACCCTTGTCTGGCTGGGGCGGAATGGTTGGGTCAGCGGCTTGCATCGCATACGTGGCTCCGCAGGTGATGCTGGCCAGGATGACGGCTGCGCCGATGTTCCAACGCATGGAGCGTCCGCAGAGCGGCATGGCGCGCGCCTTGCGAGCGGCTCCGTCAATCTTCGCGTTTGGGGGCATGTTGATCATGTTGGTCTTCAATCCTTTTCCTTCGGCGCGGTGAGAGTGATGGTGTTCACCAGGCGGTCTTCCGAGCCGGTGACCAAGACCAGTCCCTTGAGGACTGTCGAAGACGGCAAGCGGAAGTGCAGCATGAGCTTCTTGCCGCTGCCGAGCGGCTGAATCGGAATGTCCTTGAGGGTGAGCGGCTTGCCGCCCATACTTCGCACCAGTACCCAGTCGCCATCATCTTCAACCATGCCCACTGCAAAGTACTTGGCGCCGTTGGCATCAATGACTGCCACGCGCGCCGACTGCGCATCAGTACCAGCCGTTCGAACCCACTCATTCAGGTCGGGGAAGATGCGAACGCCATCAGCTTTCGCGGACGCGTCCATGCGAAGCAGTCGCTGTCCCGCGGTGACTTGGAAGCCACGAACGCGCAAGTCGGCAGACACCATGGCACTGCCGTTGCGCGGGAACTTCTGTTCGCCACCAACGATGTAGTTGCTGCCATCCAAGATCAGCGCGCCCTTGTCATTGGAGTTGATGGTCACTCCACCGATCGCGTATTTCGGATCGGGGAACTCAATGAGGGAATCGATGTTGGTGGCCGCGCCGTCGTCAATAGCCTTGCTGCTGCCGCTCTCAATGGCCCCGCCGCCTGCAAAGTCCGGCGCCGCAATTGGACGCGGCGCCAAGAAGCGCACGCCCTTCAGTTCAAAGTACTTGGGTGCTTGTGTTCCAAGGTCGGCCTTGGGGAAGAACAGATAGAAAGTGCCTTCGCCTTGCGCAGAAACGGAGGTCAGCACGTTGGACGGAGAGTTGAAGAAGTACATCCGCTCCCCGCCTTCCTTGGCATTCTGACGCCAAGCCACGGGGTACGAAACCGTCCCCTTGCCACCCTTACCATCGCCGATCAATCGCGCCTGAGCGCCCGTCATCAGGAACTGCTGGCCAGCGCCGTCAAAGCCGTCCTGAGCGATGGTGAACTGAACCGCCCACGATGCCACCGGCTTGGCGCCCACGCCTGCACTGAGCGGCATGGCGGGAACATCAAAGAGCTTGAGCTGGCTGACCGCTTCCGGTGGAACCGAAACGCGCGCCAGTCCATCCGCGTACGAATCGCGGTACAGCGAACCCGAGGTGCGAACCAGCTGCGGCATGTGTGTGTCGATGGTGCCACCACCGAGCCATGGGGTGTACGGACCCCAGGAGAGGTATGAGAAGAATCCACCGGCGATGCCTGAAATCGTCAGCAGTGGCGCATTGTCACTGCCGATGGCAGGTGCATTCGCCACGTCACTGCGTCGGCTCCATCCAGTGAAGTCACCGATGGTCACTGTGGACTGGAAGAACCCCATGCCGATCGCCAACAGACCAACCGAAAGAACGCCGGAAGCAAGGCCAAATCCGGCGCCCACCACCACGTCCGCCAAGCGCGGGATGGAGAGATTCATCGGAATGAATCGGTCGGTGAATATGCGCAGAATGGCAAGCAGGCCCACGAACACGCCCACCAGCACCAGACCCTTGGAGTACTCGCCCGCCGAACTACTCAGCATGCGGTACGACAATGGCTCCCACACGCCGAAGGCGATCGCGCCGGAGGTGACGACGCAGAAGAAGTGGACCAACGCGCTGAACGCGCCGTTGTTGGACCACCAGTAGGTGATGAGAAGGATGGCTGCAATAGCGATGACTGAAATGATCACTGGGGTGGTCCTTACTGCTTCTTCTGGCCGGTCGGCTTGACTGGCGATGTGGCGACTGCGCCGGGTGTAGGGGCAGGTGCAGCCGCTGGCTTCGCGGCGCCCGCGGGGGCAGTTCCGGCTGGCGCTGGCGGTGGAGCAAAGATGCGTTTCACTTCATCAAAGCTGGTCTCACCGTTACGAACCTTGATGAGCGCCGCGTCCTGCAGCGAAGGGCACTTGAAGGTGCGGCGAGCCTGCATGTACGCGCCCTTCACGTCACCAGCGGCAAGCACGGCACGTGACTCGTTATCCAAGGGCAGTACTTCAACCACTGCGCAGCACCCAAGGAATCCAACTCCCTTGCAGGTTGGGCAATCAACCGGCTGATCCTTGATAAGCACCTTGCCACTCTGCTTGTAAATCTGCACGGGCTTACCAGCGGCAATACCCAGCATCTTCTGTTCCGCTGGATTTGGCGTGTACGGAGCGCGGCACGTCAGGCACAATTTGCGAACCAGTCGCTGCGTCACCACCATGCGCAGCGCATCAGCCGCTGCCTTCGGGTCACCCACCGACTTCAGCCAAGCAGCCAGAATGTCCGGCACACTATCTGATGGCATTCCAACATAGAAGAGAGTGGCACGAGCACCAGCTGCGCACAACACCTTGGAAGACCCAGCGTCTGCCACGTCAGCGGCAAACACCACATCGGGTCCACGACGCACGATCGATTGCAACTGCGTACCAAAGTCACTCTTGGCTGCATCAAAGTCAGTGTGCTCGACACCTTCCACGACGCGCTCAAAGCGGCGCTCCAGCGTCTTGATGTTGGAGGTGAGTGAGTCATGTCGACCCAAAAGCGCGTAGGTCAGGGTGGTGAGACCTTGACCAGGACGCGCGCCAACCAGCACTGTTCCGCGTGGGTCAGCCGTGATGGTGTCCACCAAGAGCTTCAGTTGCTGCTCACCCATGCCAATCTTGGCAAGCGGAATATTCAGTTGTTTCTCGCGCTCAAAGTCCACGCGGATCGATTCGCCTTGCATCGAACCAACGCTGGTGACGGTCAAGACAATCCGCGTTCCATCGCGGACAATCGGCACCGTGCCACGCTGGAATTTGCGGCGCTCGGCTGGGTCAAGTTCTGCAAATCCCTTCAGGAGATCCACCACTCGCGTGGCCAGTTCACCAGCGATCGGGTCGCGCTTGAAACGCATGGAATCAACCACTTGCTGAAGCTGTGCGCCTTGCTTGGAGAGCGCAATCTCAACGCGGGTAGCGCGCGCCTCCAACGCTGAGAGCAGTACCGCCTCGAGGCCGGCATACACCTCAAACGCGGGATCCTTGCGATCAGGTGCTGCTTGCTCGCTGCGATCCTTCTTCTGGAAGCGCAACGTAGCGCCAGCCTGTGCGTTCTTCGCCTTGCGATCCGCGGCCATCTTGCCGAAGTCAATATCAAGGAAGGTGAGCGGCTTGGCCTTGGTGCCCTTGAGTGCTTGATTCCGGAACTTCATGTACCACGTACATGGCGCTGCAAAGAGCGCAATCATCAGCGGAAAGCCAGCAAACCAGGTTGGAATCAACAGAGCGGCCAGCACTCCAGCCGTACCAAACGCCAGGAAGATGGCCGCCCACTTCTGCGGCTTCAGATTGAAGTACCCAGCGTCCTTTTCCAACTTGGTTGAGACAAGAACTGCGTACGGTACAAACGCCGCAAATGTCACGATCGGCTTGGCGATACTCATCAGAATCGCCGGCGATGTTGCCTCTGCGAGGGTAGAGCAGCCCGGAATGAAGAAGGCAGTCGGTAAGTTCACGATCAGGCTCCCTTGGCGAACGATGCGCCCTGCGAAATTCCCTTGAGGCGCATGCGCAACTCCTCGGGCTTCGGCGTCGACTGCAGCGCGACGCTCTGATGGATGAATTCCTTCTCCACCAAGTCAACCAATGCGGTGGTGAAGTCTTGCATGCCTGCTTCGCGACCCTTGATGATGTCCAAGAGTTCGCCCTCGCGTGCTTCCAAGATGTACTTCTGAACAGCAGGGGTGTTGATCAAAATTTCCAGTGCTGGAATACGCGCAATGTGCGCATGCAATGTCGGCAGGAGCTTTTGATAAACGATGGCGCGCAGGTTGTAGGCCAACAGCTTGCGAATCTGCTCGCGCTCATTCACTGGGAACAAGTCATAAATACGACCAAACGTCTGCCAGGCACTCGATGCGTGGATGGTTCCAAACACCAAGTGACCCGTTTCAGCAGCACGCACGGCGGCTTCAAACGTTTCGTAGTCACGCATTTCGCCCACCAGCGCGATGTCCGGGTTTTCACGAACCAACGCGCGCAGTGCGTCATTGAAATTGACGCAATCGATGCCGATTTCGCGCTGATTGATGGTGGCCTTGTCATCCTTGAAGATGTACTCAATCGGATCTTCAATGGTCACGATGTGCACCTTGCGGCGCTCGTTGACGTATTGCAGCATGGCCGCGATCGAAGTGGACTTACCACTGCCGGTGACGCCTGCAAAGAGCACCAGACCCTGCGAAAGAAGCGCTACCTCGCCCAGGCTGGGCGGAAGGTAAAGGTCTTCAAACTTCTTGATGTTGCTGGTGATAAGACGCGCGGCGATCGAAACTTTGCCGCGCGCCATGAACATGTTCACGCGGAAGCGGTTCTTGTCGTCGTAGTCGTAGGCGAAGTCCATCGAGCCCTTGTTGCAGAAGACTTCCTGCTGCCCGGAGTCAAGGACATCTTTGGCCACTTGGAACATCAGTTCCTGGGTGATGACGTCGGTCTCAATGTCCTTCAAGACACCGCGATGGCGGATGCGCGGCTTCAGGTCCGACTTCACAATGAGGTCGCTCCCGCCGAACTTAATGATCGCGGAGAGCCAAAGGGTCCATGCCTTCATCCCGTCGCCGTCTTGCATTCCGCGGCGATCAAGTTTGATGGGGCTGGTGAGGTACTGCTTTCCGTCGTTGCCTGACACTTCAGGTCACCTCCGCAAGGGGTACCCCATACGGTTCCATCTGGACCGCAAAAAGGCGGGCGACGGGTCATGGCCACACTGGCCATCCTCGGCAGGTTTGCAGGCAGAGCCGCTGACCTGGTCGACCACCCGCGGACGACCGTCGGGGGAGACCCGCAGGGTAGCACGAACTGCCGAAACTGTGCCTCCCCCGTGAACGGCGCGAGCGGGCTCTGTAACATCCCGCAGATGGAGCACAAGATTGTCCAAGACGGAATCACTTTTGACGACGTCCTGCTGATTCCGCGCTACAGCGAGATCACGCCGGAGTCCGCTGATACGCGGACGCAACTCACCCGGCGCATCAGCCTAAATATCCCGCTGGTCTCTGCGCCCATGGACACGGTGACCGAGTCTGCGCTCGCCATTGCATTGGCCCAAGAGGGCGGCATCGGCATCATCCACAAAAATATTTCGCCAGAGCGGCAAGCGCTCGAAGTTCAGAAAGTCAAGCGAACCGAGAACGGCATCATCACCGATCCGGTGACGCTTGCTCCTACTGACACCGTGCAGCGCGCCCAGCAACTGATGGGCGAGTACGGCGTCAGCGGATTTCCGGTCACCGAAGACGGCACGCGACGCACGCGCGTGGTTGGCATCCTGACTCGGCGCGATATTCGCTTTGTCGATCATCCCGCCGAGACACGCGTCCAAGACGTGATGACCAAGGACAAATTGGTGACCGCGCCGGCTGACACAACGCCCACGCTTGCTGAAGCGATTCTGAATCGCGGCCGCGTGGAGAAGCTGTTGCTCATCGATACCGATGGACGCCTTGCTGGTTTGATCACCATGCGTGATATTGATAATTTCACTAAGCATTCACAGGCATGTCGCGACGCGCGCGGGCGGCTGCGGGTTGGCGCTGCGGTGGGCATCATGCAACTTGATCGCGTAGAGCGCTTGGTTGCAGCTGAAGTTGATGTGATTGTGGTTGATACTGCTCATGGTCATAGCCTGAATGTCATGCGCACGGTCAGCGAAATTAAGAAGCGATTCCAGATTGAAGTGATCGCTGGAAACGTTGGGACAGCTGATGGCGCACGCGCCCTTGTTGACGCTGGTGCTGATGCAGTCAAGGCAGGAATCGGTCCTGGTTCCATCTGCACCACTCGCGTGGTGACTGGCGTTGGAGTGCCACAGATCACCGCCATCATGAACGCTGTGGAAGGCACCCGCGGGCAAGTACCAGTGATCGCTGACGGCGGCGTGCGCCTCTCTGGTGATATTGCCAAGGCCATCGCATCGGGCGCTGGATCAGTCATGCTTGGAAGCCTGTTTGCTGGCCTTGAAGAGAGCCCCGGCGAATTGGTGATCCATCGCGGACGACACTTCAAGACCTACCGCGGCATGGGCAGCGCTGGGGCTATGACGCTTGGTTCTTCCGATCGTTATGGACAGGCATCCATCCGCGATAGTCGCAAATATGTTCCGGAAGGTGTTGAGGGCAGGGTGCCATACCGTGGGCAGCTTGCCGATTTCGTGTATCAAATGGTGGGTGGACTGCGAGCCGCGATGGGCTATTGTGGTTGCAGTTCACTTGATGAGTTCCGAGCCAAGACCCAATTCGTCCGTGTTTCGGGCGCAACGGTTGTTGAAAATCACCCGCACGACATCCAAATCACTAAAGAGAGTCCCAACTACACTGTCACTGCAGTTGGGGACGAATGACCCAAGTCACACACGCCGGTGTGGCGGAACTGGCAGACGCAGCGGACTCAAAATCCGCCGGGCTCTA
>JBBAOD010000044.1:0-13159 GCA_040401635.1 Phycisphaerales bacterium
CCGTTCATTGTGGTGGCAACGCAGAACCCGTACGAATTTGAAGGCACCTATTTCCTTCCGGAGAATCAGCTGGACCGATTCTTGATGCGCATGTCGCTCGGATATCCAAGCCCAGATGACGAGAGCAGGATTCTGCATCGTCAGCCAGCACGCACCACGCTCCGCGACCTTCGACCAGTGATGACTGGATCCGAGGTCGTTGCGTTACAAGCAGCAGTGGATGCAGTGCGCATGGACCAGTCGCTGGTGGACTACGTCATTGCATTGGCATCAGCAACCCGCACGCACGAGGAATTGCAAGTGGGCATCAGTCCACGCGGTTCGCTGGCGCTCGCGCAGTCGGCGCGTGCCACGGCGCTCTTGGCGGGACGAGAGTATTGCGTTCCTGAAGATGTCATTGCCAATGTGATTCCGGTGTGCGCGCATCGCGTGGTCAGTCGCACCTACATGCATCAAGGCGACACGCTGACAACGCGGCGCATTCTGCAGCAAGTACTTGAGCAGGTGGCAAGTCCGTCATGAGTGGTTCTCGGCGTGCAGTGGTACTTCTCTCTGGCGGCATGGATTCGGCCGTTGTTCTTGCGCACCTCTCCGCTGAAGGATTTGAGTGCCACGCGCTTAGCTTTGATTACGGGCAGCGTCATCGCGTCGAACTTCAGCGTGCAGCCGAGGTAGCACTGCAGTTGCGCGCGGCGAGCCATCGCACTGCGCTCATTGATCTACGAGCCTTTGGTGCAAGTGCACTCACTGCAGACATCGCCGTTCCCAAGGACCGTGATGTGGAGCACGCCCATGACATTCCGATTACCTATGTGCCCGCGCGCAACACCATCTTTCTAGCACATGCTTTGGCAATGGCTGAGTCGATCGGCGCGCGTGACATTGGTATCGGGGTCAATGCCATCGATTACTCTGGCTACCCCGATTGCCGTCCGGAGTTCATCGAGGCCTTTGAGCGCATGGCAAACTTGGCTACTCGGGCCGGCACGGAGGCCACCGAACGCGGCGAGCGGTGGATGCGCGTACACACGCCGCTCCTGATGCTGTCCAAGGCGGACATTGTTCGGCGCGGCAGGGCACTGGGAGTGGACCTCTCCCGCACCATCAGTTGTTACGACCCGACCCCCGCCGGCGACGCCTGCCGGCACTGTGACGCGTGCCAGCTGCGGGAGCGTGGGTTTCGGGACGCGGGCTGAATCGCACGGCGCCGCAGGGCGATTTATGGCTATCCCGGCGTGCAAATCACTGGTTCGGTGCTGATGTGCGTCCCCGAATGCCTAAGACTGGCAACAACAGAAGCCATACATCATGTCTGAAATCCCCCCGAATCTCCGACTGACCGCTGACAGTGGACGCGGCCCCGATGCCGCTGATGTCTTTGCGATTCTGGTGCGCGAGCACGGAGAGCGGTTACTGGCATTCCTGCGCGCGTCGGTGCCGGCGTCGTCAGTGGATGACATCTTCCAAGACACCGTCTTGGTGGCATGGCGCAGACTGCCAGACTACGACCGTACCCGACCGTTCGGTGCATGGATGCGTGGTATCGCCCGCAACCTAGTACTTGACTATCGATCAAAGATGGGTCGTGAGCGACCCACTGATGACGCGATCTTGGATGGCATTGTGCGGCGCGCGGAAGCAGAAGACCGCGGCGATCGCGAAGAGTTCCGTGCCAAGCTCGTGCGCCTTGAAGATTGCGTGGCGCGCTTGCCCGACGAATATCGAACAGTCATTCACCTGTCCTATCGCCTTGACGCGCCGATCGCTCGGATCGCCGCCGAAGTGGGCGCAAATGTAGAAGCAGTAAAGAAGCGATTGCAGCGCGCACGCGGCATGATCGCCACGTGCATGGAATCCAAGGGAGCAACGGCATGACTAATGAAAGTGATCGCTTTTCACATGAAGACACCGCCAACGATCGTTGGATCGGAGCGTTGATCGAAGTTCAATTGCGTGATACGCCGGAACGCGTCGACGCCTTGGTTGATCGTGCCGTCGTGCGCGTACGTCATGCGAGTGCTACCGAAACCGTGCGCACTGCTGGTTCGATCGGTATTTCAAGCACTTCCGCAGCTCCGCGGGTACGTCGCTGGGATTGGCGAACGCCCGTGGCAGCAGCAGCATCAATCGCCATCATTGCGGGCAGCGCGCTGTTGTTCTCGCCGCAGCCAGCGTCTGCAAATTCGATTCTTCGTGCCGCACAAGTTGCCGAATCTGGGTCGGGCGATCGTCGGTACGCACTGGAACTGGTCTTCCCGGCGCGTGCCGGTGAGTCTGAAGCACAGGCGCCGCGTGCCACCGGAACACTTGATATTCGTGACGCCGAACATGTGCGCCTTGACATTCGCTTCCAAGACGGCCGCACCATGACGCGGGGCACCGATGGAGCCACTGGTTGGACGATCGATCAGCGTGGCGAAGTGCTGTCAATGCCTACTGATGCGCGCTGGCCACGCTTCATTGAGACGCCAGAAGGTGATCTCTTGGCGGATCGGCTTGATGTGTTGCTTGCAGACGTTGGCGCGCACTATCAAATAGTTCGATGCGACACGGGCGGGGCAATGCAGATTTGCGCTACTCGCGACAACAGCGGATTCCGCGGGCCGGAGACCATTGAATTGACCATTGATCCGGACACCAAACTGGTGACGCGAGCGGCACTGAACTTTGGTGGACCGGCGGAAGGTGGTGCGCCAGCGAACCGCGCGGGCGAAACGATGGCGAGCACCGGTAGCGGACGTCCTGATGCAACCACTGCGCGCCCCGCGCGCGACGATCGTCCCGGTGCCAGCCCTGGTGGACGGGAAGATGGCCGTGGACCCGAAGACGGGCGTGGACCCGAAGGTGGACGCGGTCCGAAAGATGGGCGCGGCCCCGAAGGTGGTCGCGGCCCGAAAGACGGACGTGGTCCTGAAGGTGGACGCGGTGCCGAAGACGGACGCGGACCCGAAGGCGGACGCGGGCCTGAAGACGGGCGCGGTCCACACGGTGGGCGCGGTCCCGGACGCCGTGCGGAGCCAAGAATGGTCATCATTGAGCGTTCGGCAGTGCCGAGCGGCGCGTTTGACGCGGCGTGGTTCTCGCCTCCAAGCGTTCCAGTTCGGCAGGCTCCGCCTCCAGAGCCAGGACCACGTGGCGGTCCCGGTGGCAAAGGTCCCAATGGTCCCGGTGGCGGACCGGGCGGACCAGGTGGGCCCGGCGGAGGACCCGGCGGTCCCGGCGGCGGTCCGCCTCCGCGTGGTGATCGCTAACCGGTCGACGTTCGCTACCTGCGCGAACCGCGGTCGTCACACATCCAAGTTCTTCACTTCAAGCGCGTGCTTCTCAATGTAAGCGCGTCGCTGTTCAACGTTCTCGCCCATGAGGATGGAGAAAAGTTGATCGGCCTCGCCTGCGGCGTCCCATGTCACGCGCAGCAATGTTCGCTTGGATGGATCCATGGTGGTCTCCCACAACTGCAGGGCCTCCATCTCGCCCAGTCCCTTAAAGCGCTTCACTTCGATGCCGCGACGGCCAACCTCATAGAGGACGCGCAAGATGCTGTGCACGCTTGGTGCCTCAGCCCACTCATGTGAACCGTCCTTCTCATTGCGAACGCGCCACGCATACTTGGTTGGCAGTTTTTCACCGGTGACTGTCTCGGTCTGCTCAAGTGCCCAGTCGCTGATACTGATGGAGTTGGCGGTGAGTTGCTGGAACAGCTTCTCCAGTTCCTTGTTTTCATGCAGTACGCGCAACTGTGCCGGGCGAGCCGCCGGACCAGTACCAGCCGCAAGCGCCACTTGATTCGCCAGCGCAGCAGCCGCATTGGTTTGCGCAGCATTCGCGGTGGTCTTGGCTTCGCCGAGCTCAAGGCCATTGGCTTGCATGAATTTCACAGCGTCCGCTTCAGCAAAAAACAGGCCATCTCCACCAGCCCATGCCAATTGCCAGCCCGGCAAGTGATCATTGCCAGTCGGGTCGTCCTTGCGGGCAGCAAGAAGCGTCGGGAATGGAATGCCGCGGCGCTGGGAAATAGTGACCAGTTCTTCCAGGCGATTCAGGATCCGAATGACCGTCCGCACCTTCTCAGTAGGGATTTCGTGAGCAATCTCCCCGTCCTCAGTGCGCACCGCAAGTGTGCAATTCTTGAGTGCCAAGTCGACGAGCGTATCGCCCATCTCTCGGTCATTCAAGACGTATTCACTCTGCTTGCCGCGCGCCACTTGGTATAGCGGCGGCTGCGCGATGTAAATGCGACCACGCCGCACCAATTCCGGCATCTGTCGGAAGAAGAAGGTGAGTAGCAGT
Source organism: Phycisphaerales bacterium (assembly GCA_040401635.1). Taxonomy (GTDB): domain Bacteria; phylum Planctomycetota; class Phycisphaerae; order Phycisphaerales; family SM1A02; genus UBA966. Next base: position 4,291 of record JBBAOD010000044.1, read on the forward strand.
GTGCGGATGTGACTTCCGTCAACATCTGCATCGGTCATGATGATGACGCGCCCGTAGCGAAGCTTGGCGTGATCAAAGTCTTCACCGATACCGCATTGCAAAGCCTGAATCAGCGTGCGAATTTCTTCAAACCCCAACACCTTGTCAAGTCGCGCGCGCTCCACATTCAGGAGCTTTCCGCGCAGTGGCAGAATCGCTTGGCAGACGTGATCGCGTCCGCCCTTGGCACTTCCACCTGCGCTGTCACCTTCAACGATGAAGAGTTCGGTTTTCTCCACGTCGCTCGATGAGCAGTCTGCGAGCTTGTGCGGCATGCCGCCAGAATCCAAGGCGCCTTTGCGCTTGATGAGTTCACGGGCTTTGCGAGCAGCCTCGCGCGCCTCGGCAGCAAGCTTGGCGCGGTTACAGATGTTCTTGGCCTCGGCGGGATGTTCTTCAAGCCACGCGCCGAGCAATTCATTGAGCGCGCCGCTCACAAACGTGGCGATCTCTGGGTTGAGAAGCTTCTCTTTTGTCTGGTTGTTGAACGTTGGGTTCTTCAACTTGACGCTGATGATCGCGGTCAATCCTTCGCGCAGATCCTCGCCGGTGATTGCATCCTTGCCATCTTTAAAGATGCCGGTGCGTTTGCCGTAACCATTGATAGCCACAGTGACTGCTTGCTTGAATGCCGTGACGTGCGTTCCGCCATCGCGGTTTGGAATGTTGTTTCCAAACGCCAACAGCGTTTCGTTCATGGCGTCCGTGTACTGCATGGCAATGTCTGCACGCGTGCCGCTTTCCTCATCCTCGCGGGTAACCGCAATGACTGGACTCTGCGTGTTCTTCGCAGCATTCATGTGCCGAACGTAGCCCGCCAATCCATCGGCGGCGTGGAAATTCTCTTCGCGAACGTTGCCAGAAGAGTCAACCCGCTCGTCACGCAAGGAGATCTTGACACCCGGATTCAGGAAGCTCAATTCACGGAGGCGATGCTCAAGGCGCTCGAACTGAAAATCGGTGTCAGCAAAGATTTCGTGATCAGGCTTGAAGGAGATGCGCGTTCCGTTGCGCGCCCCCGCCTGGCGTTCAGCGATCACATGCAGCGGCTCCGAGACTTCCCCGCGCGCAAATGCAATCTTGTAGGTCTTCGGGCCCTTGTCGACCTCTACTTCAGTCCATTCGCTGAGCGCGTTGACGCACTTGATGCCCACGCCGTGCAGGCCGCCCGAGACCTTGTAGGCGTTGCCGTCAAACTTGCCTCCGGCATGCACCTCGGTCAGGATGACCTCCACCGCGGGCCGCCCATTGATGGTCGGATTTTCATGGCGCATGGGGTCGACTGGCATCCCGCGCCCGTCATCCTCGACCATGCAACTCCCGTCAACGCCGATGGTCACGTGGACATTGGTGGCGTACCCGGCCATGACCTCATCGATCGCGTTGTCGACGCATTCGTAAACGAGGTGGTGCAGGCCTTCCGGTCCTGCGCCACCGACGTACATCCCCGGACGTTTCCGGATGGCTTCCAAGCCCTCCAGGACCTGGATGGTGCTTGAGGTGTATTCGTCGGCGGAGGGGGCGGCGTTGGCGCCCTGGGGCGCTGCGCTGTCGGCTGGGATGGGTTGTGATTCTGCCATTTCGGTGAACCACAAATAGTACCCGAGAACGCCAAAGCACACCGAATTCACAGCCCTTGGGCACGCGGGTTTCGCCCCTACTTTTCAAGCGGATTTTGCTGTGCCACGTCATTCCCGGGCGAGGCCTGTCCAAACTCTTGCCATCTTTCTGTGAATTCCGTGTGACCCCTGACTGCAGACCCTCACTACACTGTTGAAATGGTACATTCCTTCCATCAAGGACACCGTGCGACGCGCTCCGTCGACAGTCGGAAAGAGAATTCGTAAATCAGTATTGCCGTCCCAAATCCCCGTCAATTTGTAAAAGGGGACGTCCGTCACCTAGGTAGCGGGCGAACAAACACAAACAGTCCGACCAAGATGCGAACTGGCAAGGAACTCATTCTTGCTACGCGTCCATTTGCATCGGATTCAACAGCGCGCAGTTGGTGGTACGTGTTGTCCACTCTCGTGCTACTGGCAGCTTCCTTTGTGGGAGCGCTCTTGAATTTCCACATCAGTATTCGGCTCGGCTGCATGCTGGTGGAAGGGTTGCTCGTGCTGCGCCTGTTCGTGATCTATCACGATCAGCAACACCATGCCATCTTGCCGCGTTCGCGCATGGCAGAGTGGATCATGTGGGGCGTCGGCATGATGTGCTTGAGTCCCAGCAGCGTCTGGCGTAGTTCGCACAACTATCACCACAAACACAATTCCAAACTCGGCTCGGCGCACATTGGATCATTCCCGGTGATGACCAGCAAGGAATACTTGCGTTCGTCACCGCGCCGCCGGCTCAAGTATCAGTTCATGCGTCATCCGCTGACGATTCTGTTTGGATATGTGTTCATCTTCTTCTACGGAATGTGTGTCTATCCATTCTTCAATAAGCCAAGCGAGCACTACGACGGGGTGATTGCCATCGGTCTGCATGTTGTCGTTGGCTCGGTATTGGTGTGGTTCTTCGGATGGACCGCACTGCTGTTAGCAATGATCATTCCGCACTTTATTGCCAGCGCAATCGGCACTTACCTCTTCTACGCGCAGCACGATTTTCCCGGGGTTTCGTTCTACCACCGCGCCGGCTGGGCGTATGAGATTGCCGCTATGGAGTCCTCTAGTTTCTTGCGGACCGGCCCGGTCATGGCGTGGTTCACGGCCAACATTGGCTATCACCACATTCATCACCTGAATTCGCGTATTCCTTTCTATCGCTTGCCGGAAGTGAAGAATGCGATTCCGGAACTGATGACGCCTAAATCCACCTCGCTTCGTCCCATTGACATCTATCGCTGCTTGCGACTCAAGGTGTGGGATGTCGATGCGCAGAAGATGATCAGTCTCAAGGAGTGCCTTGCGGGTCACGCCAAGCATGTGGCAAGCCGCCGTCTGCACCCGGCATCCAGTCACTGACTCCAAGTCCACCGTTTCGTGGTCGGCGTGCCGACCCCACATACAACATGCAATTCACAGCAACACAGCTCGCTGAGCGCGTTCATGGCGAAGTTCACGGCGATGGCTCCGTCATTCTCAAAGGATTCGCGCCAGCGGATCGGGCGGGTCCTGGTGACCTGACGTTTGCGGAGAAGGCTTCGTACCTTGAGGCTGCTGAGCGCAGTGGGGCGTCGGCCATCTTGGTTTCGGGTGAAGTGCAGCCGTCCTCTAAAGTGGTGATTCGTGTGGCGGATGCGCGTATCGCCGTGGCGCGCCTGTTGCCGCTCTTTCATCCAGCGGTTGAGCATGCTGCGGGAATCCACCCGACAGCGGTCATCGATCCTTCGGCGCACGTGGATACAACCGCACACGTCGGACCATATTGCGTAGTCGGCGCGCGGGCCACCATCGGAAAGCGCTGCGCGTTACTGAGCGCCGTGAACATCGGTACGGACTGCGTTGTTGGCGATGACACGCGGCTCCATCCCAACGTGGTGATCTATCCCGGATGCCAAGTGGGCAACCGCGTGAGCATTCATTCTGGCACAGTGATTGGCGCCGACGGATATAGCTATGTGTTTGATGAAGGCCGGCACCGCAAGATGTTGCAGGTGGGGATCGTCATCATTCATGACGATGTGGAGATTGGCGCAAACACTGCCATCGACCGCGGCGCGCTTGGACCAACCGTCATTGGACAGGGGAGCAAGATTGACAATCTTGTGCACGTTGCACACAACGTTCAGATTGGCAAGCACTGCCTGATCATGGGTCAAGTTGGATTTGCCGGCAGCGTGCAGATGGGCGATTACGCCGTTATTGCTTCGCAGTCTGGAGTTGCGGATCACTTGACGCTTGGGAAGCAGTCGATTGTCGGCGCCAAGAGCGGGGTGATGCGCGATGTTCCAGACGGAGCATTGGTCCTAGGCGTGCCCGCCATTCCGGACAAGTTGGCCAAGCGGCAGTTCATCGCGATTCAGCAACTCCCCGAATTGCTCCGACGGACCCGTGAGCTTGAGAAGCAGATGGCAGCGCTGCAAGCGAATCTCACGGTGGAGCCCGGCGCGGCGTGATGCGGCGAAGACATATCGGCGGTTTTCTTGCAGGATTTCACCGTTTACGCGCACCTGAAAGTCGTGCGTAAACTGCAGTCGTCAGGAGATGTGTGCCGATCCAAGGAAGGACGGCTGACCTTTTTGCCTAAGTGTGCGTAGCAGTCTGCAAGGAAGCGACATGAGCACCGATCCCAACAGTAGTGACAGCACGCCTGAGGCACTCCGGTTGGCGAACTCCGCCGAACGGGGCATGGCTATTGCGCGGCGATCCTTTGTGTTCTTTGGGGCCCTCTTTGTGGCCGGATGCGCCACGAGCCGGACATCGCAGTTGGCTTCGAGCCGCCTCCCGGCGCCGGAGTGGCCGGACATTCCAGATGCGGGAGTTGGCGCTCCTCCGGGAGCAGTGTGCCTGCCACCCAAGATGGATCCGCAGACGGGCGTAGTGAAGGCGCCGGCCGTGTGCTACGGCGGTCCGGTTCCATTTGCGCGCCCACGTGAGTCGTGGGCTCATGGTGCCCCGGTCTATGCAGACATGGATCGCATGCTCCCACCGAAGTACATCACCATCCATCACGATGGGATGACACCGTACTGGGGGCTCACTGAGCTGGAATCGCGCATGCGCTTGGAGTTGATTCGTAACGGCCATCGCGGCAAGGGGTGGAGCGACATCGGTTACCACTACATCGTCGATCGTTCCGGCATTGTTTGGCAGGGTCGTGATGTCACGCGCTGGCAAGGCGCACATGTCAAGAACCGCAACGAGAACAACGTTGGCGTCATGTGCATGGGAAATTTTGTTGAACAGAAGCCCTCCGAGGCGCAGATCGAGGCGCTCAACCGAACGGTCGCACAATTGCGCGGCTATTACCGAATTCCAGCAGCGAGCGTCTACACGCATCGTGAGTGGCCAGGTGCGCAGACTGCGTGCCCGGGCGACAACCTGCAGTTGAAGGTTCGACTCCTGCGCAAGTCCGGCTTCAAGTCGAGCGCGGTGGCGTGACTGGTTCCAATGCGCTCATCATGATTGGGGCGATCGTGGGAATGATTGCCGTGGCCTTCCTCGCATGGAAAGCGGTGCAGCGCCAAGAATCGGGAGACAGTGCGCTTGAGGCCAAGTTAAAGGCCGACGATGAGCGCGCCGCCAAGGGGCGCCGTGAGGAGTTTGGGGATCCACCCGACCAGCCAGCCGGAAAATCATCCGGAAAATAAAGAACGCTCGATGGGGTTTAACCCATCGAGCGCATCGGTCTCCCTTGTGAGGGAGGAGGGAAAGGCAGAGTTGGCCCTTTTCGCCTCCTCGACAGCAATCTCAATCTCAACGAAATGTAGCCCGGGTCGGCGGACGTGCAAGGAAATCGCTCGGTGATTCTTGATTTGTATCAAAGGGCAGTTCTTTGGAGAACCTGTTGCTCAGCCATAAGGTCTTTCCAGAGCTGGAATTGCGTTGGCTGAATGGCAGGTTCGATTTCGGCGCTTGCACGGAAAGATTCCTGCAATTCCCCGCGATTTCCCGTGCCGATGGCTGCCAAGATTGCCGCACCAAGGGCAGCACTATCTGGGGTTTCTGCCTTGCGTACCGGAATTCCAAACGCATTGGCGTGCATGGCCGTCCACAGTGGGCTTTCAAACCCGCCACCAGACGCAATCACCTCGGGTGGCATTATTCCGGCATCCCGAATCAGCCCCATGCAGAGGCCCATTCCAGCCGCAACCCCTTCCATCACCGCCCGCGTGAAATGTGCCTGCGTATGCGCCATGCTGATGCCATAAAACCCGCCACGTGCATGCGGATTGGGAATGGGGCACCGCTCGCCGGAAAGTGTTGGCACGAAGCGGAGCCCTTCGCAACCAGGCTCAATCGCGGCGGCATCGCGGTCGAGCAGTTCGTAGACGGACACACCTTCGGCGTTCGCGCGCGCGTTGATGTCGCGGGCGAGGGTTTCCAAGTACCAGCGCATGCTTCCCGCGGCGGACAGCATCACACTCATGAGATGCCATCGACCCGGGAGCGCGTGACAGAAGGCATGGAGCGCGCCGTCAGGTGAGGCGCGGAACGAATCGCTCGCGGCAAAGATCACGCCGGAGGTTCCCAAGCTTGCAGCTACTGCGCCCGGGGCAATGATTCCTGAGCCGATGGCGTTTGCCGCTTGATCGCCCGCGCCAGCCACCAGCGGAATGCCGGCAGTGAGTCCCATCAGTGCTGCGGCGGACTGAGAGAGGCGATCCACTGGATCCGGCGATTCATGACACGCGGGAACCTGCGAAGCATTGATTTGCAAGTCGCGCAACATGTCCATGCTCCACGCACGACGTGCAACATCAAAGTAGAGCGTCCCGCTGGCATCGGCGGCATCGGTGGCGCGCACGCTGCCCAACTTGAGGCGCACGTAGTCCTTGGGAAGAAGGATGCAGTCGGTGGCGCTCCACACGGCGGGTTCGTGGCGTTGCACCCAGCGCACTTTGGGGGCCGTGAATCCGGCAAGCATGCGGTTACCCGTGCGTGCCACGATGGTTTCGCGACCGATGTCGCGATCGAGACGCTCGCATTCGTCGGCACTGCGTGCGTCGTTCCAAAGAATGCACGGGCGCAGCGGCGTATTGGTGCGATCCACGAAGGTGGCGCCGTGCATCTGACCGCTGAATCCGATGCCGGCAATTCGGTGGGCGGCATCGGTATGCCCAAGGCGAACGGCGGTCGCCAACGCGGCGCGCGTGGCTACGTGGGCGGCGCGTACCCAGTCGTCGGGGTCTTGCTCGCTCCACTCCGGGCGCGGCGTGGAGAGCGGGTACTCCACCGATGCGTGGGCAACGGGCGTTCCCTCGGCGGTGGCGATCAGCGCCTTCAGCGAGGAAGTTCCGATGTCGAGGCCGAGAAAGAGTGGTACTGGCATCGATTGGTGGTGTACGCGAGGCGGGGTGAGGCTGGATTTGGCCCTCTGGGGCCCCAATCGGCAGGCGTTAACACAATCTGAACCAAACGCTTACAGACGGGATATGCGTGATCCATAGCCTTTCGGCCACGGATGGGGTGTCGCGCACGCGGCTTTGCCCCACTTCGCACTTGCAACGCCCAGGCTCTGGGCGAAGGCTCATGAACCATGAATAGTCCCAAACTTCTGACTGCCCTCGCGCAACGCGCCCGCTATTGGATCATGGCACTGGCTTCGGTCGCCATTGTCGCGTTCCTGGTTGAACCGATCGCAGCATTCGCGCAGCCGTTGCAGGATGCTGCGCCCACAACCAAGGAGGCCGCGCCTGAAACCAAGGAGGCCGCGCCCGCTCCGGCGACCAAGCCAACTCCGGCCACCAAGTCAGGCGATAAGAAGCCGAAGGCTTCGGGTACTGCCGCGAAGTCCAAGGCTGCTCCAGCCCCAATGCCAGCCGCGCCTCCAGCCCCACCAGCCACGCTTGATGAGACGCGCTTGACCCTGAACAAGTGGATCGAGACGCAACAGATCATTTCCAAGGAGCGCAACGATTGGCAGCAGGGCAAAGAAATTCTGCAGGGGCGCATTGAGCTAGTTGGTAAGGAAGTAGGCGTCTTGAAGGATCGCATCGCCCAGTCAGAATTGGCGGTGGCGGAGTCCAACAAGAAGCGCGACGAACTAGTGGCGGATCTCGATCAACTCAAGGCCGTCACCACGCAATTGTCGGACGCGGTGACCACCATGGAAGGCCAAGTACGCAAACTTGCCAAGTTGATGCCGGAGCCAGTCAATACCAAGCTGCTTCCCTTGATGCAGCGCATCCCTGCAGACCCAACAAATACCCGCGTCTCCACTGCGGAGCGCTTCCAGAACGTCTTGGGCATCCTCAATGAATTGAACAAGGCAAATAGCGAAATTTCGGTTTCTTATGAGATCCGAACGCTCGCTGATGGTTCATCCAGCGAGGTGCAAGTGTTCTATGTTGGCCTAGCCCAGGCGTACTACATCAGCCCGCGCGGATTGGCTGGGATTGGTCGTCCCACTGAGGATGGATGGAAGTGGGAATCCGCTTCTGCTGCCACGTCAAACCAGATCATGCAAGCGTTGGAAATCATTCAGGGCAAACAAACGCCATCCTTCGTCCCCCTTCCAATCTCAATCAAATGATGACACTCAAATCAACCATTCGTATGGCAGCCGTAGCGCTTCTGGCAGTTGGCGCTGCGTATGCGCAGGCACCAGCAACGCAGCCTGCAGATGTCAATCCGACCATCGGCAAGGCGTCGCGCAGCGCAGAGGGCGAACTCACCAAGAGTATTGGCGAGCTCAACAATGTGCGAGCGCTGATCTCCGCTGAGAAGTTGCCGCTTGCTCAGGAACTTACATCGCTTGAAGAAGGCGTCGTACAACTCCGCAAGGATGGCGACAAGGTGCAGCGCCTGGTCGATGCCGGTGCCTTGGAAATCGGCACGCTGAAGGCGGAGATGAAGGCTCGTCAAGATGAGCTCAGTTACATCGGCAGTCTGCTTGATGAGTACGCCCGAACCTTTGAAACCAAAGTTGGCGTGGGTGAGATGCAGGTCTATGCGGAGCCCGTTGAAAAAGCCAAGCAAGCCGTCGAGAACAAGACGCTCACTCCGGTGGAGCGCTTTGCGCGGCAGACCACATTTACCGAACTGACCATCAAGCGGCTCTTTGATGTGGTCGGTGGGATGCGCTTTGCGGGTGTCTCTGTTGACACCATGGGCGCTGTGCTGCAAGGTCAATTTGCGATGATCGGACCGATCGCGCTGTTTCGGGCTGATTCCGGCATGGCGGGTGTTGCTGTTGCGCAGGTTGGATCAGTCAATCC
>JBBAOD010000045.1:0-13015 GCA_040401635.1 Phycisphaerales bacterium
CCGTTGATCGTTCCAGAACGCGTATTCAACGGACATTGCCAGAACGCGCGCCTCCGGGTGACGCGCTGCCAACATCGCCACTCCAGGACGAATCGATATTTCCAAGCGCGGATCCACAAATTCACCTTGCGGGGTAATCATCAACACCGAACGCGGCGCAGCAGCAAACCGCTCGCCCACGTACCGCACCAAGCTACGAAGCCCAGCCGCATGATCGGGATCCACGCCGAACGCGCCGAGTTTGCGAAAGAACTTGAACTTACGCAATTGCGTCACATCCATCGGACTCAGCGCGGGGCGACCAGCAAACCATCGTTCATGAACGATGAATGCAACTAACGGATCCCACCACGAATGGTGATTACTCAGCAAGATGATTGGGCCAGCGTGCCGAGACATTACCTCAAGCACCTCCGGAGAGCCCCGCACCAACCGAACCGCGTGGAAGTGCTTCGGCACTTGGCGACGAAGCCAGACGCCAAAGAATTTACGAAACCACGGACTTTCCGTGGCTGGCAGCAGTTCGCTCACGCCGTCTGGCACGCTTGCCCTTCAAGCACATGAGCACCGGTACCCGCGATCAGCCGCGAGCCGTTGTCAATTCCAAAGCCAACGGTGCCGTGCGAAGTGCGCCCCACACCAAGGTCCTCGCACACAGCATCCGCTGCGGTCACACCGCTCATCAACACCATCGGCACGCCGGGCCCTGGGTTTGCGCTGCCGCCCGCAAGGTAAAGATTGGAATACACACGGCTCCGGTTGCGCGGCTTAAAGCCACCCTTCAACTTGCCGTGACTTGCTAGCCCATAGATGGCGCCGCCTTCAGCGTTGTACCAACGCTCAATACTCTGCGGCGTGAGATGACGCTCAACCACAATGTGCTTCTCAAGATCAGGCATGCCCATGCGCTTTAATTTCTCCATGATCACTGCGCGATACTGCTCCATCATGCCGCCCGGACCTTCCCACACTTGGCCGGGGCGCAAGAACGGCGTATGAATCAGCGCATACAAGGCCTCGCATCCCGCGGGCGCCTGGGTCGGATCAGTACGGCTTGGAACGCAGATATACACGGTGGGATCGCGGGCCGGAATGCCCTGGCGATAGATGTCATCAAACTCCAGATGAGGATCCTTGGAGAACATGAAGTCATGGTGCAACAAGTGCTGGTACTGGCGGTCAATACCCAAGTACATCACCACGCCACTGCACGCCGGCGTGTAGGCCCCACCGATGCGGCGCTGCTCGGAAATGCCTGCCTGTGAACCGTCCAAATCACGATATGTGCGCTGCACATCACAGTTGGAAATCACTACATCGGAAGTCAACGTGCGGCCATCGTCCAGTTCAACGCCGCGAACAGTCTTGCCGTCAGTGATCAGTCGCTTCACCCCAGTACCAGTGATGATTTCCGCGCGCTCTTCGCGCAAGATGCGCTCCAGCGAACGCGCCACATTGCGTGTTCCACCCATCGCGTACCAGCATCCGTCATCCACCTGCGCAGCAGCGATCAGTGAAAGAATCGCCGGCGAAAGAAAGGGGCTTGACCCAACGTACTGCAGAAAGTGTTCAGCCAACTGCTGCAGATGTGGCTCACGAATGTGCTTCTCAATAGTCGCACCCACTGTGGAATGCATACGCATCGCAAAGACTTCCTTGAGAAGTCCCGGCTCATTCGAAGGCGGAACGCGCATCAAATCCATGACGCCGCCAAGATCCTTAAAGAAGAAGACCTTTCCACTCAGGCGGAACATGCGGCGACTGTATTCAACAAAGTCCACCCAGCCGCGCCCAGCTCCGGTGCCTGGAAATTGCTTATCCATGGCAGCGGCCATTGCCTCTGGCTTCTCCAAGAGATCAATGACCGTGCCGTCTTCGTACATGCAGCGCCACTGCGGATCAAGGCGCACTAAATCGATGTAGTCAGAAACAGTGCGACCGGTGCGCTGAATGATGCCGCGCAGGACGTTGGGGATGGTGATGATCGTTGGCCCCATGTCGAAGGTGAATCCCTTCTCCGAGAGCACATTCATCTTTCCACCTAAGTGCTGGTTGCGCTCCACCAAGGTGACGCTCACTCCGCGTCCAGCCAGTTCGGTAGCCGCGGCAAGACCAGCCAAACCACCTCCAATGACGATTGCTGTTTGTGTCATGTGTTTGTTACTCCGTGTTCTGATTGACTGGCGCTTTGGTGAACACCCGCGTTGCCAAGTTCGTGATCGCCCGTGTGTTGCGTTACTTTCGCGGTCGCGCCTCGGCGCCCACCAAACGCCAGCTTTCGTAGCCAACCTTTGACGGATGCGCTCGGCTCATCAAGCGGAGTTCGAACGCGCCCGGATGTCGTTGAGCAGGTCACCTCGCGGCTCAAGGCGCGCAAACCTGCTTCGCCGCGGCTGGCACCCCAACCGCTCGCTCCGCGGCCCTCAATGGACGTGGCTGGATGCGCCGTTGGCAGCACCGTGTCGTTAATCGTCACCACGTTCGAACCAAGCGCTGCGATGAAACTTTGATCAGCAAGTAGTTGATCCGGACGACCCGTATAGATGCTCGTCGCCAAGTGCTGCCCCGCCGCGCGATGCACCGCGACGGCGTCTGCAATTCCATCGACCGGAAGCACCGCAAGCACCGGCCCAAAGTGATCGCCTTGCACCAATGCCGCGTCGCGTTCACAACCAGCGACGCACAGCGGGCGCATGACGCCGCGATGCGCCGCCTCCACCACTCCGCCCAGACTGCAGCCGCCCTGCCGCATGGCCGCCTGCACCAATTGCACGCAGCGATCGGCCATAGCGGCATCGGCAAGTTTCATCGGACGCGACGCCGCTACCAAGGGTCGCATGGCCGCAATGAACGGGCCGTACGCCGCGCGTTCCACCAAGACGCGACGCGGAGCCATACAAGTCTGACCAGCATTCATGGTCACCGCATGCCAGATGGACTGGGCAGCGATCGCAATATTCGCATCAGCAAGTACCAATGCGCTGTCGCGGCCAGAGAGTTCCAACGTGCTTGGGGTGAGCGTTCGCGCACAGGCCTCAGCGATCTGCTTCCCCACTGCAGTGGATCCGGTGAACACCACGTGATCAAATTGTTCGGTTTCGAGAACGGTGCGGCCGGCGTCGCGGGTTGCCTCGGTGGAAGTGATCATCTCCACCGGCAGACCTACATCGCGCATGGCCTCACGGGCTAACTCAACCAAGAGACGCTGCGAACGCGGCGAACGCTCACTCGGCTTCACCACGGTACGGTTGCCCGCCATCACCGACTGCAGCAGCTGAATGCCCAACAATTGCAACGGATAGTTCCACGTGGCAATCACCAAGACGCGTCCCACCGGCAATCGATAGCTCCAGTGCGTCTGCCCCAGCATCCACCACGGCGCACCACCGATCTTGCGCGGCCCGAGCGCGCGCGGCGCATTTCGAACATGCCAACGAATGCTCGCCACCAATGTCATGATTTCATGGGTCACCACTTCCCATTCCGGCTTGCCGATATCCGTGTGCACCGCGTCAACCAAGTCGCGCTCGCGCTCCACCAAGCGGCGTTCAAATGCCGAGGCCCACGCAACGCGCGCCGAGAGGTCCGAGACTCGCTCCATCGCGTCGGCGTGCAACATGGGTTCTTGATGCATTTTTGGTTCGCAACCGGGTTCGGCCGTCGAATCCGCTCGGATTCGCACAACGGCATCTGTCAGAAGCGATATCTTCCCGAATCTGAGCCCCTTGTGGGGGCGAAAACGATAAAAACCATGGTTACTCAACGGTCCAAGACCTCTGTCCTCTCCGCCCACTGGCAGCAACAACTTCCAGGGAACGGAGCCGCGCCGACCGCAACCATGCCTACAGTTGCTGCTCGCGATGGCTCGGCACCAACAGCCGCCATCATCGGCGCCGGTCCGGGCGGCCTGACCACGGCAATGCTCCTAGCAGCCGCGGGCTTTGCCGTGACGGTCTACGAAGCGCACCCCACCGTCGGCGGTCGAACCCGCCGGATTGAACTCGGCGATTACCGGTTTGATTGCGGCCCCACATTCTTCATGATGCCCTACGTCTTGGAGGAGATCTTCGCCGCCACCGGGCGCCGCCTCTGCGACTACGCGGAACTGAAGCGCCTTGACCCGATGTATCGGCTGCTCATCGGCCAGCCAACCGGCGATCCCGTAGTCATCAACGCCACGCAAGATATTGAACGCATGTCGCGGCAGTTGTCCGCCATTGAGCCAAACGATGGCCCCGCGTTCGAACGCTTCATCCGTGACAATCGACGCAAACTTGAAGTGATGACGCCGATCCTTCGGCGCCCGATCCGCGGCCTCGCCGACTTCCTCAGCGCGGACATGTTGCGCGCGGGTCCGGCACTGCGTCCGTGGCAATCGCTGTACGACCACCTGAAGGGTTACTTCAAGCATGACGGCGTGCGGCTCGCCATGAGTTTCCAGAGCAAGTACCTGGGAATGAGCCCCTTTGAGTGCCCAGAGCTCTTCTCCATCCTACCGTTCATTGAATACGAATACGGCGTCTGGCACCCCATCGGCGGCTGCAACGCGCTGACGCAAGCGATGGCTGATGCTGCCACCGAAATGGGCACGAGCATCCGCTGCGGCGAGCCAGTGGAACGCATCCTGTTCCAAGGCAACAAAGCCTGCGGCGTAGTCGTCAACGGCACCGAGCACCGTCATGATCATGTGGTGGTGAACGCCGACGCCGCATGGGCCCTCAAAAACCTGATCCCTGACACGCTCCGCCCGCGCGCACTCAAGGATGCCACGCTTGATTCCAAGCGCTACAGCTGCAGCACCTTCATGATGTACCTCGGCATTGAAGGCGAAGTGGATCTGCCGCACCACACCATCTACACCTCGCGTTCGTATGTTGAGAACCTGAAAGACATTGCCGAGCGCGGCACGCTGTCCACGGATCCGTCCACCTACGTGTGCAATCCATCGCGCCTGGACCCAACACTTGCGCCGGCTGGACATTCCGCGCTCTACGTGTTGGTGCCAACGCCCAACGATAAGCCCGGCCACTGCAAAGTTGACTGGGAACAGTCCAAGGCTGAACTGCGCGAGCGCACCCTGCAGCAATTGGAAACCGTCTTCGGCATCACCGACATTCGCTCCCGCATCCGCGCAGAACACCTGGTCACGCCCGCCGACTGGAAGTCCGAACGCATTGCGCACGGCGCCACGTTCAATCTCGCGCACAACCTTGGCCAAATGCTGCACCGCCGTCCGCAGCATCGCTTGCAGGGCTTCGACAACCTCTGGCTGGTTGGCGGCGGCACGCACCCAGGCAGCGGTCTCCCGGTGATCTTCCTTTCCAGCGAGATCACCACCAACCTGATGTGCGCCGAAGCGGGCGTGCCTTCGCCGTTGTAACGCACGCCCCCCGGCGCGGCACCACTGATCTCGCTTTCTGAGCTGGTAAAGGGATGGCTGTGTCATGTGGACGCCGAACGTGGGCAGTCCCCGCCCCTGTCCTCCACTGCCCAATTTTTCCCGCTGGATCCCCCCGGAGTCCGCGATTTATCCCCATTCCTCCCTCACTATGCCGATCCTTCCCTTGGAAATGACCATGAATCACACCCTCGCTCGACGCTTCTCCGTGACCGTCCTTGGCGCACTCGCCGTATCGATCCCCACCCTCACGGGCTGCGAGACACCCCCGCCGCCCGTCCAGGAAGCGCCGCCCGCCCCCGTGGTTCCCCAGGAAACCGAAGCTGAACTCCAAGCCCGCGCCCGCGAGCAGTTCACCGCGCAACTCACCACCGCCATGGCAGGCTTCGATGCCGCCCTCGCCGCTCGCAACCCGGAGCAACTGGCGACATCCATGCAGACCATCAACATGACCGTGCTCACCGCCCGCAAGGCCGGATGTGAGCTGGGCATGGACCCCCAAGTCCAAGACCGCACCCTGCAGCGCGATGCCTTCTTCCAAGGCGTGAATGTCATCCCGCTCTTAGAGCCAAGCTTGGCCCGCGCTGAAGCGGATGCCGCCGCGTCCCGCTGGTCCGACATGCAGTCCGCCATGACTGCTATCCGCGCCCTCTTCACGCAGTCCGACCCAGCCATCGCGCCCGAGCAGCGCACGGCGGTCGCGCAACGAATTGCAGACTTGGAACAACGCCTGCAGGCAGGACTCGCGCTCCAGGCACAACAAACCCTTGCCACCAACCTGGGCAACCAACTCACTGCCGCCACCGCCGCGCTTGCCGCCGATACCGCCGCCGAAGCCGACCGCGCGACCAGCACCGTCACCGCGGCAGAAGCCTCCATCGCCACACTCACGCTCGTCCCCACCGCCGACCTCACGCGCCAAGCCGCTGACCTCCGAACCCTCATCGCCACCACGCGTACCCACGTCGAACAGCGCGCCAACGCCGCGCGACTGCAGACAGCGCTCGAAGCGCTTGATCGCGAAGCCACCGCCGCCGCTGGCAAACTCGCCGGCCTCACCACCGCGGCCACCAAAGCCACCGAACTGCAGCGCGCCATCGATACCACCGCGCTTGAAGCCACCGCCAAGCAATCGCTCACTCAGTCCGCCACTCGCCTATCCGCGCGGCTACAAACGCAGATCGGCGCCCTGCAAGACACCGCCGCCCGCGCCGCCGTTGACGCACAGATCGCTACTGCACGCACCGCCATGACGGCAGCCACCGCAGCCATCACTGCATCGAAACTCCCAGTGGCCGGCGAGCAACTCACCGCTGCGCAAAAGGCATCTCAGTCCGCCGCTGCATTGCATGGCTCAACCCGTTGGTCCGAACCACAGAAGTCCACGGAAGCACGCACCGCCTGTGACGCACTGAGCGCTGATGTTGCACGGCTCGAACGCACCCTGGCAGGTGCCCGTGCCGACGATGACATCGCCCGCGCCATGACCGCCGCCGAAACGCACTTGAAAGCCAACGAAAGCGCTGCCTGGCCCGCCGACATTACCGCCGTCACTGAAGCCGCACGCGTACCGGACGCCACTCCAGCCAAGCGCACCGACGCCGAAGGAATGCTCACACGCCTGTCATCTGCCATGGAGCGTGAAAGCGTGCTGACCGCGCGTTCTCCGGCCATTGAGAAGTCCATGACTGATATGGCGCTTGATAGTGCACGCACACAGATTGAAGAACTGCGCACCGCCGCCGCTGCCCCAGCCATCATCGAAGCAGACCGCACCCTGATCACGACACGAGCGGATGAATTCACGCAACGCGTCGATGAGCTCCAACATGTCCACGACATGAAAGTGCGCCTCATCATCATTGCTGCCGTCGCAGTCGGCGCCCTCAGTGGCATCATCGCCCTAGTGATCCGCCGCCGCCGAGCAGCAAAAATCCACACGCCCCCAAGCGCGTAAGCGCCAGGGGGCGTGGAGTGTGGACGCTGGCCGAGGCCAGCGTGGAGTGCAGAGTGAGGATCAGGCGCGGCGGCGACGGCCACCAGCCAGACCAGCGACGCCGAGGAGCGCGAGTGCGCCCGGAGCGGGCGTCGCGGTGACGGTGATTTCTTGCTCACCGTAGACGGTTGCACCAGAGAAGGTTGAGATCTTGATCTTCCAGTCGCCGACGGTGTTGGCATCAACGCCGCCACCGAAGACGCCCAAATAGCCCAAGTTCCAGTTCTGCTGCCATGCCATGTCGCCAGGGCCGAAGTCAGTGCCTACGTCCTGCGAAGCGACCACTGTGACCACCTGTGAATCTGGACGAGTGATCAGCATGCGCATGCTGATGGCGCCGACCGCGGGACGTGCACCATCCAGGGTGATGCTCCACGTGAAGCCCCAGCTTGGAGCGGCGGGGTTCCAGCTCGGCTTGTTGGCAGCGACGCCAGCGATGGCGGTGTACGCACCAGTGGTGCCGTCAATATTCAGCCATGAACCACCGACGCTGTTGCCGTACGACGACACGGTGGTCGAACCGGCCGGCATATTGCCGTTGCGGTATTCGTGCGCCTTGATGCCGATCAACAACTGCTGGGCGCCTGGGCCAGAGGTAGTGTTCATGTAGTAACCGTCATTACCAACGCCAGTACCCGAAGTCATCGCGATCGGTGTGCTGTTGTATTGAAGCTGTCCGAATGGGGACAGTGAGTTCCCCGCACTCACAGGAGCCGCGATAAACGCCGCTGCTGCCAAGACAGACAGACCGATTGAAGAAATGGTTGCGTTTCGAATCATTGCACTTTCAATTCTGGGCAAATTGCCCGTTGTTGGTCCACACTCCCGTGCAGACGTGACACCGCCGAAACCGTCGGCGCGCGGCGTAAATTTCGATGACCTGAATGGACGATCAGCCGGAAGCATTGCCATCACTCGCAGGCTCCACCTGCATCCATAGCAACGCTTCACCTACAAGAACGAAATCCCCCCCCCCCAACCATCACGCAAAGTTAAAAATTCCTGATTTTCCTCGAGTGGCGCTCCGACCCCCTAACGCCCAATCCCCCCGCGGGCGCCTTCCACGGACACGGTTCCCTTGACCATGTCCCAGCGGAATGCATGCGCGCGCACTGGATTCGCGGTGCCGCGCTGAATCAGCGTGACCAACCTTCCCTGCTCTGCACGCGCGATACCAATCTGCGACGGCACATCCAGCTCAAACTCGCCCGCTTCAATATCCATGTCGGAAGTCCGCACCACCACGCGACCATCCGCCTCCACCTTGGTGAGTTCCGCCGGTCCGCCCAGTGAGACGCCCATGTCACCGGCCCCCGCCGCAGGCTTGGCACCCTCTGCGGCACGCACCGTGGCCATCATGCGGTCCGCGGTCATCGTGCCGGTGGCGGTGGTGGAGTTCCCCAAGTGATCCATCACTACATCACGCTCCAACGTCAGACGACTGGTGCCATCCGGGCGTGGCGCCATCGCCAACGACCGCTTCCACGTGAAGCGCGTCGTCCCATGCGGCGTAAACGGACTCTTCTTGGCATCCGCATTCTCTGGCTCGGTCGGCGGCGGCGGATCAAAGACCAACAGCGAACCGGCGCCATCAACAAACGCTGATCCGTCTTGGCCGTTGTAAGCAATGTTCGGCGCGTTCATGCGGAAGAGTCGCGGATCGCCTTCGCGCTTGCCATCGGCCCATTGCCGAGCCTCAAGCCGAACTTCACCAGTCGCGCGCATCGTTCCAATGGCCTGCGCGTCGCCGAGAGCGCCTGCGCCGGATGACTTTCCATCGCGCTTCGCGCCAGCCTTGCCATCGGCGTTCGCAGTCTTGCCATCAGCGTTCGCCGTCTTGCCATCTGCCTTCGCCAGGGTCTTGCCACGGCTCATGATTTCAATCTGTACTTCGTCGGCATCAAGCGCCTCCGCCTCACGCGGCTCACGCGAGGCGCGCACCTTCACGGCACCCTGCAACAGCAGCAACCCACGATCCGCGCCGCCATCCTTCGCCTTCAACGCACCGTCGGCATACGAAAGCGACTCGCGCCACGTGGCCTGCATCTGCGCGACAGCGGAAATCTTTGGTCGACCAGTCTTGCCTTCGTTCACTGCAATCACCGGATCCTTAAATCCACTTGCGCGACCAGGTCCAATGGCATTCAGCCGCACCGGCGCATCTTGCACTTGCACATTCGCTAGTTGGTCGAGCACAAGATTGCCGCGTACCACCAACACGTCCGGTCCAAAGAGCCGCGCGTTGTGCCCCACTCCATCACCTTCAAGACGGGTGGCAAACACGCGCCCGCCGTCCTCCATGCGCAATTCCACGGGACCTTCAGCAACGATCTCACCAACATCACTGCGCATGGCACCTTGCTCATCGCCACCAGCACCCGCGAGCCCCATTCCGCCCTTCTTGCCCTTGCCCGCCTTGGCTTCTGCGCTAGCGTTCGCGTCTGCGCCCGCCTTGCCTTCTGCGCCCGCCTTGGCTGCTGCACCCGCCTTCGGCTTCGCATCTACGAATGTCAGACGCAATGCAGATGACCATATCGTCTGCGCGCCATCGCCTGCTTCCACATTGCCCGTCGCCACCAGCGTGCGCGGTTGCG
The DNA here is from genome assembly GCA_040401635.1 of Phycisphaerales bacterium. GTDB lineage: Bacteria > Planctomycetota > Phycisphaerae > Phycisphaerales > SM1A02 > UBA966. Next base: position 9,989 of record JBBAOD010000045.1, read on the forward strand.
CCTCGCCCGCGGCGTTCGGTGAGAGTGCCACCTCCACGCGGTCAGCAGAAAACTGCCCGCCCGAGGCACCAAGCGATCGCGCCTTCACTCCACCCGAAGCAACGATCCGGCGCGGCACATCCTTCTTACCAACCGGCAGCGCTTCAATAGAAAGCTGCGCGGTCTGCAATTCCATATCCGCGCTCCGAACATCAACAGCGCCCACAAACTCTGCGCCACGGAAGGTGCCTTCCGTATTGCCAGTGCCGGGCGCCAGTATCAGCGCCATGCTGGTGCCCCAAGTCACACTCAGCGGCTTCTTGCCAGCACCGCCCATGACGATGTTTCCCGGGCCATCGCTGGCACCGCGACCAGTTGAACGATCCAACGTGAAGTGCTTCGCTTTCAGAGCAAAATCCGGAGTCACAACCGCAGCGGGTTCCTCAAGCGTTCCAACCAGCTCCACGCGATCAACCTTTGATTCAACCGTGACACGCTGCGCCGTAATCACCGCTTCGCTGCGGGAATCCTCAATGCGCGCGGGCTTGCCATTCACCACCATGCGAACGGCATCCGGCTGACTGAGTACGGGCGTCCCCTCCGGCGCAGGAGCCATCACCAGGCGCCCCTTGAACGCCACCGTCACCACGTCCTGGTCATCATCCGTCGGTACCGATGCAATCGCCAGCGCCAGCAACTGCTGCGCCGGCGAGCCAGACACCGCCAGCATCGGGAACGGCTCACGTGGCGGACCGAACGGGTCGCGCTGTGCCATTCCGATTCCTGAACCACCGCGCATGATGAAGTACGCATCAACACGGTCGCCACGGACAACGGTGCACCGATCTGTTTCGTTGGAGACGATCTCCACATCGTCATACATGGTGAGTAAGAAGAGCCGCGGCTCCGCCGCCGCACTGGCCGCCTTCTTCCCGCCCGCCTTGCCCGCCACCACAGGTTTCGCAGCGTCTGCCGGCTTCCCCGCCGCTGCAGGCTTCGCAGCATCCGCCGGCTTGCCCGCCGCCACTGCCTTCCCCGCATCCGCCGGTTTCTCCGCAACAGCAGGCTGTGCAGCACCACTTGCAGCCACAGCCCCGCCGGCAACCTTCTCCGCCTCCGCCTTCTTCTTGGCATCACCGCGCTTCTTCTGCTGCGCCTCAATCGCCGCGCGCGAAATCCGCACCGGAGCCAACGCGCGATCAACCACCAATCGCTCCAACGTCTTGCCATCAGCAGCAAGCGTCAGTGAAAGTCCTTCGCCATCAAAGGTGATCACCTCACCCGCAATGCGCACTTGACGATCGCAGCGAATCTCGCCGCTCGCTTGGTCAAAGCTTGCTTCCGGACTTTCAACGGTGACATCAGGCGCATCATTCTTCAGGTCAACCGGCTTGCCATCGCGCGGCCGAAAGATTCTGATCACCACATTGCCCGACAGTTTGCCGCTTTCCAGTGCACGCTTCGGTACGCGCGCTGTCATCGCATCAGCACGCATCGTCACAATGCGACCGCCATCGCCGTACAACACAGCGCGCGGATCCGTCATCGCCAAGCGCTTGTCCGGCAACGGATCGATGCGCGATGCCGTGTATTGCTGCTTCAGGTTCCCCTGCGCGTCGGCCACCTGCACCCAGGCGCCGCGCTCCAATTTCACGGACTCCTGCGAACCAAACTTCGCACCGGTGCCCTCACGTTCTTGATCAGTGAGTGGCGAAGGCGCAACGAGTTCCGCCACCGGACGCGGCCGCGTCTTGATTGGTCGCTGATCACTGGGCCTTCGTTGGTCAACAACCCAGGCCACTACCACCAACGAAAGCGAAAGCGCCACAGCAACCGCCGTCCAAATGTACGGACGTCGCCGCCGACGCTGCCATTCGTGATCAGGTGCTTTGGGGCTGCTGTCGCTCATGTTGCACACCGCCCGAACCTGCCCGTGTGCCGGGCGCGGATGGGGAATCGAACATGGCGAGCGCTTCGTTCCATCGATTCTGGGTTCGCAGCAAGTGCTCCACTACCTCGCGCACCGCGCCGTGGCCACCGCAAGCAGTGGTCACGAAACTAGCAACCGCGCGCACTTCGGCGGCAGCATCGTGCACCGCCACAGGGTAGCCGCAGGCGCGCATTGCCGGAAGATCCGGCAGATCATCACCAACGAACGCCACCGCGGAGAGCGGAACGCCGCACGCGTTCGCTGCATCGCGGATGTCATCAAATTTATTCTTGCTCCCGGAATACAGGTGGCGAACGCCGAGTTCCTCAAGCCGGTGCCGGACTGCAAGCCCGGACCGACCAGTGATCACCGCGACCTCGCCACCAAGACGCTTCCACAGCGAAATGCCGAGGCCATCCCGAACATTGAATCGCTTGGTCTCATGACCAAGGTCGTCAAGTTGAACAGTACCGTCGGTGAGAACGCCGTCAACATCCAGACAGAGCAGGCGGATCGAGGCCGCCCGCGCGGTCACTTCGTTGCGCCAGCGCCAGCACCCTGCAGCGCCTTGAGACGCTTATGCAGTCGGCTCTTGCGGCGTGAAACGGTGTTCTTGTGCAGGGTGGACGTCGACGCGACCTTATCCAGGACGGCGACGGTCTTGCTGAACGCAGCCTCGGCGCCCTTCACATCACGGTCATGGACCGCTGTGAGGAAGGCCTTGACCTGATCCTTGACCTGGCGCTTACGCCAGTTGTTCAGGGCGTTGCGCTTGACGTTCTGACGGACGCGTTTCTTTGCTGACTCAGTATTCGGCACAGGGGGTTCCTTGGACAGTTACGAATCGGGCAGTATGCCAAGAATTGCCCATTCACGCAACCCATCCCCCGACTGCCAATAAGTACAGGGCGCCCCCGCTTCGGGAAGCGCCCCCCGGAGCCCTGAATCGATGGCCCTTGGCACGATGTTGGTCCAATCTGGTGTTTTGGCCGCCGAACGCCTCGCTGAGGCGGTTCGGGAGCAACTTCGTAGCGGCGATCGACTCGATCAAGTCCTGGTCCGACTGGGGTTCGTGCACCGCTCCGACTTGCTGCGCACGTTCTCGGAACGCCTGCACC
>JBBAOD010000046.1:0-12899 GCA_040401635.1 Phycisphaerales bacterium
CAACACGTTGGCAACCGATGCTGCTCCAGCACTTCCTGCATCATGCGATGAGGGTTCCGGCGTCACCATCACCAAGGACATCTGGTACCGATTTACGGCACCGATCACTGGCCGCATGACTGCCAGCACCTGCAACGCCGCGTCGTTTGACACGCGGATTGCCGTCTATGCCGGCGATGCATGCCCAGGATCAACCACCGCGGTGGTTGCCTGCAGCGACAACTCCGCCACGTGCGCCAACGGCACCAGCAAGGCGGAATGGTCGGCAACGGGCGGCAGCGTCTGGTACGTGCGTGTTGGTAGCGGAGCAGCCGGAACCTCTGGCAACGCAACGCTGACGCTCTCTGCCGCAGTGAACTGCCCCGCCGACCTCACCCGCAACGGGGTGGTTGACGGTGGCGATTTGGCCATCGTCCTGGGTGGTTGGGGCGGAGCGGTCACCAGCGATCTCAACAATGACGGCACCACGAATGGTGCTGACATTGCCATCGTCCTTGGCGCATGGGGCGCCTGCCCCTGATCGCCGAGCCGTACTTCTGATCGATTGACCTCCTGCCGCCCCGACGGGCTCAACCGTCGGGGCGGCTTTCTTGTCAGCGCGCGACTACCCTGCATCTCCAATGAACGCAACCAGTGTGCTCGTGCCGTTGCCTGTGACGCTTGCCGATGAAGGCACGTCGATGAGTCTGTTTGAGTACGTGCGCGCGGGCGGCGCACTTGGCTATGTGCTCATCGCGCTGTCCGTGCTGGCGCTGGCGCTGATTGTTCGGAACTTGCTTTCGCTGCGTCGTGGGCAGCTGGCACCGACGGCCGTCGTCACTGCCATTTCAACTGCGCTCCGTGCTGGCGATGTTGCCGGCGCCACGCGTGCGTGCACCAGCGATTCGTCCCATTCATTCGTTGCGGTCGTCATGGCGAGCGCCATTCGACGTTGCACCGGAAATCCAATGGGCGCCTTCGAAGCTCGTTCAGCGGTGGAGGAAGCAGGTCAAGTAGCAACTGCGCAACTGCATCGCCTCAACAACGGTCTTGGCGTGTTAGCAGCGGTGGGTCCTATGCTTGGCCTCCTTGGAACCGTGATTGGAATGATCGGCGCCTTCAATGCGATTGGATCATTGCAAGGCGCTGCACGCTCTACCGAGCTGGCAAAGTTCATGTCGTTGGCACTGGTGAATACAGCGCAGGGACTGGTGGTAGCGGTGCCGTGCACGGTAGCGTTTGCACTCTTTCGTCAACGCATCGATCGACTTGTCACTGACGTAGCGGCTGATGATCTTGAACCGATGGCTGAAGAATTGGCGGCTGCACTTTCGGCCGCACGCGCGCAAGCTCCACGTCCAGCCGCAGTAAACCCAGGCGCCGGCACCCCGCCAGGCGCGCCAGCGCCGCGAAACACGCCGGCACAGGGCACCTGATGGCCGGCGGCGCAGACGGATCCGATGCATCGTTTGATCTCACGCCGATGATCGATGTGATCCTGCTGCTCATCATCTTCTTCATGCTGTCATCACAGTTTGCAACCAGCGAACTGCGACCCGTGGATCTTCCTCACCAAGAGGGCGCGGCGCCACCAAGCGAATCTGCTTCTGCCAAGTTAGTGATTGATGTCGACCGCGCCGGAAACTATTCCATTCTTGGCGAGAGTGTTTCACTCGACGCGCTTGCCACACGCATTACCGCTGCGCAAGGTGGCACCGGAACGCGACACAGTGGCATTGTGGTGCGCGCCGACCGCGCGGCGGGCGCTGCGTCACTCAATCGCCTGGCGGAACGATTGGCGAAAGCAAAGATCGCCAACTGGTCGCTGGCTGTTGCGCCGGAGGGTTCCTGATGCGCATGACTTCGCGCCGGCGCACCGGACTGCTGGAACTCTCAGAGATGCGGCTGCCACTCATCGCACTGATTGATGTGATCTTGTTCTTACTCATGTATTTCTTGCTTGCCGGAAGCATGGAAGCGGAGGAGCGCGAACTGACCGCCACGCTTGGTAGCGGACGCGCCACGGCCGGCGACACCGGAGGATTCACGCCGCAAGTGGTGGACGTGACGATGGCCAACGGCAGCACGATCTACCGCATCGGAACACGAACCTTCGCGGGGCGCGATGCCCTGCGCGATGCCATTCGTCCGCTCCCCAAGGAACCCGGGGTGGTGGTGCGGGTTGCGGACGATGTCACGGTGGAAGGCGCAGCGTCCGCATTGCAGGCGTGCCGGGACGCGGGATTCACGCGCATTGCTTATCAACCCAGCGCTGCGGGCTTGCAAACGGCTCCGTCGGGTCGGTGATCGTGATGGCCTTGAAGTAAATGGCGCCCAACTGCCTCTTGGCGAATTTAATTTCCTGAATTTCAACAAAGCGCTTGATTTACGGGTGTGTTCAGGTATGGTGTGGTCTGCGATGGGCGCCTCCCGGGGGTACGGGCTTCGCCGAATAAACAGTCAATTCCATGTGTGGGGACGCCGTGGAACTCAACTCCCCCTGAGATGCCAAGTGCATTTCAGGGGGGTTGTATTTGCACCGCAGATCAGTCACTCAAAGCGCAAATGCTTGACACTCTCGCCCTTGTCGCGCAGGTCGCGCAGCGCGTCAAGGCCGATATCAAGATGCAACTGCACGAATTGATCCGTGACATGGCGATCGCTCTCCCCCGTCTTGACGCCTTCGGGAGTCATCGGGTTGTCAGACACCAGCAACAGTGCACCCTTGGGAATGCCGTTGGCAAAGCCAACCAAGAAGATGGTGGCAGTTTCCATGTCGATGCCCTCCGCTTTCATCAACAGGAGCTTCTCGCGGAAACGCATGTCATGTTCCCACACACGGCGATTGGTGGTGTAGACGGTGCCGGTGAAGTAATCACGGTTGTGCTTGATGATGGAGGCACTCACCGCGCGCTGCAGTCGGAAGCTCGGTAGCGCGGGTACTTCCGGTGGCATGTATTCGTCGCTGGTGCCTTCACCGCGAATGGCGGCGATCGGCAAGACGAAATCGCCGACCTTGGTCTTCTTTAAGCCACCGCACTTACCTAAGAACAGTACCGCTTTCGGAGCGATGGCCGAGAGCAGATCCATGGTGGTGGCAGCCATAGCGGAGCCCATACCGAAACTCAGGATGGTGATGTTTTCCGCGGTCGCTGTCAGCATCGGGCGATCACGCCCGCACACCTCTACCCCGAAGCGCTCGGCAAACAACTCCACGTAGTTGGCAAAGTTGACAAGCAGGACGTACTGGCCAAAGTCCTCCAGCTTGCGACCCGTGTAGCGCGGCAGCCAATCTCGCACGATGTCGGACTTGTCCTTCATACTGACGGAGACTACTTATTCTCGCCGTTGTGAAGCAGCCCCATCTGCGCTCGGTAGGGGCGAATGTGCGGATCGTCGCTGGTGACAAACTCGTCAAAGGTTCCATCAAAGGAGACCTTGCCGCCAAACAGCATGACGATGCGCGGTCGAAGCCGACGCAGCAGTTCCGTGTCATGCGTCACCACGATGCTGATTCGCTTGATCCCGGCACGCGTGGCAGCAAAGGCGGGTTGGGCGCGGTGCGTTTCGCCAATCAATTCGTCGATCTGCGCGGACATCTCTGGGTCCAGACCCGCGGTCGGTTCGTCGTACATCACGATGACGGGATCCATGACGATCGCACGTGCAACAGCAACGCGCTTGGCCATTCCGCCCGAAAGATCTTCGCGGTCGCGATGCATGACGAGCGCCGGATCAAGCCCCACCTCCACCAGCGCCTTCTCCGCCAGGGGCAGGATTTCCTGGTTGGTCATGCCCTTCACTTCACGCGGCAGGACTGCCAGATTCTGGAACACATCGCCGGTGACCAGCGCATTGCGTTGGAAGACGATCGCCCAGTGGATGCGGATACGGTCCAGCTGCGCTTCGTCCAAGGTGGACATGTCCCGCAGCGGGGCGACCCCCGAACCGTTCGGGTCCGATTCATGATCCGCCACCAACACCCGCCCAGAGTCGGGTGGGTAGTGCGCCATGATCAACTTCAGGAGCACGGTCTTGCCGCACCCCGACCCCCCGACAATGGCCACCATCTCTCCGCTGCGAATGGTCAAATCGATGCCCGCCAGGACGACCTTGCCGCCAAAGGACTTGGAGAGGTTCTCAAGGACGACTTCTGGGGGCTGGGAGGGCGACATAGTCGGCGAGGGTACCTGTGGGGGCTCAGAAACGCTCCAAAGCCACCTTTTTTGCGCTGGCAGAGCAATTTGAAGAAATATGAAAGAACTGTGATGGCTGAGGCTCGTAGTTTCCGTTAATAAAGGTGACGGAGACAGTCCTGACAGCCGACGGGAAACCGGCCGCCAGAACAACAGTCTTGAAGGTCGACGGGAAACCGACCAGCAAGCAGACAATGCGGGCGCCTCTGAATGGGAAACTCAGAGATGCCCAAACCGCCTGACGGCGGGCTCGACGGGAAACCGAGCTCACCAACACAGGCACCTGGAGTGTGGCCTCGAGGAATCGAGGCCTACTCCGTTTTTAGGGACTGAAATTTCGGAGGCGATGAAGTTGCAGCTCGTTGCATGCCCGGTGGTGGCGGTCACTGTGGCTACCCTCCCACCATGCCCATGGTCATCAGACCCATCGAACCACGCGACGCGGCCGAAGTGCGCGCTGAACTGCACACCCACTGGCATTCCAACGGCATCTGGTCTTTGGGCCGGCTGCATCAAGCCGATCAGCTGCCCGGCTTTGTGGCTGAAGTCGACGGCGTGTTTGCCGGGCTCCTGACGCTCAATATGGTCGAAGGTGGATGGCAGTGCGAAGTGATCACGCTGAGTAGCCGCTCGCCCGCCCACGGGGTTGGTGCGGCACTCCTTGCGGCCGCAGAAGAACACGCGCGCAGTCAGGGTTGCAAGCGGATCTATCTGACCACCACCAATGACAACGCGCACGCCATTCGCTTCTATCAGCGCAGGGGCTGGCGGTTTTCTGCGCTGTATAAAGGCATTGTCGATCGGGTGCGGCAGATTGAACCGAGCTATCCGCTTCTGGGATTGGATGGAATTCAAATCCGCGATGAAATTGAGTTTGAGCGATGGCTTGTCGATGGCATCGCGTAACAGGTCTGGCAACCACACACTCCACGCAAGGAACACGATGATCGACCGACGCACCATGATGACCAACACCGCCCTGGCTGCCGGCGGACTCGCCGCGAGTTCACTCATTGCGCAGGGGGCGTTCGCGCTTCCGTCCGTGGCGCCGCGCCGGGTGTTCGGTGGAAAGCTTGCAAAGCTCAATGTCCTGCAGATCGGCGTGGGTGGCAGCATTGCTCCGGCGGATCGACATGAATTGACGCAACATCCCGACGTGGTCTTTGCTGGTCTGTGCGACGTTGATTCTGACGCGCTGAAGGAAGTGTCCGCGCAACATCCGGCTGCGTTCACCTGCAGCGATTTCCGTGAAGCGTTTGATAAGCACGCCGGCAAGTTTGATGCCGTGGTGGTTTGCACCCCAGACCACAATCACGCACTCATCATGATGACTGCGCTCAAGGCTGGGAAGCATGTCTATGGGCAGAAGCCGCTGGTGCAGCAACTCTCTGAAGTGGCGGCGATTGAAGGTGCGGCCAAGGCGTGTCCATCGCTCATCACGCAGGTTGGCAATCAGCGCATGGGTCCTGCGGGACGGCAGCATGCGGTGGACATTCTGCGTCGCGGACTGCTCGGCAAAGCGATTGAGGCGCACGTGTGGATCGGCGGACCGCCGGACCAAGGTGATGGCTATTTCTATTACGGCGGACTGACGGAGCCGATCACGCCGCCCGCGAATATCAATTGGCCGCTGTGGTTGGGTGCTGCTGTTGATGCGCCGTGTCGCGAAGGTCTGATCAGCCTGCGTTGGCGCTCTTCATGGGATTACGGCACTGGGCAGTTGGGCGATTGGTGCACGCATCTTCTGGATGTCATCCACTTTGCCTATGACCTTTCTTCGCCGATCGCGGTGATGGCCGAGACGCGGAATCCATCGGACTTCTATCACGCGCAACATGTGCATTCCACGCTTACGTATCCGGTGTCGGGTGATCGCTTTGCGGGACCGCGCTTCGTTGTGAATTACTGTGACAAGAGCCAGGCTCCGTCACGCGCTGCGCTTGGTCTTCCTGCTGGCGATTGGCCGAATATCGGAACGATGGTGGTCTGCGAAGGCGGCGTACTACTGGTGGAACCTGAGGGCCAGATTCAGGTCTGGCAAGATGGCAAGCCCGTCGAGTGGAGCAAGATCCCCGGACAAGGCGAGATCACCGCGCGCAATCATTGGCACTCCTGGGTCGACCGCATCATTGGCAAGCCGGATGCTCTCGTGCAGACGCCGTTTGCGGCGGGCGCGCGCATGGCGGAGGCTGGCCTGCTCTGCTCCAAGGCAGCGCGCTACCCGAACAAGGAACTGCGTTGGGATAAGGCCACTCTGAGCTTTACCAACAACCCCGAAGCCACCGCCAGCATCGTGCGGCGCGAGTACCGCACGGGCTTTGAATTGCCCTCGTTTGCGTGAGCCGAACGATCTGCACTGCGCCTATTCGCTTGTTGCGAGCGCAGAGATGTCTGGCAACGAATCGACATCGATGAGTAGCCCCTCGCCTCCACGAGGTGAGCCATTGACTGGAAATCGCGCCGAGATAGTCACCGCACGAATCCGCGTCAATGGGAAGTAAGCAATCGCTGCAGGATCTGCGAACTCAATCATGAAACCGTCGGCAGTCAGTCCGACGATCATTCCCGTCAACGGTTTTTTATGACCGCTTTCGTGCGCGCACAACTGGACATTGGTGCGAATGGAACGATGCAAGAGATGATGAATCGTTTCCGGTGAACGTTGACCGGGTCGCTGTTCCGCACGCGATCCATTGCCATCGCCATTTGACGCCGCGGCATCTACCGCTGGCTCTGCAGCGATGAGCCCCGGGACAGTGCTTGCCAATACCCAACTCTCTGATCCTGCTTGCTGAATATGCGAACCCGCGAGGACGACCTTTGAACGAACGGCCTCACGCAGAGCGTCGACAAGCAGCCAGCCCGAAACAACATCCCCGTTGCGATAGCGGTACTTCGTGCCCACGAGTAACTCCTTCCACACTTGGTGCGAATGGTGAAACGCGGTCCGTAGCGACCGGTGGTCGCCTGGAGAGGAGGCTATCACGATGGCGGAAATCGGTCCGAAATGCCGCAAGAACTGTGCGGGCGGCGACCGAACTGGTGGACGGCGCTGATTTAGTGAACATTCTTCCCGATTGACCGAACCCGGCTGGCCCACAGATAGTATATTTGCATTATGGTGCAAGTACGCAAACGTCGAACAATGACCCCCGTGCAGGCCTCCGCATGTTGCAGGCCGATTGATGACCTGCTTGACCCGGAGTTGTTCAAGGCGCTCAGTGACCCAACGCGGTCCCGGCTCTTGGGATGCTTGGTGAAGTGTGGCTGCGCATGCACGGTGAGCGACGTTGGCGAGTGTTGCGCAGTGGACCTCTCAGTGGTTTCGCGGCACTTAAGTCTTCTTGAACGCGCCGGCGTGGTGCAGTCAAGTAAGACCGGGCGAACCGTGCACTACGTGGTGGACTATGTGCGCCTGTGCCGCACGATGCGAGCGATTGCTGATGCCATTGAACAATGTTGCCCCGCAGAGCAACTGCCTGGATGCGCTCGCGGCTGTTGCGGGGCGCGATGACAAGCGTGCACGATTAACAGAGATTCAAGATCACCTTTCACAACACCTCTTACTCCAATGAGGAGCCATATGAACACCGTCAATGATCGAAGTCAAGACAGTAAGAATCCTTCTCCGCAGGGCAATGCGTGTTGCTCTGGAACGCAGTGCGGATGTAACTCATCAGCCGCAGCGGTTCCGGCAACCAGTGTGGAGGCTGATCAGCTGCGACAGCAAGTGCGTGCTGGATACTCAAAAATCGCTGAGGTCGGTTCGTGGTCTGCGGCGCAAGTGGCGGCGGCGAAACCGGCGGCACCGGCTGCCGCGAGTTGCTGCGGCGGCGCTGCTGCGAAACCCGCCGCACCCGCAGCCACCAGTTGCTGCGGCGGCTCGACCGCCAAGCCCGCCCTACCCGCAGGCGGCGGATGTTGCGGGCCGGCAACCTTTACGCCGGAACAACTTGCCGCAGCGATCGGCTACTCCGCGGGCGAGCTCGCAAGTACGCCTGCCGAATCAAACATGGGACTCTCCTGCGGCAACCCCACCGCGATCGCATCGCTCCGCGCCGGTGAGGTGGTGTTGGATCTTGGCGCAGGCGGCGGGTTCGACTGCTTTGTCGCTGGCCCAAAGGTCGGCGCCACTGGCAAAGTGATCGATGTCGATATGACTCCGGACATGGTCTCCAAAGCGCGCCGCAATATGGCCGCATACACGCGGCAGACCGGGCTGACCAATGTGGAGTTCCGCCTCGGTGAGATCGAAAGCCTTCCGGTTGCCGATGGCAGCGTTGATGTGGTGATCTCCAACTGCGTCCTCAACCTCTCGCCGGACAAGCCGCGCGTGTGGAAAGAAATTGCGCGCGTCCTCGCTCCCGGCGGACGCGTGGCGGTTTCGGACTTGGCATTACTGCGACCGCTCCCACCGGCGGTGCTTCACGATGTCGAAGCGCTGGTTGACTGCGTTGCAGGCGCCGTGCTCGTTGAGGAGTCGCGCGCCCAAGCAGTAGCCGCGGGTCTCACGGACATCGTGCTCACTCCGAAGCCCGAGTACATCGCCGCCATGACCGATTGGCAAGACCCGCTCTACCTGAAGATCGTGGCCGCGCTGCCAGCGGGCACCACGCCAAGCGATTTCATCACGAGCCTCGATATGACGGCGCGCAAGGCGGGATAGTTAGAACGTGCATGCGGCCGCAACTTGTGCCACAATAATCCCGTGCGCCCCGTGATGTTCTACGCCGTCCTCCTTGCGTTCTTGGCCGCGTTGTCCATGGGAGGCCCGGACCCTGCCCGTGCAGCTCGTGACTCGTGGTGGCCCGCGCAACATGCACCGCGGGGGTTCGTGACGGTGCGGGTTCAAGGAGTTCCAACACCCAAGGCGAACGACTTCACCGTTGACATGCGTGAAGAGATGCTCTCCGCGTCGCTCGCCGGACTAGCGGCGCTGGCTGTGAACTGCGGCGAAGCGGACGAACTGGTGTGGAACGACACCGTGGTGCAGCGCTACGGTGAATGGAAGGAGCGCACAGTGGCGCGGCTTGGACTGGAAGACCGTGGCACCTTCACGCCATGGGAACTCTTGGAGCGCGGTATGCACGCAGGATGGGTGCGCGGCTACGTGGCGTATGCGCGCGACCCCAGCGGACGCAAGGCGTACACCGCAAAGAACGCATCGACCAATGAATCGGTGAACGTCGCTACCAGCCTCGCGGGGATCCATCGCGCGGTGCTCATTGAGGAATCGCTGATCCCGCGCGCGGAAGCGCTCGGTCTGCGCATGCTGGCGGATGGGCGCGTGCCGATGTCACCAGCAGATGCAGCGCAACTTTCGCGCAGCACGTTGTCGATGCTCGACCCCGGCGTGCAGCGCAACCGCGACGTGGCCATTTCGCAGCGGTGTTGGGTGGGCTACGGCGCCGGTGCACAGGCGTGGCCGATGATCGATCGACTTGATGACCTGGCGCCCACCTTCGGTTGGGACGAGGGCGACGAGGCGATGCACACGATGACCGTCTCGGTGCGCGGGCATTCAAATACCGCGAGCAATTGGATGCGCAACCAACCGTTTCTTTCCGCCGGCGCGCTTGATGCACACTTTCCGACGGTGGTAGGTATGCCCGCATCGTCTGTTGACTTTGCCGATCATCGTCCATGCGTTGCGCTGGTCCTCAGTGATGGCGACAATATGCAGTGGCTCTCCGGCGCCTTCTGGGGACCCGGCGCACCGCGCAACATGCCGGTCACGCCGCCGCCCGGCACGCCGCCCGTGAAGCCTCCCGCGTACTGGGATCATCCGCTGCACGGAAGCTTTCCCATCGGGTTCGGTGCGTGCCTCTCATCGCTTTCGCAGGCAGCGCCGTGCGTGTTGGAACGGCTCGGTGAGACGCAGCCGGCTGGCACCGCGCTCATCGAACAGTTTGCGGGCTACTGGTATCCGGATCGATTCGCGGAGAACACCGGTCGACGCGAGGAGTTGTTCCGCGAGTTCATGCGGCGGCTCGATGCACAGAATCATCGCACCGGTGCGGTGATGGCGGGGATGCTGATGCTGCACTCGAACACGCCGGGCGCCGCAGAGGCGCGTCGATGGATCGCGGAAGGACTTCACCCGCTCTTGGGCGCCTTCGTGTGCGACTACGCCCCGTACAACGCGGGCCGCGGCCGCATCGACTGGGCATCGGACGGTCGCGGCGGCGAGGTGCCCTTTATCACCGCGGGCTATTGCCTGTGGGCTGGCCTGGACACGCAACATCCCGGGATCGGCGGTCCGGATGCAGTGGGCGATGCAATCGCGCGCGATGCCGCGGCGAGCACGGCATCCTTCACGCGCTGGGTATCGGTGCATGCCTGGTCGAGCCACGAACTGGCCGACGGCACCAAGGTGACCGGCGTCGGCGCCGCCGCCGCGCTTGCCGAACGGCTGAAGGCGCGCGGAATTCGCGTGGTGCGGCCGGATGAGCTACTGCACCGGATTCGGCGTGAGCGCGACGGCACCCCGCCCTTCATGTAGTTTCCCCCGGTGCTCCGTTCCGCCAAGCGACTCATTCTTGGAATCCTCCTCATCGTGGCGGCAGCCGCGGTGTTGGTATTGAGCGATAAATCAAACAGTCGTCAGCGCAACGATGCCGCAGGTATTGCCGCTGAAGCTGCGCGGCCGCGGCGCATTGCGGTCATCCAGATCTCCTCGATCGATGCCATGAACGTTGGCCGCGATGGCATGCTGGAGCGGCTCAACTCCGCTGGCTTTGGGAAGGATGCTGGAACAACCTTCGATTTCTTCAATGCTGAAGGTGACATCGGCACACTTGGACACATGGCAGCCGCCGTGTGCAGCGCATCGCCAAGTTATGACATGGTGGTATCGCTCTCCACCGTAGCAACGCAAGCAGTGATACGTGCCAACAAGCGCGCCCTGCCCCATGTATTTGGACTGGTGGCCTCGCCGCCAGCGATCGGAATTCCACTTGGCCCGTGGTCAGAGGGTTCAACACGCCCTGCCAATGTTGCTGGCTTCGGCACATTGCAGCCGGCGGAGATTCTGTTGGGCGCCATGCATGATGCGGCCCCGCACATCAAGACCATCGGATGCGTGTGGAATCCGGCGGAGCCAAACGCAGAGGCGTCAGTCAAACTTGGCAGACAAGCATGCGCGAAGCTGGGCATTGAACTGCTTGAAGCAAACGGCGCGAACGTCAGCGAGGTTTCCACCGCCACTGATGTGCTGCTCTCCCGCGGGATCGAATGCTTCTGGATTCTTGCGGATACCAACGTCATTGCCGCTGCATCCACGGTGGTGGACCGCTGCCGCAAGGCGGGCGTGCCAGTCATTACCAACTTCCCGGCCATGGCGAAGCTTGGCGCAGCCATCAATTTCGGCGCGGATTACCGCGCGATGGGAATCTCCACCGGCGCTATCGCAGAACTGATTCTGCGCGTAACGCGACCGCAAGACATCCCGTGCGAGAATTTTGTGCCGGTTGGCTTGCAACTGAATTACGACGGTTTCGGCATTGGTTGGGCGCACATCCCCGCGCTCGCGAAGCAAGCCGAAATGATTTACGACGAACCCGCTCCGCCGCTCACGCGCGCGATTGAGCGACCAATGATTCCTGAGAGCGTGCAAGCATTGCTGGCGGCGTTGCCTGCTGCAGGATCAGCGTCAAATGCACCCGCTGCTCCATATATCCCCACGATCGCCGTGCTTACCTACAACCGCACGCCAAACTTTGAAGAGTCGTACCGTGGCTTTCTTGCTGAACTTGCAGTGCTCGGTTACGTGGATGGAAAGAATTGCTACCTCTCACTGCGCGATGCACAACTTGATGTTGGCACGCTCGGCACCATCATCGCTGCGATCGACGAAGAGGAGCCCGACGTTGTGGTGCCGTTCACCACGCCCGCGTTGCAGGCCGTAGTGCGGCGAATCACTGATCGCCCCGTGGTGTTCTGCATGATCGCTTCCGGCGTTGCCTCGGGTGCCGGCAAGAGCAACACCGATCACCTGCCCAACGTGACTGGCGCGCTCATCACGTTTGATTGGGATTACATGATCCGCGTTGGCAAAGCCGCCATTCCTAACCTGCGCCGCGTTGGAACGGTGTTCGCGCCCGGTGAGGTGAACAGCGTATTTTCGCGCGCTGAATGGGAGACGGCTCTGGCGGCAGCGGGCATTGAACTGGTGTCGGTAGGCGCCGACCGCCCGACGGAATTACCTGAAGCCGCCGAGGGACTTGCCACGCAAGGCGTGCAGGCCATCATGCAGATCTCTGACAGTTCTTCAAGCACAGGCTTCGGAACTATTGTGAAGGCTGCCGATCGCGCCGACATTCCGGTCTTTGCGTTTGCGCCCGGCGCAATGAAGTCCGGCGCCACCATTGCAGTGTCGCGTGACTTTGAAGAAGTTGGACGCATCAGCGCACGACTCATGGACAAAGTGCTGCGAGGCGAATCGCCTGGCAACCTGCCATTTGCTGATCCGCAAGAGACCGTGTTCTTGGTGAACCCCGAACGCATGAAGCAATTCGGAATCGTGCTACCCAAGGACATGCTTGACACCGTGCGCGCAGTGACGGAAGGGGATGGTGCTACCAAGTGAAGATCACCTCCACACAAACTCCTGAAGCGGTGTTGGTGGCGATGGACGGTCGCCTGGACTCATAATGGGCGCCGACTGCATCCGCTGCGCTTGAAGAGGCGATCCGCTAGGGTCGTTCGCGCATTGAACTTGATCTT
>JBBAOD010000047.1:0-725 GCA_040401635.1 Phycisphaerales bacterium
AACCTTGGAGCACCCGCACCATCGCCATCGGCGCCATCCACCCAGCAACCTTAGAGTAGCCGCGGATGTCGGCTTGGAGCAGGGCCGCCCGTGTCGGGCGCGGGGTGAGTACGAGGCGGAGATTCTCCTCCATCGTGCGCGTGTTGGAGATGCAAGACGGGCGCGTGCAACGGGTCTTAGGAGAGAAGCGCATTGATGGAAGTACTGGCGAGGAACCGGCTGTCCCGGTGGAGACCACTGAGAGCCTGATTGGCGTGATCGGTGATGGCCGCGCTGGACTGGCCGCGCTGGCAACGCCAACGCCCAATCTTGGATTCATTGCCTCGATGAATGAGTTGACCAAGATTGCGCGGGGCATTTCCGCGGGTGATCTCCCCGACCGTTGGGAGGGACTCGCAAGTTACGAATCGATCATTTGGACCAACGCCCCGCTGCAGAGTGTGGGCATTGATCAAGCGCGCGCACTCCTTGATTGGACGCGGCGCGGCGGCAACTTTGTGATCGTGCTGCCAGAGGCCGGCGATCCGTGGGGATTGGGCGGGCAACGCAATCGAACCCCGTTTGCAGAGGCGCTCCCAGAACGCGCCGAACGTCGCGACGCGGTGCCAGTCTCCGAGTTGCTGCCAGTACTAACGCGAAGCGGTGCACTGCGAAATGCAGAGGCACGTACCAGCATCTGGACATTTTCGAACGATCCGGGCAACGGATTTTCACCACTCCTTCTT
>JBBAOD010000047.1:735-12899 GCA_040401635.1 Phycisphaerales bacterium
GCACCCGCACCCGTTGACGCAAACACCGGAAACGTGGCGACCGACGGAACGATCGCCGGGCGCGCCTTGGCAGTGCGAAGGCCATTTGGATTTGGATTTGTCACCGTCATCGGAGTGGATGTGGACGGAATTGATCGCCGCGCACTGACCGCCGACGGAATTCCGCAAGCAGATCAATTTTGGAACCGCATCTTGGGAAGGCGCGCGGATGCACCGGGACCGACCGAGTGGGCCGCACTCGCTGAGGCCAAGCGACTTGAAGCGCGTGGCGGTCTGGTAGTTCCGGCGGATGGCGGCTCACTGGTCAACCAGTTCATCGGCTTACGTAGCCAAGCTGCCATCAGCATCCTTGGACTACTGGGCGCCTTCGCGATCTATTGGATGATTGCTGGTCCCCTTTCGCACTGGGTGCTGCGCGGCGCAAAGCGGCCGCAATATGCGTGGCTGGCATTCGTCATTGTTGCCGGGGTTGCAACAGTGATCGCTTGGGCGGTCACCGGAAGCTTTGAATTGAAGTCGGGGCGCGTGCAGCATCTGACGTTCGTTGATCGCATCGAACGCCCGGGAGCGCCCAGCGAAGAGCGTGCACAGATGCGTGCGCAGTCGTGGTTTAGCGCTGAATTGCCGGGCTATGGAACGGCGAAGGTGGCAGTGCAGCATGGCGACGGTGGCGCGGGCAGCGACCTGCTCACCAGTTGGTTTCCGCCGCCCGCTGGAAATCCAAGCGGATTTCCAGATACTGAAACGTATGAAGTTCCCTCCGCTTCGCCAGCTGCCTACACGCTGCCATCGCGCGCAACATCCACCGTGCTGCATTCTTCGTGGATGGGAGTTGCGCTGCCAGCGTGGCATGGAACACCACGCGAAGTGAGTCAGCGACAATTGCGGCAAGACATTACTTGGGGCGCGCAGCCACGCATCGTCCTGAGTGGTGCATTGATGCACTCGCTGCCCGCACCGCTTGAGAATGTGATGATCATCCACGTGACTCCATTTCACGGCGCCACGCGGTCGATGATTGGGAACACACCTCCCATCATTACACCGAGTGATGGCATGCCGTCCTACGCACGTGTGGCACGGCTTGCACAGTGGGACCCGGAAGTTCCGCTTGATGTTGGACTGTCACTGTATGGACAAGAGTCTGTGCCCGAAGGCGCCAAGCGAAGCGTGACACCGGGTCTTGCACGTGACACCGGAGTGACCAGCGCAGCCACAACATTCAAGGCGCTCTGGTATGAGCCAGTGCTCGCCAGCGCCGTTGCCGCCTATGACCCTGCATCGGCGCTCACCAAGGATCAACGACTGGACATGTTGCAGCTGTACGCCATGCTGGAGCCGCCGAGTTACGTGATTGATCCGAAGCTTCCTGCCGTTGGTTGGCGCGGTGATGCGGTCCGTGTCGAACGCGACTTTGCGCGCGGAGTGGACATGTCGCGCTGGTGTTCGACGCCGTGCCTGATTGTCATTGGAAAGATCACCGATAGCGGTAGTGGTCAACGGATTGACCTGCCGTTTCCGTTCACTATTGATGGCGACGAGCCCCGCGCCGATGGCGTGACGTATGTCCGCGTGGTGTTCCCACTGCCAGCGGTTCCGGGCGCAATGATTGCCCCGGCTGCTACCACACGGGCAAGCGCCAGCAAATGACCGACCGGGTATCGCCCCAGTTCGCACACTCACTTAGAATGACCGCACCATGCCGATGATTGAGACGATCAACCTCACCAAGAAATACGGTGACCTGATCGCACTGAACAACCTCAACCTGCAGATCGATGAAGGCGCGTGCTGCGGCTTCATCGGACCCAACGGTGCCGGCAAGACCACCACCATCAAGATTCTGGCGACGCTGTTGAAGCCCACGTGGGGTGAAGCGCGGATTGATGGAAAGACCGTCGGCTACCAGAACCCACTGATTCGCCCGGTCATCGGATTTGTACCGGACTTCATGGGCGCGTACGACGACATGTTGGTCAACGAGTACCTGCAGTTCTTTGCAGCGTGCTACGGGATTCACGGCGACAAGCGCGAACGCGCCATCCGCGATGTGCTTGATCTCACCGATCTCAACTACAAGGCCGACGCAGAGGTGAACGGTCTGAGCCGCGGGATGCAACAGCGCCTCAGCGTTGCACGTGTCCTGCTGCACGATCCGAAGGTGCTCTTGATGGACGAGCCCGCCTCAGGTCTCGATCCGCGCGCGCGCATTGAGATGCGTGAACTGCTCAAGGAACTGCGGCGCATGGGGAAGACCATCATCATCTCCAGCCACATCCTCCATGAACTTGCAGACATCTGCAACATGGTGGCGATCATTGAGCGCGGCGAACTCATTTATGCCGGCGCCGTGCGCGACATCATGCAGAAGGTTGGCAGTGGCACCGTTGTGCAGATTGCGGTGGAAGATCGGCACGCAGAGGCGGCCGCACTTCTCGGCGCAGTCAAGGGCGTTGCCAAGGCCATCATTGTGGAGCGCGACGGAATGAAGCCGCGTATCGACGTGGTGCTTGATGCCGCGGCACCGGTGGCGGTGAGCGACCTCCCGGCGCGCTTGATTACTGCAGGATTCCGGCTCATCTCCATGATTGAGGAGCCAATCAATCTGGAAACCGCATTCATGCGTCTCACGAAGGGAATGGTGGCTTGATGCGCGTTGTCCTCCTTTCATCACGCGCGCGTGCGGGTACTGGCGAAGTGCTGGCGCAGGTCCGCGCGACGATTGCTCGGCACGCCACCGTGGTTGGCGAATTTGACGTCAACGACACGCTGCCCTCCGATC
Source organism: Phycisphaerales bacterium (assembly GCA_040401635.1). GTDB lineage: Bacteria > Planctomycetota > Phycisphaerae > Phycisphaerales > SM1A02 > UBA966. The sequence continues at coordinate 3,518 of JBBAOD010000047.1, forward strand.
TGAAAGCCGATCGTGCCGTGGTCATTGGTGGCGACGGCAGCATCATGGCTGCGCTGCGCATATTCATGGCTCACGCAACGCCGGTGGTTGGCGTCAACACCGGGCGCCTGGGCTTCTTGGCGGAGTTTGACACCGCGAGCCTGGAGACACATGCCACCGCGATCTTCGGTGCGAACCCGTTGATCCGTCAGCGCATGGTGCTGGCCGTCTCCGTACGCGCCGCCGATGGCACCACCCGCTACGAAGGTCTTGCCGTGAACGACTGCGTGGTGACGGCCGGTGCACCATTTCGGATGATTGAGTTGGCACTCCGTCTCGATGGCGAGAATGGCCCGGAGTTCCTTGGTGACGGAATCATCATCGCCACTCCGGTGGGCAGTACCGCCTACAACGCAAGCGCTGGCGGTCCGATTGTTCATCCGGACGTCGAGGCGATCATCGTCACGCCGAACGCGGCGCATTCGCTGGCGTTCCGTCCGGTGGTGGTACCGGCTAGTTTGGCCGTTCAAGCACACGTGGTGCGGGCGAACGAAGGGACAACGCTGGTCCTGGACGGGCACATCAACGTCTCGCTGCGCGTGGGCGACACGGTGGTTGCCAAGCGCCACCATGACATGGCTCGAATCGTGGCGCGGCCGGACTCGAGCTACTGGGAGACGCTGGTTGACAAGATGCGCTGGGCGGAAAGCCCCAACTACCGCGCACCCGGGTCGTGACCGCCCGGACCCCTCGGCGGGAAGTACGATTCCCGCCCCATGATCGACATTCGCCAGCTGCGTGAGAACCCGGAACGCTTTCGCCAAGGCGCCCGCGACAAGAATGCGGCGGTGGACTTTGACCGTCTGCTGGCACTCGACACCGAGCGGCGCGAGATTCTGCAGAAATTAGAATCAAAGCGCGCTGAACAGAACAAGTTGAGTAAAGAGATCGGGCCGCAGATCGGCAAGCTCAAGGGTCAACTCAAGGGGATGGAAGGCGCCGCACGCACCACGGCCGAAGCGCAACTCACTGAGTTGGAGGCAAAGCCGATCGCACTCAAGGGCGAAGTTGCGCTCTTAGAAGATGCACTGCGTTTGGTGGAGCCACATTGGAATGACCTCCTGCTGCGCGTGCCGCAGCCGCCAGCTGCAGACATCCCGCGCGGCGCGGATGCGAGCGGCAACGTGGAGTTGCGCACGTGGCATCCAGCAGACTTCAACCCAGCAAAGAGTTTCGCTGCCAACAAGGGATTTGCGCCGAAGACGCACCTTGAGTTAGTGCGCGACCTTGGACTTGCGGACTTTGAGCGCGGTGTGAAGATGGGCGGCACCCGTCACTATGTTCTGACTGGCATGGGTATGCGCCTGCACCAAGCAGTGCTTCGCTACGCGTTCGATCACATGGTGGAGAAGCATGGATTCACTGCGATGGGCGTGCCGGTCATCGTGCGCGAAGAATGCATGCAGGGAACCGGCTTCTTCCCCTTCGGGCGCGAGCAGGCGTACCACGTTGAGGAATCAGCGCGCGGCGGCGGCCATGATCTGTTCCTCACTGGCACCGGCGAAGTGGGTCTGATGGGAATCCACGCCGACGAGATTCTTCCGGAGAGCGCCCTGCCACTCACTTACACCACGGTGAGCACCTGCTTCCGCCGCGAAGCTGGCGCTGCTGGCAAGGACACCGCGGGCCTCTACCGAATTCATCAATTCGACAAGGTGGAGCAAGTGGTGGTGTGCCGCGCCGACGAGGCGGAGAGCCGCGCTTGGCACACCAAGATGCTCGGCTTCGTGGAGGAGATCCTGCAGTCGCTTGACCTGCCGTACCGCTTACTGCAGTGCTGCACGGGCGACTTGGGGATGAAGAACGAAGACATGGTGGATGTGGAATGCTGGATGCCAGGTCGCGGCGACGCTGGCTCGGACGGCTCACCAACCGGTGAATACGGCGAGACCCACAGCGCCAGCCGGCTGGGCGACTACCAATGCCGCCGCCTCAACCTGCGGTACAAGGACGCCGAGGGTCGCACACACCATGCGTATGCATTGAACAACACGGTCATTGCAAGTCCACGCGTCTTGATCCCGCTCCTTGAGATCCACCAAAACGCGGACGGAACCGTCAACATTCCGGAACCATTGCGCATTCACATGGGTGGACGAACGCGGATTGAGGCACCCGTCAAGCGGATGCCGTAACGCGACGCGCGGACGGAATGTTGCGCGCGCGAGCAGATCAACCACTCGTGACACGCATTTCTCCCCGCCAAGTGGCCTTCCGCGTGAGAAACTGAAATCGGGGGTTAAACCGCGCCGCGAATACGGGGAGATTTCCCGGAGTTACGGGCCGTAATGCTCTGAAAGCTTGCGATTTGCACCTTTCCTGCACCCGCGCTGCATACGCCCGAAATCCGAGCCTTCCGCTCATGAAGGCGCCGCGTTTGACCGATCAGTTGACTGCAACGGTGGATTCGCTATTCTCCCCGTCCGCCAATGACATTCCCCTGTAGCTCAATTGGTAGAGCGGGCGGCTGTTAACCGCCAGGTTACTGGTTCGAGTCCAGTCGGGGGAGTTTAAGGGTCGCCTCGAAGCCGAGGCGACCCTTTTCGCTTTCCCAGCCCGAGCTTGCGGATGGTCTTCATCGAGATGAAGAGATGGTGCGGATCGTCAGCGAGCTTGGTGAAGCCGTACTTCAGATAGAAGCCCTTCGCCGTGTTGTCGATGGCGACGACCTCGATTGCGTGGATGCCAAGGTCGCGGTCAGCTCGATCGACGCGAGCGATCGCGTCCACCAACAAGTACGCGCCGAGGCCCTGCCCTTGCACGCGCTTATCGACGGCGAGACGGCCGAGGTGTGCGACGGGGACCGGGTACTTCGGCAGACGCTTGCGCTGTGCTTCGGTCAGGTTCTGGAACTGCACCGATCCCGCGGCCAGCGAGTAGTAGCCACGAACGATCTTCTCGCCGGGCGTGAGCGCGACGAAGGTGCGGCTGACGCCCGTCTTCTGGTTCTGGCTGGCAAACTCCTTGAGGAAAGTATCGAGCGACTCGTGGCCACATGAAAAATCGGCCCGATCGTGGTCGGAGCCGAGTTCTTCGATTGACCAGTTCGCGGGTTCAGCGCCCACGCCGCCCCTTGTAAGTCTTAGCCGCCGCCTTCAGCGCGGTGTTGGGTTTGCCGGGTGTATCGAGCATGGCCAGGAACATCTGCGAGTCGCGGGCAGAGAGCGTTCGCGTCGTCTCACTTTCAATCGCCGCCTCCGAAGCCTTGAGCAGCGTGGCGATGGCAAAGCTTGACACCGTCTGACCTTGAGCGCTCGCAGCGCGCTCGATAAGCGACTTATGCTCGGGTGAGAGTCGGAAATCGAGCCGGGCGGATGGGGAGTTGGGAATAGCGCTCATGGTGGTACCTCGTGACCGAGGGTGAAGCATACCACTCTGTACGGCAAAACGCCACACGTTGTTCAAGGCTACAGGAAGAATTGGCAGGTATCAGACCGTTTGGGCTACTTCCGCAGTGGCGGAGTGCGTGACGGGCTCGGGGCGTACCCCCAGGAAACACAGAAAATCCGTGAATCATGTGTTGACACACGGTATATACATCGTATCATCACCGTCATGGTCAAGACCCTCACCAAGCACGGTAATAGTTACGCGCTAGTCATCGACCGGGCCATCTTGGAACTCCTCCAGATGGATCCGGAACGCCCCGTCGAACTGACGACGGACGGAAACGCACTCACCATCCGCCCGATGACTGAAGGCACCAAAGGCGCACGCGTCGCGCGATCGGTCAAGCGAGTCAACGACAAGCACGGGAAGGCACTAAAGCGACTGGGGGAGTAAATGCAGCCGGAGTTTCTTGAGGTTGAAGACGTCCTCCAGATCCACATCACGCGCAACCTACCATTGCTGACTTCCTTCGAGCGCATTCGGTTCGGTGAATGCGGAGTGTGGCTGTCACTGGTGAATAGGTGTCGTTCAGGATGCACTCATCCGCGCCGTGCAGTCGCTGAAGCAAACCGACTCGAAGTCGAGGCGGGAGCGGGTCGGGCAGCGCCGGACGCGGCGCCCTGCCCCACAAACGCTCGGTCGGCCGTGAAACGGAGAACGCGATCAGGGGAGTTGAAAAGAACGCAATCAGCCTCTTGTCCCGCACGTCCGTGGAACACACAAAAGGCCGACAGGTAATCCGAGCAGATCAACTGCGGGGACTTCCGGCAGTTCTGCCCAGAAGCCGTCTTGCAACGACGAAATTGAGTGGGGCTATGCTCGCAGTAGTTGCACGCGGTGGAAGCGCAGCAGGTGGGAGCGCCCTTAGCACACTCTCCATCGTCTTGGCACCACGTGTTAGACACAGTAGGAACTTGGCCCCACGCCGGCGGAATCAGGCAGATGCCTGCTGCTCCAACAAGTGCCGCAGCACAGATAGCGAAATACTGGGTGTGACTCATGGGGAACTCCTATCGCCGTCCACGGAACTGATCGCATCCGCCAGGGGCGATCTCACTACTGGCGGAAACGTTCGCGGAAACGCTCCGCGAGGTTGAAGTTGCTGTCTCTACGAGCCCGCTGCTCCGCCACCTGAGCCGCGAATGCCGGTCCAGCCTCACCTAGATCGGTAGCGATTTGCTCCAGCAATCTGTCCTGCTGCCGATCGCCCTGCTCGAGAATCTCCGCTACATGCTCGATGATTCGCAGGGCGGCTGGCGTCCATATTCCGATCTCCCCGTATGCGCTGTACGCCTTGGCGTAGGCGCGTATGGCATCGAGACGCTTTGATCGCTGCTCTTCTTGAAATGCGGTGACTAGCCCCTCGATCTTTGCCTGCAAGGGGTTTGGCACGCCCGACTGCCGCAGCAAGGCAAGCGCTCCCTCTTCCGCAAACCACCGCCGCGCCAGGCTGGGCGCCAATCTGCAGAGCGCGAACTCCTGCCATCGGTTCGCCGCAGCACAGTTAACTCCTACCTCGATCGCAACCGCAAGCTCGTCGATCGACTGCAGCGCGGCCCCAATCGCTTCCGATGCTTCCGCGGCGAAATCGCGCTGCGCTGAGGTGGCGGAGTCGAAGGTGCGTCGTCCCGAATTTGAGTCGCACAGTCTCCGCAGGCGACGGCCGCAGCTCGCGTCCGCACGACGAATAGCTGAGGCGAGGGCTGCTCTAATCCCGTCCGGTCTTGGCGAAACTCGGCCAACCCCGCCTGCGCAGGCTGTGGCGCCGAGCGCCTGAGTCGCCAGGCGATCCCCATCAAATGCCTTCAGCAGCGTTGACTCCGGATCGAACACCTGCCAGAAGTCGGCCGGAACGGAGCCGGGCACCAGGCCCTCTCGGCGGAGCATCTCGATATGCACGAGCATCTCGGCGTGGGGCCAGTCGCTCTCGAGGATCACGAGTTTACATGCCGCCAGGAATTCCTCGCCCCGCTGAACGGCTCCGCGCATACCGCGTTGCTGAAGCTCCAAGAGGGCGTCCCCGATGCCCATTGAATTCACTTCACGCCACATTCCCTCCTCGTCAAGCGGCGCGTCCAGCGGGACGAGACCCTGCATTTGCTTCTCGTAGTGCTCGTCCTTCCACCTCATGCGCACTGCCTCGATCTTTGCTTCTGCTGCATCGCATCGGGGGCCGAGATCCGACTCCAGCCGGTCCAAGGACGCTGCATAGGCTGAGTAGGTCTCCACAAGTGCTTGACCGGATTCAGGTCGAAGTTCGCATCGACACGTGAGGGTTGCAACCACAGCGCGCGGCAGTGTGAGGCGCAAGTGCGACCAGTGCGCGGCGCTATCGCTCTGATTCGACTCAACAGGACCAGATTGAGTGGCGCCAGACAAAAACGCGCCCATCGAGAGCGCCGTCAACCCCCCGCAGAGCGTTGCTGCAACGCCGCCCCAAGGCAGCAGCCGCCTAGAGCGACCCCCTAGAGCGCACGATGGGAAGATGTTTGCCCCGCACTTTCGCACTTAGAATTTTATCAAGTCGCGTTCGAAACAGACTCTCGCCCTAGATTCGACCAAGTTGACTAAACCACGGGATCACAGAAGACAACTTCGAACTTGTGACCTGCCCCCGATCTCTGATCCAACTGCTGTGAGAGTCCCGACCGGCCCCGGCTGGGCCCTGGAGACTCTCGATGAAACGGACGCGACACACCCCTGAGCAGGTCATCAACAAGCTTCGCGAGGCTGACACCATGCTGTCGTCGGGCCCGGAACGGCGGCGATCGCCCGAGAGTCAGTCGTCACATATCCGCGAGGAGTGAACTGCCATGAGCCCGCGGCCGCGCCAGGCACCCAACGTGCGAACTGCTCATATTGCACGTTGCCACTCAGCATGCCACAATAAGGCTGGGCAATCAGACTGCAAGGCAGACATACTCTCCACCCAAATCCCACAGATGAGGCCACCGTCCTGAAGTTGCTGGTGAAAGGAGACACGTCGGGAAAGTCCTTGGAGTATCAGGACTTTCGAAAACTTGCGTACAAGGTCGCCCACGATGTCGTGGTCGACGCCGTTCGCGCGATCTCCCGGGGAAAGCGGCGAACGAAACCGCTCCACTTGATTCCGGAGCCGGAAGCTGCGCCATCCGAGCAGCCCCCGCTCGAGCCGCAGGTGCGGGATGCACTCATCCGCGCCGTGCAGTCGCTGAAGCCACCCGACTACTGCCTTCTCATCATGTGCCTTCGTGGCGCGGGCTGGGAACACGTCGCAGCCAGCCTCGAGATCACCGAAGAGGCGGCCCGAAAGCGTTGGCAGCGACTGCTGGAGAAGTTCAAGCGCGAGATGTTGGACGGTTGAACCAGTGAACCGGCGAAGGAACCACGAACGCCATCAGTCAAGATGAACGCCTGCGGCGCCGCGACCCCGTCGCAAGTCCGCACACGAGCCACGCTGCGGCGCCTGGTGCGGGAACAACCCAAGCCACTATGCCAATGCGTAGCGTTTGACCGGATTGCGTCAGGAACTCCATTCGGTTGAAAGACTCCGTTGAGATGAACCCGGCCTCGCTCACGGACCACCAATGGTTGTAGACGAGCACGTCATCATGCCAGAGCCGAATGTAGCCCTGCCCGAAGGCACCGTAGTACACGCTTGAAATCGGCGCATCCCAAGTCACCGATGCACTGGTTCCGGGGATTTGGACGTTCAGCATGTTCCAAGGTACGGGCGGGCTGCACACGAACGGGCTGGTGGACGTGAAGGTCACGCCCCACTGCTGTCGGAAGGCATCACCGGCAATGACGTCGCCGGGGGAATATGTGGCAGGCAATAGGTCGTACAAAAGCATATTTTTAATCGGCTGGTTTCCCGCGGCCGCCTGCCAGGCGAGCCAATCCCTGGAAACCACGTCGGCGGACGCCGGGGAACTCAGTGCGACAGATATAAATAGCAGAGTGATGGATACGCGCATAATTAAGTGCTCCTTTACTGGATCTAGCTTTTAGGGGCAATCTTCACTTGAGAATAGTTTGCGCGATGACCGCAGCCTCGAATGCCAAGGTATTCGCGGTCGCAGGATCTTGGGATGCCGCGAAGCTTCCGAGTTCGTCCAAATCCTCGAAACCGAGAAACTGCGCAGCCAACGTGCTCGCCGCAACAATGGGCAACGTCTGCCAGCCTCCCTCGCAATCCCATTTCGGAATCGAAACAAACGTCCCGCCGGAGGTCCATGCGCCGAGCATTAATCCGAGATCTGATCCATTGACCACACCGTCACCGTCAATGTCATATTGGTAATCGCTTGAGCCCCAATGAGAAAGAAGTAGGCCCAGATCAGAGCCATCAATGTGAAGGTCTCCGTTGTAGTCCGCCGGATGGGTCATGAGCATGAGCTTTGGTCCGTAGCCACCCCAATTCGTCACCTGGTCACCCTGCGGCACGCTCAAGTAACCAACTGCTACAGCGCAACCTCCCGGACCTATCGAGTGTACTGCACGCACTTCCAGCACCCTTGCTGATTTATTGGAGGGCAGATTCACGCAGAGGGCTTCGGCCCGTTTTCCGCACCAATCACCAACCGCGTTTCCCTGCCAGAGCACGCCTCGCGACGAGGTACCCGATTCAAGGGGGGATTCGCCACCCGCACCGAACCGTGCGCCGACCAATAGCCATGACGGACACGGGGTTGGATCCGACGCTACGCACCATGAAGTCGGAGCCATGCACATGTCCGCAACTCGCGAACTTTTGCGCGCGCCATCAAAATTGTCGTAGGTGTTCAGCGCATAGTGAACGTCCATGAACGACTGAGAACCGCCACCGAACGCGAGCGCTGTTGCATGCGACTCTCCACACGGGAATAGAGCACCACTACCACCGCTGCCAACCCCGCGACTTCGAGACCAGCCCGCGGCGGCATTCACAGTGGCCGTCAGCGCCCTCGAATCGGTCGTCACATAGCCGGGAGGAGTGAATTGCCAAGAGCCTGCACCAGCTCCTGGCACCCAACGCGCGAATTGTTCATACTGGACGCCGCCACTTAGCCAGTCACACAGTTGCTGAGGGAACACGCTGCACGGCGAACACACACGCCAACCGAATCCGAAATTGGACGCGCCTGCCGCCACTACGGCGTAAGCAGACCCTTGCATTTCCATGGGTACAGTTTGGGATTCAGAATCAGCCCATCCGCACGGCTCGACAATTTCACCGACCAGCGATCCAGCTCCAGCGGTGTCATGCATGAAGGGAACCGGCGGATGACAAGCAGAGGGTGCTGTAACCGCACCCGCGACCATCGGCAACACGCCCGGTCCCACGGCCTGAACGATTCCTAATGCGTTGGCTGCCCAGATCGACGACGGCGGCGTAAGAGCTGGCGGACTTGCCGCGCTGACCGCAACCGACCATACCGCTGGCGTACACACGCCGGACTGGGCGATCGCACCACCGACGTGAAGTACTCCCGAAGCAGCGTTTGTCGAGACACTCGTGGCAACGGAATCGAGGACGTTGTTTTCAGCCGTGCCCAACGACGGAAACACCAGCCGCATTCGGGACCCCGAGCCGCTGCTCGACGCTGCCACCCAGACCGTGGCGCGCGGATGAAACATCCCTGCAGACTCTACGACTGACGTGCCAACGATGTTGCCAACTTCATCAATTCGAAACCGAAGCAACTCTGGAAGAGCACCGTTACCGGTGCCGTCGGGAAAGAGCTTGATCTGCGCCATCGAATATTGGTCGCCCAAGTCGTCTACCCAAACAAGGCGGTATGGACGCGCTTGGCCCGAAGCCTGCGCAGCTTGCGACCACGAAAGCGACGAAACAATTATTGAGGCAATCGTGAATCCGCAGTTGCGCAGAGGCGTGTTGGGACTGTTGGTGGTCATGTCTTTACTCTCGAATTTCGTCACTGCACCCAAAGGGGGAGCTGACCGGACACCGGCAACATGCACGTGTCCGCCC
>JBBAOD010000048.1:0-12889 GCA_040401635.1 Phycisphaerales bacterium
GGGTGCGCAAGTCGAAAGGCTTCGACTGCCTGAGACGACGCTCCAAGACCAGGCGCGACCTGCGCGGTGGTGGTGAGTGTCGTGGCGAGCGTGAGAGCGACGGCGAGCGAAGTGGATTTCATCGATGGTCTTCTGAGTATGAAGTATGGGTCTATCTGCTTGGAGCAGTGCTGCATTCGGAGGCGAATCAGCGTCGGTGGTGGGGAGGGGATGCAGATAATCGGCGACTATCTCATTGTTGCACTGACTATGGGTTGAGGCAAGCGTTGACTTGACGGTTCCTTGACATCCGCTTGTCCGATAGGCGGGCAAGTGTCACAACCTCCTATACTCACGCCGTGGCTGGAAGTTCCCAAGAACATGTCCCAAATGAGCCGACGATCGAAAATCGTCAGTCGCGGCATGACTACGAGATCACCGAGACCCTGGAATGCGGCATTGAGCTCCTGGGCACCGAAGTAAAGAGCATTCGTGCCGGAAAAGTCAGCCTGGCAGAGGGTTACGTCAGCGCTACTGCGGAACCGCCGTCCCTTTCGCTCCATTCGGTGCATATTGCGGAATATCCGGCAGCGGGCAAGGCACTCCAGCATGCACCCGTCCGCGTGCGCCGACTTCTTGCGCATAAACGCGAAATTCGGAAACTTGCTGAGGAAGTGAAGCGCAAGGGCTACACCATCGTCCCGCTCAAGATGTATTTCAAGGATGGTCGGGCCAAAATTCTCATCGGGTTGGGCACCGGCCGAAAGTCGTCCGACAAGCGCCACGCCATTGCCTCCCGGGAAATGAAGCGCGATATGGACCGCGCGATGCACGGCCGCCGCTAAACGGCGGAGAGCCGATGATTGGTGCTCGGCGATGTCGGGGCGGTGCCCCCATACGGGCGCTATTTCTCCTACCTCTTAACGATGATGCACTGGCCGCGATCAGCATCGCGCCGTCCTTCAATGCAATCAACAATCACCTTTGCCGCGATCGCTGGCGTTAACGTCATGGCCGTCGGCAGCACCGTCTCCGGGAAGTTGCGGCGCAACATCGGGGTATCGATGGATCCCATGTTGATGCAGAACGCTCGGATGCCAAGTGCGGCACCTTCAACATGCATGCTGCGTGTGTAACTATCCAGCGCACTCTTGCTGGCTGCGTACGCAAAGAAACCCGAAAACGGATCCGAGGTGCCAAGGGTGCTGATGTTCACAACACACCCGGCTCTGCGTTCCTTGAAGTGTGGCCATGCACGCGCAATGAGAAACGCCGGTGCAAACGCATTGTGAAAGAATACCTCTTCAAGAAGTTCATCGTCGGTCGCTTCAATCGGTGCCCGTGGCGCAACTCCAGCGCAATTGACAAGCGTGTCCAGCGCACCGCGTTCCGCAATGGTTCGATCGATCACGCCATGCGCAGTTGTGCTATTGGCAAGGTCGCCAGTAATGACGATCGGCTGCCCGCCAGAACATGCACCGCACGCAGCCACTGTCTCATGCAACTTCGATTCAGTGCGCCCGACCAGTGTCAGTGCATGTCCGCGTTCTGCTAACAGAATGGCAAGCGCCCGTCCGATACCACTTCCCGCGCCAGTGACGATGGTGATTGGAGTGCTCATCGGTGAATTCCTCGGTCGGCGTTAACCGCCTGTAAATAGCCGCATCCCGTCGTTATAGAAAGTGAAGAGAAATAGTCTGCCAAGTAGCAGTAATCCCACCATGGTGGCTGCGTTCTGGAACTTCAATGATGGTGCGCGGCCGGTGATGTGCTCATAGATCAAGTACAGGAACAACCCGCCGTCCACAATGGGAAGCGGTAGGAAATTCAACACTGCCAGATTGACGCTGATCATTGCCAGGAAGAACACCAGATACATGACGCCTCGGTCCACCACGCGCGAACCCAAGTGCACGATGCCCACCGGGCCGCGCAATTGTTCAACGCCGACGCTGCCGCGGAAGATTCGGTCAAGCGTGAGGTAGGTCATGACCACCATGGTCTTTGTCTGATGGAACCCCATGCGAACGGCAGTGATTGGATTGCCATTGGCAGTCAGCCGAGTCATCAGCGGATCAAAGATCGCCGCGGTCACGGGTGAGTCCCAGCCGAGCGCGTGAATGTTTGCAACATCTTCCTTGGCGATGACGAGGGCGACTTTGCTGCGCTCATGCGCGGGCGTGGGCGCTTCAACTTCGATTTCGACCGATGCACCCGCGCCCTGAACCGCCGCGTCCTTGGTGGCCGCCAAGAAAGCGGCACGCATGGTGACCCAGTCGATGACAGCAGTTCCTGCAACAGTGCGAACGGTGGTGCGCGGCAGCAACGAGAGCGCCGCGACCGCCGTAGCGCGATCGCCATTGTTCTCAGTGGCAAGGCGATTGATAGTGCCGGTGGTAGCGGGCTGATCCAGCGCTGGTGCGATGACCACTCCGAGCCGACCGGCCCGATCCACCTTGGCGGTCACGCGCGTTGGCTCGCCGCCGCGCAATACCACTACATCGGCCGTGCCACTTGCATGGCTCGCCAGCGCTGTGCGCAGTTGCGACATGCGTGGACCATCGACATTCTCAACGCGGAGTAGCACATCGCCCGGGCGCAACGTGCCTTCATTGGGAGATCCGGCAGGCACCCGCTCCACACGAATGAGCGGAACCAGCCCCAACAACCCACGATCGATCTCTGCGCCATTGATTTCACTTACGGGAGTGATCATCACCTGCAGTTCCGGAATGGGCTGCAAGGTGCGCGTCACTTCCGCGCCGGAAGCGGTGGTCCACTTGGTATCAAAGAGTGCACCAGCGGAGCGATCGGCGGCCTCGCCCAACAGCACGGTGACGGACGGCGAATTCGGAGCGCGTTCACCCACTGGAACGGGGATGTACTGCTGAGTGACGCGGTGCGTCTGTGCGGCGCTGGTGCCGGACGCTGGTTCGATGATCTCGGTCAACTCGCGGAGCGGATCTGCTTTCGTTCCGGTCATCACTGGCCCAAGACCAGCGGAGTTCATGGTTGAATCAAAGATGTCTCGCTCTTCGCCGCGGACCGCACCGATCCGCCCAGACATGGCGGGCTCAATGCCGATGGCCAACAGTCCGCTGATCGCATCTTTGCGAGGAATCATGCGAAACGTGCGTTGCACAGTCATCCCGGTTTCATCAGCGCGCTGCACATCAATGGTGAGCGCTTCGCCGGGGCGCGCCATAGCGCCGGCAATCTGAATATCAGCGAACGTAAGCACCGGCTCGCCGTCAATGGCTGTGATGGCATCGCCAGCCTTGAGTCCGGCCGATCCGCCTTCCGCTGGCTCGGCCGCTGCCGCGGGGGAACCCGGAGCGACGGCGCCAACCACCGGTGCTTCAAAGCGAACGCCCACCATGAAGGTGAGCACAAAGAGCGCGATCGCCAAGATCAGGTTGCACGTTACGCCCGCGGTGACCACGATCATGCGCTTCCACACTGGCGCGCGTTGGAAACTTCGGCGTTCTTCAGAAACCTTGGCGGGGTCAAGGTCATCTTGGCCAAGCATGCGCACGTATCCGCCGAGCGGCAGCGCGCGCAGTGACCACTCTGTCTCGCCGATTCCGTTACGAGCCAGCTCTTCGTCGGTCATCTCAATGGCAGGTTTCCCAAAGCGGGCGATGGTGGCAGGATCGGTGGACCCCGCTCGCCAACCGATGCCGGAGCGCCATGCGCCAAGCACTGGACCCATGCCCACTGCAAAGCTCTCGCAGCGGATGCCTGCCCAACGCGCAGCCATGAAGTGGATGAAGATGAGAACCCCAAATCCCAGGAGGATGACGAGGACGTTCCAGCCGTTAGTAAGAATTTCCATGGTTACGTGCGGCACGGATGTGCCTCACGAAGCGTAGGCGAACTTACCGCGTTGCGGCGGCGCTGTGTGCGGCGCGTTCGGCAACGCACGCGTGCGCGCACTCCCGCGCGTCGCGGTCTGCGGTCAGTACTTCAGCCAGCGTGTGCACTGCGCGCGCAGGCAGTCGGTCCAGCGAATCAGTGACCACCGCGGCGATGTCTCCAAAGCGCAAAGACCCCGCGATAAACGCCTCTACGGCGACCTCATTGGCAGCGTTGAAGATGGCTCCTGAACTGCCGCCGGTATCGATGACTCGCTTGGCAAGTTTGATGGCCGGGAAGCGAGCGTGGTCCACCGGTTCGAATTCCAACGAGCGAATCGCGTCCCACGCGATAGTGGGGCAGCAGCCAGTGAGCCGCGCCGGCCACGTCAGGGCGTACTGGATGGGGTGCTTCATGCTGGGCGGGCTGAGTTGCGCGATGGTGCTGCCGTCGCGGAACTCGACGAATGAATGCACGATGCTCTGCGGATGCACGATGGCATCAATTCGATCGCTGGGCAGGTCAAAGAGCCAGTGTGCTTCGATGACTTCCAGGCCCTTGTTCATCAAGCTGGCGCTGTCGATGGTGACCTTACGCCCCATCTGCCACGTGGGGTGACGTAATGCTTCAGCGAGGGTGGCGTTGGCAGTGCGTTCTGGGCTCCAAGTGCGGAACGGGCCACCGCTGGCGGTGAGTACCAGTCGGTCCACTTCGCGCAGGGTGCCGGCACGCAGGCATTGGAATACCGCGCTGTGCTCGCTATCGACCGGCAGCAGTTTCACGCCCTTGCGAGCGACCGCCTCTTGGACCACCGCTCCCGCGGCAACCAGCGTTTCCTTGTTGGCAAGTGCAATATCACACCCGCGTTCAATGGCGGCCAGTACCGGCGCAAGCCCAGCAACGCCAACCATGGAAGCCATGACCATGTCACCGGGTTGCGCAACGCGGTCAATCAATTCAAGGGCCGCGTCAGGTCCGGTGATGATGCGAAGTGAAGAAGGAAGCGCGCTGGTGGAACGGGCGTCCGCCAACGCAACATCATGAACACCGAACTGCTGTGCCTGCTGAGCGAGAAGTGTTGCGTTACTACCCGCGGCAAGTCCCACTACGGTGTAGCGCGGCCCGTCATCCTGCTGTGCAAGATGCGCCACCACCTCAAGCGTGGCGGTGCCAATCGATCCAGTGGATCCGAGGATGATGAGGCGCCGCGTTGCAGTCATGCGATTCCTGAGTGAAGGGGCATACCAGCGCCCGAGTGTCTTTAGCGATCGTCGCGACTGCCACTACCGGGAGTGGTCTTCAGTCGTCGCATCCAACCGGTGACGCTTCGAATGGTCTTCTTGGCGGCGCCGAGTGGCGTATCCGTGGCGGGGTTTGCTGCAGGTGCAGCCGGCGGTTGTGCCGGAACTGCTGGTGCGTCATTGCGCGGGGCGCGGTCGCCGCGTGGTTCGCGCGGTTCGCGCGGCCCACGGTCGCCGCGCGGTTCGCGTGGTTCACGCGGGCCACGGTCTCCGCGTGGCTCACGTGGTTCGCGTGGAGTACGTGGTTCACGCGGGGCACGTCCGCCGCCTGATCCCGGAGGTACGCCCAATGGTTGGCTTCGAGGGCGAGATTCCGGCGCATCACCTGCTGCGGCTGGACTGCCGTCACCCGAAGGTGCGCCCTCTGCGCCCTCCGCGCCCTCTGCGCCTTCGCCCCGATCGCCACCGCGTCCACGACCGCCGCGACGACGTCGACGACGACGCTTGCGCGGACCGTCCTCTCCGCCTTCATTGCCTTCGCCGCCATCACCACGTGGCGCGCCATCAGCAGCTTCGCCGCCTTCGGAGCCTTCGCCGCCTGTATCGCCTTCAGCGCGCGCGCCGGCTGGCGCACCAGCCGCGTCGTTGCGTGGAGCATTGCGACCGCCTTGACGATTGCCGCCACCGTTTCCGTTGGCAGGCGCTTCGTCATCACGATCGCCACCGCGTCCGCGACCACGACGCCGACGTCGGCGCCGGCCGCGACCGGCCTCGCCATCGCCTTCGCCATCGCCGCGATTTCCTTGACCGCGATTACCACCCGATTGCTCACGCTCCAGTGCGAGCACGGCCTCTTCGGCGGCATCCGCGGCGTCGGCCTCGTCCAAGTCAGCAACATCAAGTCCTGCTTCTACGCGCGTTGCTCGTTCAGCATCGCGTGCCTCGCGAGCAGCGGCGCGTTCAACGGCTCGCGCTGCTGCAGCTTCCTGACGCTCCCGAGCAGCTTCTTGCCGTTCACGAGCGGCTTCTTGCCGCAGTCGTGCGTCTTCTTCACGCTTGCGCGTGTCTTCTTCGCGGCGACGCACATCTTCTTCACGCTTACGAACATCGTCCTCGCGACGGCGCGTTTCGCGCTCGGCATCAGAACGACGAATCAGTTCAGAAACGCTCGGTTCGTTGGCAGTTGGTGTTGGCAGATCGTCAAATCCACCAGCGAGTGCCATGGCCGTTGCGTCAGCCGGCGCAGGCTTACGACGACGGCGACGGCGGCGTTGTCCGCCTCCATCCACCACGTCATCATCACCATCGTCGTCATCAGCAATGACCACGCTGTCCGGCAAATCCGAAAGGCGTGGAACCGGAACGCGCGGCAGACGATCAAGCTCAATGTCTGCGCCGCGGTCGTCGTAGGCATACACCTCAACGCGATCCATGGCGAAGGCTTCGCTGATGCGAATATCAACCCGCTTGTCGGAGCGCTCTTCAAGTTCATGAAGCGCATTGCGGCGCGTGCTCAAGAACACGCCAGCAACGCGCGCGCTGCACACCACCTCGACGCGCGCAATGCGGTCGTGGCAGAAGAACAGGGCGATGCGGCGCAGAATGTCTGCAGCCACTGCGTCGGGTACGCGGACTTCGCCGGCCCCGTGACAGTGCGGGCAGTCCATGAAGTGCGCCTTGTGAAGACCCGGGCGCATGCGCTGGCGGGTCATCTCAATCATGCCGAAGTCAGAAATCTCCAGCGTGGTGGTCTTGGCACGATCGCGGCGCAAATTGCTTTCTAGGCGCGCTTCAATCTCGCGCCGGTGCTTGGACATGCGCATGTCGATCAAGTCGTTGACGATGATTCCGCCCAGGTCGCGCAGGCGCAACTGCCGGGCGATTTCATCAACGGCTTCACGGTTCGTATTGAACGCGTTGGTCTCACTATCGCGTGCACTGCGGCTCTTACCGCTGTTCACATCGATCGCCACCATGGCTTCGGTCTGGTCAATGACCAGTGCTCCGCCCGAAGGCAGCGGCACTTCGCGCGCGTGAATCTGCTCAATTTGCCGCTCCACGCCGAACGCTTCGAAGACTGGCGCAATGCGGTCGTAGTACAGAAGGCGCGGCGCGTTGATCGGCGCCACTACTTGCAAGAAGGTCTTGGCACGCGTGAAGGCGCTTTCGCTGTCCACCACGATGGCGTCAACGCTGTCGTCGGCGATGTCGCGGATGGTGCGAACCAGCAGATCGCTTTCCGTGTACAGGGCGCAGGGAGCACCGGTGGAGCTCATGCGTCGCTCCATGGCCTGCCACAGACGTTGCAGATAAATGGCGTCGCGCTGCAGTTCAGTCTTGGTGCGATCGAAGCCGGCAGTACGCAGAATGAACCCGAAGCCCTCTGGCAGTTCCAAGCTGTCCAAGATGCGGCGCATTTCACGGCGCTGATCTTCGTCTTCCACCTTGCGGCTGACGCCAACCTTGTCCATCTGCGGCATCATCACCAGCAGTCGACCGGGAATCGACACGTAGCTCGTCAGGGTTGGTCCCTTGGTGCCGATGCCCTCCTTGAGGACCTGCACGATGACTTCCTGTCCGCGCTTCAGCGCTTCCTGAATCGGTGGACGATCGCGGCGCGCAATCTTCTTGCCGACGCGCTCGGTGCGCTCTTCGCCGGGGAAGTACTGCGGGTGCAGATCGCTGATGTGCAGGAAGCCGTTCTGGCCTTCACCGAAGTCGATGAACGCCGCCTGGATGGCGGGTTCCACATTCATCACGCGTCCCTTATAGATATTGCCGACGTGGGTGGCGGTGTTCTCGCGCTCGGCAAAGATCTGTTCAAGGCGTCCCTCTTCAAGGACAGCGATGCGGCATTCTTCCCCCGGGACATCGTTGACCACGATCAGTTGGCGGCGCTTGGAACCGGCTGGCGCAGTCTGCTGAGTTTCCTTCTTGCGACCGCGACCACCACGGCGATTGCGGCGGCGCTTGCTGCCGTCAGTCCCGGTATCGCCGGACTCTTCGCCGTCTTCGCCGGATGCGGAGGTTTCCGAGTCGTCGGAGTCGTCGTCGGACTCGTCATCAGATTCATCATCAGACTCGTCTTCACTCTCATCGTCTGAGTTATCTGAGTCATCGGCTGACGCTTCTGCGCCATTGGATTCCTCGTCATCGATGGCCC
Organism: Phycisphaerales bacterium; assembly: GCA_040401635.1. Classification (GTDB taxonomy): domain Bacteria; phylum Planctomycetota; class Phycisphaerae; order Phycisphaerales; family SM1A02; genus UBA966. The sequence continues at coordinate 8,239 of JBBAOD010000048.1, forward strand.
GGACCGGGAGGATGGGTGCATCCTCACCGCTCTCGAGCGCCTCGAGTGATGCGAAGGCGGCCGAGTCGATCGACGCGCTTTCCTCTTCGGTGTCGTGTTCGTGCTCGTGCGCGGCGTGATGTCCCTCGGAGTTGGTTCCGTTGGAATCCCCGTCGTGCGGTTCGAGTCCGTCATGCTTGGTATCGGCGTCTGCCACGTTCAATCCTTGCCGCGTCAAGCGGCGGTTCGTGGCGGAACCTTCAGGTGCAAGTCCGTGTCAGTCAGCACTCGACGAATGAACAAGCGCGCCCGGTGGATCCATGACCATCAATGTTCATCGATGATCGATCCAATTCGGGCGACGGTCGGTCCGTCGGATTCATGTGACACAAGCTCGTTAATCGCACCGTGTGTTCCGCCTGGGTGCCGTCATCTCGCGCGCTCCGCTATGGAGCGCTCTTGGGGTCCGCCACGCCGAGGGTCGGGGGTCAACGCCGGAAGGGCATCGTCCCGCTTCGCACCGTGGGGCAGACCTGTCGTTTCGAGCGACGGTTCAACCCGTTGTCCTTACTTGGCTCGAGGCACGCGCCTTGGAGCCGCGATCCGTGCTTATTCGGACACCCACTGTCCAAACACATCGGGATCAAGTTTCCTGAGTTCGTCGCGCAAGGCTGTTTCAATCTGGCGCTCCGAGTCGAACGAACCGACCCGTCGGGCCAGGCGTTCGCATTGTTCAATCGTTACTGATCTGATCACCCGTTTGATGACGGGGATCTGGTCAGGAACCATGGAGAGTGTACGCAAACCCATGCCTAACAGCAACATGGAAAACAGCGGCTCACCGGCCATTTCGCCGCACAGGCTGCAGTCGATCTGGGCGCTGCGGGCGGCGCGGACGATCGATTTGGCCAGATAAACGACCGCCGGATGGGCTGATTGGTAGAGATGTGCCACCCGCTCGTTGCCGCGGTCGACCGCCAGGGTGTACTGGACCAGGTCATTGGTGCCGATAGAAAAGAAGTTGCTTTCGGCGGCAAAGACCCGGGCCATCAGGGCCGCTGAGGGCACCTCGATCATGACTCCAACGGGCATCTGCCGGTCAAAGGCGATGCCTTCGTCCTCCAGTTCCTCGCTGATGTCGGCCAGCATGAGCTTGCCTTGGCGGAGCTCCATGAGGTTGGAGACCAGTGGGAACATCATCTTGACCGGACCGTGAGCGCTGGCGCGCAAGATGGCGCGCAACTGCAACTTGAACTCGGCGGGGTTCGCCAGGGAGTGCCGGATGGAGCGCAGGCCCAAGAAGGGGTTTCGCTCCGGCACTTCCATCTGCGCCTGTGTGTATTTGTCCGCTCCGAGGTCGCAGGTACGAATGGTGAGCGGCTTGCCCTTGAGCAGGTTGATGGCGCGCAAGTACGCGTCCATGTGATCTTGCTCAGTAGGCGGCTCCTTGCGGGTGAGCCACAGGAATTCGGTTCGGTAGAGACCAACGCCGTCGCCGCCGTTGGCGAGCATTGATTCCACTTCCTCTGGGAACTCAATGTTGCCCATCAGTTGGATGCGCGCGCCACACTTGGTGACCGCCTCGTGCCCGGAGAGTTCGCGCATCGCCGCGCGGGAGCGTTGCGAGCGTTCTTGCTTGCGGCGGTATTCCTCAAGCGTGCGTGAGTCTGGGCGCAGGATGACAACGCCATCGTTGCCGTCAACAATCAGTTGATCGCCGTCTTCCACTTCGACGGAAAGTCGCTGGCAACCAACCACCGCTGGCAAGCCGAGCGCGCGCGCCACAATCGAGGTGTGTCCTGTGCGACCGCCGAGGTCAGTCGCAATGGCGATGACTTTGCTGCGGTCCATGCCAGCAGCCTGGCTTGGCGTCAATTCATGGGCGATCACAATGGCCGGGGCATCGAGCTGCGCCAGTCGGCTCTTCTCTTCGCCCATCAGTCGGCCGAGCACGCGGCGTTCAAGATCCAGAATGTCGTTGGCCTTCTGCTCGAAGACCTCATTACCCATGCGGTTGAATTGATCGACCAACACGCGGAACTGATCAGCGACCGCCTGTTCGGCAGTCACGAAATCGTTGGCGACGCGGCGCTCGACGGCGGAGACCAACACACGGTCGCGGAGAAGTCCGGCATGGAATTCAAAGATCTTGGCTGGCTCGGGGCCGAGTTCGCGGCGGGTGCGTTCGCGCAGTTCATCAATTTCAGCGCTGGCCGCAGCAAGTGCAGCGTGCAGCCGCGCGTGTTGCGCGGTGACTTCTGATGGATCGATGATGCGGTGTGGGACGACCTGTTCGGCTGTTCCCACCAAGAATGCGCGTCCGACGATGATGCCGGGGCTGACGGCAATACCCTTGATGATCTGCATAGTGCATGCGGCGTTGCGCCCGGGTCGGCGTGATGCGCGAAGTTGCGCATCAGGCTGTGCGGAGCGGTACCGAAGCAACGCAGGCTAGCGGCAAGGGGAGCCTTGCCGCTAGCCACGCATAATTACTTCTTCTCGTCGGTTACTTCGTACTCGGCGTCGATGACGTCGTCCTTCTTGGGGCCGCCTTCGGCTGATCCACCAGGGCCGCCAGCTGCTCCAGGTTCACCTGCGCCCGCGGCACCCGCAGCTTGCTGCAGTTCGCCCGAGGCGTTCATCAGGTTGTTCAGGGCAGCTTCGATGGCGGCTTGATCGTCGCCCTTCAGCTTGTCCTCAAGGTTGCTGAGCGCACTTTCAATCTTATTGCGGCTTTCGGCTGGCACCTTCGCGCCCATCTCCTCAAGCTGCTTCTTGACCTGGTACGCCACCTGCTCCGCACGATTCTTAGTGTCGACGAGCTCGCGACGCGCCTTGTCGGCAGTGGCGTGATCCTCGGCATCCTTGCGCATGCGCTCCACTTCGTGCTTGGAGATACCGCTCGAGCCGGTGATCTTGATTTCCTGCTTCTTGCCAGTGGCTTTCTCAGTGGCCATGACATTCAGGATGCCGTTGGCGTCCAGCGAGAATTCCACTTCCACTTGCGGCACGCCGCGCGGAGCGGCTGCAATGCCTTGCAGGTCGAAGCGTCCCAGCACGCGATTGTCCGCAGCCATCTGGCGCTCGCCCTGCAGCACCACGATCGTCACAGCGTTCTGATTGTCCTGCGCAGTGGAGAAAATTTCCTTCTTCGAAGTTGGGATGGTGGTGTTGCGCTCGATGAGCTTGGTCATCACGCCGCCGAGCGTTTCCACGCCGAGTGAGAGCGGGGTGACATCCAGGAGCACCACGTTCTTCACATCGCCCATGAGGACGCCGCCCTGGATAGCTGCGCCGATAGCAACCACTTCGTCGGGATTGATGCTCTTGTCAAGATTGTCAGTGTGGAAGATCTTCTTGGCGAGTTCCTGCACCTTGGGGATGCGAATCGAACCACCAACCATGACGATCTCTTGCACGTCGGACGGCTTGAGCTTTGCATCAGCCAGCGCCTTCTCGCACGGTGCAGCAAGGCGTTCGAACAGATCCTTGCAGAGTTCTTCAAACTTGGCACGGGTCAGCGTGACTTGCAAGTGCTTCGGACCGTTCTGGTCCGCGGTGATGAACGGCAAGTTGACCGTGGTCTCCACCTGCGTGGAGAGTTCAATCTTGGCCTTCTCGGCAGCTTCCTTCAAGCGCTGCAGAGCCATCGGATCCTTGCGGACATCAATGCCTTCCTTCTTGCGGAAGTCTTCGGCCAAGAAGTCGATGAGCTTCTGATCGAAGTCATCGCCACCGAGGTGAGTGTCACCGTTCGTGGAGAGCACTTCGAACACGCCGTCGGAAATGTCCAGGATGGACACATCGAACGTTCCGCCGCCGAGATCGAAGACCGCGATCTTCGCGTTGGTCTTCTTCTCAAGACCGTAGGCGAGTGCCGCGGCCGTTGGCTCGTTGATGATGCGCTCGACCTTGAGGCCGGCAACTTCGCCAGCGTCCTTGGTGGCTTGACGTTGCGCGTCGTTGAAGTACGCGGGCACGGTGATGACGGCGCGGGTGACGGTTTCGCCAAGGAACTCTTCGGCCTGACGCTTGAGGTCAGCCAAGATCATGGCGGAGATTTCCGGCGGGGAGTAGTCCTTGCCGCGGATGCCAACCTTCACCATTTCGTCTGGAGCACCCTTAATGGTGTAGGGCACCAACTTCTCTTCGTGGCCCACCTCACTGTGGCGGCGACCCATGAAGCGCTTGATGCTGAAGACGGTGTTGCTGGGGTTGGTGATCTGCTGGTGCTTGGCGGTCTGGCCGACGAGCCGTTCGCCCTTCTCGGTGAAGCCGACCACCGAGGGGGTGGTGCGCTGACCGACGGAGTTGATGATGACCTTGGGCTGCGAGCCTTCCATGACGGCGACCACGCTGTTGGTGGTGCCGAGGTCGATTCCGATGATGATTGATTTGGTTGACATAGTGAGTTGATTCCCTTTCGGTGAGGATGGTTCGTTAGTGGGGGAGGGGGCGTGTTGCCCGCGCTATGGTGATAAAGCAACCCGCGTGCCAGTCCGTGGGGCGCCAATTTGGGGTGCAATGGGCCGATTTCCTGTCCCATTCGGTGCCGCCGTGGCGGGAATCTGCCGTTCTGGCAGCACCCGGCGTGGATGCGGGGCACGGGCGCCATTCCATGGGGACTTCCACGCTGGAGTTCCACTCTAGGATCGGTTTCCCCAATGACACC
>JBBAOD010000049.1:0-12770 GCA_040401635.1 Phycisphaerales bacterium
ATCCGCCGAGGCGTACTTGCGCGGGCTTGAACGCCGCGCCGCCGCGGGATTGTCATTGGATGTAGCCAGCGTTGGCAGCTTGTTCATCTCACGATGGGACAGCTTGCTAGAGGCAAAGTTGCCAGCATCGCTCAAGAATCGAATTGGCTTGGGAATTGGCGCCGATTGCTATGCGGAGTACGTGAAGTTGCATGCCACGGATCGTTGGCTTGCACTGGAAGGGAAGGGCGCGCGTCCGCAGCGGTTGCTGTTTGCAAGTACCAGCACGAAGGATCCCGCATTGCCAGCAACGTTGTACGCCGCTGGATTGGCTGCGCCGCGCACGGTTGACACCATGCCGGAAGCAACGCTCAAGGCCGTGCATGCTGGAGCGCCCGTCACCGCCGTACTTCCGCTGGATGGCGGGCCGCTGCGCGCCGCATTGGCTGAGGCGCGCGCCGCCGGTATTGATCTTGCCGCCGCTGCAGCGCAACTGCAAGAGCAGGGCGCCAAGTCGTTCGAGCAGAGCTGGAACGATCTACTGAAGGACATTGCGGCCAAGAGTGGTGTGCTGGCGGCGCGGTGACAGCCGGCTACGACTCTCGGAGCAGCAGTTCAAATCGTTCCGGTGTCACTGGCTCGGAAATGAGGAAGCCCTGCATGGAGTCGCAACCAGCGTCAATGAGCCATTGCCGCTCCTCTTCGGTTTCAACGCCTTCAGCAATGACCCCAAGCCCAAGCTTGTGAGCCATGACAATGATCGCCTCGCACAGCGCTCGATCATTGTTGTTGGTGCCAAGCATGCGCACGAACGACTGGTCAATCTTGAGGTAGTCGATGTCAAACTTCTTGAGGTACGACAGCGAGGAATAGCCGGTGCCAAAGTCGTCGATGGCGACTTGAATGCCGGCGTCACGGAATCGGAGCAGCCGATTGACGATGTCGGGATCGGCGTCAAGAAGTAGACCTTCGGTGATCTCGATGATCACTGCCGTGCCAGGAATTCCAAGGCTTTTGAGATGGTCGCTCCAGGTGTCATGTGGAATGTTGCCCTCGGTACGGAACTGCACCGGCGACGCATTCACACTGATTTGGAAACCGTGGGGAATAATTCCATGCCAGCGAGTGAGCCAACGAGTTGCTTCGCGGAACACCCAGTCGCCAATATCAATGATGAGCCCAGATTCTTCCGCCAGTGGGATGAACTCTGTGGGGCCAATCATTCCGCGTTCCGGATGGTCCCAACGCAAGAGCGCTTCGGCCTTGTGGATCCGTCCGGTGGCCAGATGAACGATGGGCTGGAAGTACACACGGAACTGGCCCGCCGCAAGCGCCACACGCAAATCATGCATGAGGCGAACTCGGCTCTGGGCAGCAAGTTGCAGGGTGTACGTGAAGTAACTGAATCGGCTGCGCCCCATGTTCTTGGCGGCGTACATCGCTTGATCAGCATTCTTCAGTAGTTGTTCAACTTCAAGGGCGTCATCGGGATATAGCGTGATGCCAATACTGGCAGAAACGTAGACCACATCTTCACCAAGTACGAACGGCTCGGCCATGCAGTTAATGATTTTCTGCGCGACGACTTCGGCAAATTTACTGTCTTCCAGTTGCGTGAGAATCACCGTGAATTCATCGCCGCCGAGGCGCGCAACCGTGTCGGAATCACGTGTGCACTCACGGATACGGCGCGCTACCTCAATCAGCAAATCGTCGCCGACGAGGTGGCCGTGCGAATCATTCACTTCTTTGAAGTGGTCCAAGTCAATGAACAGTAAAGCGAGCGACAGTCCAGCGCGTCGCTCCTTTTTGATTTCTTGCGCAAGTCGATCGCGGAACATGCGTCGATTTGGCAGTCCGGTGAGCATGTCAAAGTTGGCTTGCTTCCAGATGAGTTCTTCGGATTGCTTCTTCTCAGTAATGTCAGAGAACAGCATCACGTACCCGTGCAGCGAATCATCGTCTCCAAGCAGTTGGTTGATGGTGATGGACTTGGCGTAAATCTCACCGTTCTTGCGGCGATCCCACATCTCGCCATGCCAGTAACCAACGCTGTTGATCGCCTCCCACATGGAGTCGTAGAAGTACTGATCTTGGCGTCCAGAATTGAAGATGTTGGGGCTCTTGCCGAGCACTTCCTGAAGTTCGTATCCGGTGATGCGGGCGCACGCTGGATTGATGGCGATGATGTGGTAATCCGCATCGGTGACCAACATGCCTTCGGCAGTGTGTTGATAGACCAACGCAGCCAAGCGGCGTTCTTCTTCTAAGCGTTTGCGCTCGGTGATGTTGCGGCCGATGCCGATCAGCCCGATCACGCTGCCCGCACTGTTGAAATACGGCGTTCGCAGCACTTCGAGGCAGATGTTTCCGCCGTCGGGATAGGTGACCCACTCCTCGCAGACCATGGCTTTGCCATCGGCGAGCATTTCCGTGTCACGCGCACGCATCTTGAGGGCCGTGGCGGAGTCGAAGATCGATAGTGCGGTGTTCCCGACGATCGAACTCTCGGGCAGCCCGGCATAACGCTCAAATGCTTGATTGCATCCGAGGTAGATGCCTTCCGGTGTCTTGAAGTAAATCAGATCTGGAATGGAGTCAATTACGCCGCGCAGCTGGGCATGTTCTTGCTCGGACTGCGCGCGTAGGCGTTGATTGGCGGCGGTCAATTCGTCGGAATTGACGGCCAGCGCGTTGCCGAGAAGCACGCGCTCCTGATCGGAAACTTTATAGTGGTCGCTGACTGCGCCGAGGAACTGCGGCCAACCGCCCTCCGGTACGAAATCCTTGCCGAGGTGACGCTGAAGTTGGCGTAAAAGCAGCCGATGCATGGTTAGCAGGGAGCCTTGTCCTGGATGGTGGTCAGTGTCATCGTCTGGTTGTGCAGGCGGCAATGCAGCACATCGCTGAATGGGGCTAGTTCTCCATACGAATAGAAGCCCGCGAGTGTGGCGTTGGGGCCGAGGGTGGTTTCCACAATCGCTAGTTCGTCTTCGGTGAATTGACCGAGCACCAGCCGCCTGCCAACGCAGGTCACCACGAGGCACAGAATGGGTTTGTCCGTGGCGAGTTTGGCCTGCTCGGCAGCGGATCCCGCGCTGTCGATGAGGCTGGAAATCTCGGAGCGCATGAGTTTGCACAGACTTCCTTGCGGAACATCGCCTGCAAAGGTCAGGCTTTGCGCCGCTTCATCGACCGCGAGCAATGTGCGGATGATGGATGGTTCGTGCTTATTCGTTCGAATACTCAGCGGGAACCGCAGGCCGCTGCCTGGTAGATCCTTGGCTAAGTCGCCGAGGTAGCGCTTGTACAGACTCAATGCGGGTTGACTGTCAATTTCAGTGACGACGTTGCCAGCCGACTTCGTCACGATGCGCTCCGCGCCGAATTCTTGCCAGCCAGCGGCGCTTCCAGTTTTTGCAGCAACATCACCATATAGACCAACGATGACGACGCAGCCGGAACGGGCGGCGGCGTTGCCGATCACCCACGTTCGTTCGAAGCGTGGTCCATCCGCGGCGAGTCCACCAGTCACCGACACACCGTACCCATTGAGCCCGGCGGCCAGTTTGCTTCCGTTGACGGCCAGTCCGTCGGAGAACACCAAGACATGGCGCAGGTCGTCAGCCTTCAGTTGCTCCATCAGTCCGGCGGCAAGCGCGCGGAGATCTGTTTCGGGGGTGACATCCGCAACAGCGAGGCGCGCATGTCCGTTCGCAAACTTGATGGCGGTGGCCACTACATCGTCAGTGATGGCGCTGCCGAGAATGGTTCCCGCAGATGAACAGCCGGCGATGCAGGCGTTTGGAAACATCGCGGACAGGCGCTGAAAGCACGCCGGGTCTTGAAAATAGTTGCAATCGCCAAAGACCAGCACGAGATGGGCATCTTTGAGGTCTTCGCCGCCGCTCCAAGGGCCTGCGCTGTTGCCGCGAATTTGCGCGATCTTCATGGATGAATCCTCAGTTAGGGGAAGCCGCGCGCGCGAGTGCAGGGCGCACTCATTTAGTTCAATGCTACCGAACGCGCGGGGATTTCCTCGGAGTACGCTGCGCCAAATGCTTGGATTCCTTGATGAACTCGCTTGGCGCGGCTTGCTGCACCAGACCACCGCCGAAACGCTCCCTTCGTACCTGGCAACGCCCGGTCGAATTGCCTATGCGGGGTTCGATCCCACGGCAGACAGTCTCACTGTTGGCAATTATGTGCCGATGAAGTTGCTGGCGCATTGGCAACGTGCTGGGCATCGCCCGGTGGTGTTGATGGGCGGAGGTACCGGCCTCATTGGGGACCCGAGCGGTAAGAGTGCAGAACGACAACTCATGACGCCCGAGTTGGTGGCACACAATGTTTCACGACAGCGGGCCATCTTTGAGCGGGTGATTGATTTCTCACAACAGAACACATGTGCCGCTCAGGTGGTTGACAATGGTGAGTGGCTGCGCACGCTTGGTTACATCGATGTATTGCGTGATGTTGGCAAGCATTTCAGTGTCAATCAAATGATCATGCGCGATTCGGTGAAGAGCCGCTTAGAAGAGCGCGAGCAGGGCATCAGTTACACCGAATTCAGTTACATGATTTTGCAGGCCTATGATTTCTTGCATCTGTTCTGCACCATGGGCTGCACGGTTCAACTCGGCGGCGCTGATCAGTGGGGCAACATTGTCAGTGGTATTGATCTCATCCGCCGCATGGAGCAGGGTGAGGCGTATGGAATTACCAATCCGCTGGTGACCAAAGCTGATGGCGGGAAATTCGGTAAGAGCGAAAAGGGCTCAGTGTGGCTGACTGCGGATCGCACCAGTCCGTTTCGTTTCCATCAGTATTGGTTGAATACGGCCGATGCCGATGTGGTTCGATTTCTGAAGTGGTTTACGTTCCTTCCGCAGGATCGCGTTGCTGAGTTGGAACGCTCGGCTGCTGAGCGTCCGCAAGAACGTGAGGCGCAGCGAGTGCTAGCGAATGAGATGACTGAGATCTTCCACGGCGCTACCGAACGCGGCAACGCGGAGGCTGCTGGGCGGGCGCTCTACTCGGGTGAACTGGCGGAACTTGATGCGCGGACGATCGCGGAAATTGCAGAAGACTTGCCATGCACGGTGTTGGAGCCGGGGGAATTGGGTGGTGAAGGCGTCTTGCTTGCCGACTTGTTAGTGCGTACCACGCTTGCAGCGAGTAAGCGTGAAGCGCGCGACTTCATGCAGGCGGGCGCTGTGCTCGTGAACGGCACCAAGGCAGCAGCCGATGCACGGTTGACGCCGCGCGACCTGCTGCATGGAAGCGTCGCGCTCTTGCGACGTGGAAAGAAGAACTGGCACGCAATTCGCGCAGCGGTGTGACGCTGGTTGTGTGCGGCGCGCGGACGGGTTAATTCGGCGCGGTTGGCGTGATCGGTTTGATCGGCAACGCTGGGTCGCGCGGCAACAGCCGAAGCGTGGCAGTGGCTGGTGCGGCGTCGCCTGATTTCTTCACCACGGTGACACCCTCGGGAAGGCGCCAGAAGGTGACTGGGTACTCGGCAGTGCCAACCTTGACGGGCGTCTCATCGAGGTCAATGACTGCGGCGGGCGTAAACGCACCCGTAGTGATCGAGTCGATGGCAGCGCGCGGACCAGTCAGGACAACGCCGGTCATGAATTCGGAGCCGGGTACAACGGTGACGTCCCAACGGCTGGCAGTCTGGGGTGACAGCGTGATACGAACAGCGATTCTTGGAGCGGTGTGTTCGTTGCTCGAAGCCAGCAGTTCGAAGGAGATGCGTGCCCGAGGCGGCACCACGCGACACAGTTCCTTCCAGCGATCGAGCGTGCTTGGCAAGCGGAGTTCCACATCGATTTGTTGTGGCTTGCCGGCTTCAAGATTCTTGGTGTCAACCGCTGCGTCGACACTGAGCGCGCCGATCGATTTGCGTGCGGCTTCGGGAAGCGTGACGGTCACCACCTGTGGATCGACAAAGATTTCGCCGCGGACGGCAGCGTTGGGCAGCACCACCGCAATCGGTACCTGCTCGGTGACCAGTGATCCCACTTCGAAGCGCAGTGACTCCGGACGCACGCGGACCACTTCGGCGCCGGTGGCGATGACCGTCGGATTGGCGGCGAGCACTTCGCGGAACGATGCTGCATGCGTCCCCGCCTCTCCTGGCAGGCCGTCTCCGCCGGTGGCGAGTGGGAGGCCAGATCGCAGGACGTCTTCAAACGCTTCAATCGCCCGCCGGGAGCCGCGTACTTCAACGGCCAACGACACTGCGGTGGAGGGTTCTACAAATTGCACGCGCGGGTCGGCGGGAGCAAGGCGCACCGTGCCCGCAACCGATGCAGACTCACGGGTGCGGTCATTGGCGTAGGCCCAAATGAGTAGCGCGATGACGGCCGCCGCCACCGCGTTCATCACTTCTGAGCGCCACTTTGCCGCGGGTTTCATGACGCGGCCTCCTGCGGCTCAGTGACGGGGGGCTGGTCTTCGTCGGCAGTCAGCGCTGCTTGCAGGGCGCGGGCAAATTCGTCGTAGGCGATGGGTTCGGAAAGTCCGCCGCGGCGCGCGATGCGGATCGCGCCGGTCTGTTCGCTGACGACGACCACGATCGCATCGGTTTCTACCGTGGCGCCCACCGCGGCTTGATGCCGGGAGCCAAGGCGCGGTGGCACCATGGATGCATCGGCGATCGGCAGTTGGACGTTTGCTGCCACAATCCGGTTGCCACTCACCACGACGGCGAGGTCATGCAGCGGGCTGTTGGGCCAGAACACTGATTCCAAGAGTCGTGCAGAGATGATGGAGTCGATGGGAACGCCCGTGCGGGTCATTTCTCCAAGCGGCACACCGCGTTCGATGACGATGAGCGCGCCAAAGGGGTTGCGGCTGAGGAATTCCACGGCTTCGTCGACCGCGGGGACCATTTCCGTGAAGCGACGGCTGCCCCCGGCCAGCCAGCGCGACTGACCGATTCGGATGAGTGCTTGCCGTAGTTCGGGCTGAAATATCACTACCAAGGCCAGCGCCAGGGTTCCGGCCAGGGCCTCGGCGATGAAGCGCAGGCGCGCGAAGGATTCGCTGCCACTTCCTGCAAATCGCAGGCTCAGAATGATGGCTGCCAGGATGGCGATGACGCCCTTCAGGACGCCCGCGCCCCGGGTTCCGCGCAGGAAACGGAGCGCCACGAACAACACCGCCCAAATGACCACCAGCTCGATCGCTATGGCGAGGCGCTCGTCGCCGCGGAAGATCTGTGCTATCCGTTCGAGCATCGTGAGGCGAGTATAGGTGGATGCCTCCGGTGCCGCTCCGCACTACGATGCGACCACGATGTCACGCGTCCGCGGGTCGTTTCAACTTGGTCGTTTCACCGCCTCCTGCGCCGCCGATGGCCGAGCGCTTGTGCCGGGTGAGCCGATCGTGGCCACCCTGTGCGACGCGCCGGAAGGCGACGAAAGTGGGCACGAATTTGTGCGCCGCGACTTTGCGGTGGACGCATGGAGCGCGGGCTCGCGCCCCGCGGGGCTCGTGTGCTTCTGGCGCACCACGGCACCGGAGCCGGACCAGAAGCGCCGCCTCTTGGTGGACGATGACACACTCTTAGAACTCTTCGACCGCCTCGAAGGCGACGAGCGTCCGCAGCGCATCGCCTACCGCTGGTTGATGTGCCTGATTCTGTTGCGCAAGCGATTGTTGCGCCACGTCCGCGTTGACCGCCAAGAGAACGCGGAATGGTGGCTGGTGCAGAAGCGGGGCATGGATGAAACCATCGCGCCGATCCGCGTTCTCAATCCGCGGCTGCGCGACGAGGACCTGCAGGAACTCTCCGAGCATCTCGGTGAGGTCATGCAGAGCGAACTGTGAGCGGTCTGCAATCATGGCACGCTTCGCTTCGGCGACCGGTGCTGCTTGGGTCGTTCCTGATTTCCGTGCCAATCGCATGCGCGCCGCGCGTCATGGACGTGCCTGATGCCACTGCGCCTGGGGTTGCGGCGAATGCGAGTGCTGGAACATCCACTACAACGGTTCCAACGGCACCGACGGTCGCTGCCATCATCGCCAGTGAGCAAGCCCGCGTTGGCGCGCTTCGTGTCCTGCATGCGCGCGGGGTTGCTGAATTGCGCTGGACCGACGAACAAGGCAGCCACTTTGAGCAGGGCGACGCGGATATTCGCTGGTGTGCTGGGCGTGGCGTGGCAGCAAGCATCAGTAAATTTGGCGATCGTCACGCGTGGCTCGGTTCAGACGGAACGCGCTGGTGGCGATTTGAACTGAAGACCGCGCCTTCACGATTGGTGTGGGGAATGATTGCAGCGAGCGCTCCAACGCAAGCAGCGCGTGAAGCGCAAGTGGCGAATCCGCGCTTTCTTGGAATTGCGCCATTGATCCCGCGCTCGGGCGCGGTGGTGGAAGTGCGTGACGGATTGGCGTGGGTTCAGTTGGAACACGCTGGCGGTGAAGCCGTTGCGGGAGTTCGCGTTGAGGCGGGATTTGCGATCGGCACGCTGGAGCCTCGGTCGGTGCGTGCGCAGTGGAACGCCGGCGATTCTTCGCGTGTTGATTTTGGCGAACTGATGTTGGTGGAGACGCCGGGTGTTGCGCAAGGCGCATGGCCGCGCATACCGCGTCGATTAGTTGCGGTTCGTGAGGGCGGGGTCACCGCGCTTTCCATCGCAATTGATTCTGCACGCGCTGACGCAGAGGCCGCCGACCGACCTACGCTCTATGACATGGATGGACTGCGCGCACGATTCACGCCAGAGATGATGGAGGAAGCGAAATGAATCGCGTGTTGTCTGTTTGCGGGCTCTGCCTTGCTGTATTTCTTGCGTTGTGCACCGTGCGTCCCGCACATGCCGGCAGCGACCGAACCCTGGCGAGCGCATCGGACGGCACGCACGCCTGGTTTGTGGTTGAACGAACGCGTGCCGGTGGCACGGAGTGGGTTCTATTGCATCATGCAACGGGGATGAATTGCGATTGTGTGCGGGAGGCGTTCACGTTGCCGCGCGTACCGGAGGCGATGTCGGCGTTGCGCGGCACGCTGTGGCTTGTCCTTGCGCCAGAAAGTGTGAGTGCGCGTCGGGATGTGTATTCCGTGACCGCGGTTCGGAATCCCGCCACGGGCGCGTTCTATTCAGATCCGCCGACTCGTATGGCCATCCATCCAAGTTTGCCGGGCGATGGAGAATTGCGCGGAATTGCGGCGATCGAGGATGGAGTGCTTGTGCTTCGGTCCGCCACCGCGGGCGCCACGCTTGAAGAACTTGGTTCGCGCGGCTGGACGGCCGCCATCGATCCTCCAGCAACGGCGGGGATGCGCCTAGCGTCAGTTGCGGGTCGACCGGCGTTGGTTGATCCAGCAGGTGCAACCACGGTGCGCGCGGCTGACGGACGCTGGGGTTCGTCTGGAAATGCTGCCGCTGGCCCGGGATTCATGCAGTTGATTAGCGGCGCATCGCGTGGGGCTGCGCTGATGAGGCTTGAGGGCGACAAACGCGCGGTGGATTACCTGAGCGCGTCGGGTCCGTTGCGATTAGCAACGTTTGAGGCACCGGATCGTGCATTCACGGTGCTTGGTCTTGGAGACGGATTTGCGATCTTCGTGCCAACCGGCGAGGGCGGGGCGGCAATGCAGCGCATCGATTCCGTCGGCGGTGTGGTGGGGCCGCTCGCAGTGATGGGCGCGCAGCCGAGCGACGCCACCGCGTGGGTCTGTCTTGCCGCGGTGGTGGTTGGATCAGCCGGTGCCGCAAGCGGCGCTCTGTTGCGGCGCTCATGGCGTCTCAAGTCGGCCGCCGCTGAACGCCGATGACCCGAGGCGGGCGAACGGATTCGCCTACCGAATGAGGACCACGGCATTGCACGACGGATCAGATGCACGCGCAATGAGCTACACGATGCCCGGCGAACGCCGCGGCACGATGGACGCTGATTCAATGATGGGTGGAGCGCTGCTCACCGAAGCCGGTGCGCCGGGCGGTTCATCCTTTGGCCAACTGGTCACCGCATTCCAGGAAGTAGCCGCCGGAGTGGAAGGGACGCATCGCGCGCTGATTGAGCGGGTGGAGCACCTGACCCGTGAGCTGGAGTCGATGCGATCCCGAAATGCTGAACCGATCGCCTGTGACGGCGAAGTCACCTTGGAGACGCTGGAGCGTCGGTCGGTGGTTGCCACCCTGGAGAGTTTCGGTGGGCACCGTGATCGTTCCGCCCGCGCGCTCGGAATTGGGGTTCGAACCCTTGGAATGAAGCTTCGGCAGTGGAAATTGGCGGGGTTGGTGCCAGAGCATCTTTGACCTGGCGTAGCGGGGTGGCGGCCGGGCGTTTGTTGGTTATTCGCCCACGCAGAAATTGCAGTCATTCGGCAGTTCCTGCCGATCCATGGTGTAGGTGATGCACGCTGCTCCGCACGGATGCGGGGCACGTGCATCCCGAAGCATCCGGCGTTCGCGTGACGGATTCGATCGCAGCCACCGGACACATGGGTCCCACAGTGCAGGGCACCCACGCCGTGGGTGTTGGTGCTACTTCGTTAACGAGTGAGACTGCAGGTGCCGCGCCGATCTGGCCGGGCGATTCGTTGCTTGCGCGTGTGCAGGCGGGACTTGAGCAAGCGCGTGTTCTTGGTGCTGATGCAGAGCGAGCCACGGCGTTGGTACGGAGTGGCGTTTCATGCGATGTGGAAGGCGTGCTCCTAGCCACGCGCAAGGCTGACGCGGCGTTCCAAATGTTGCAAGCGGTTCGAAATGCCATGCTTGAGGCCTATGCCCAAGTGCGAGATATGCGCGGCTGATGCGCAACGGAGAAACAATGGACTCGATTGATGACGACGCCTATGATGCCGGACGCCATGAGATTGTGGAAGCAGGCGATGCGTCGGACGGACTTGGTAGGTCGGGGATGACCCGCGTACCGGGGATCGTGCGCATGCAGCGTGCGTTTCCGGAGATCAGCAGTCGGAGCGCCGCGCTCGCGGTGGCAGTTGCTGGGGTTGCATTGATTGGCGCTGCGTTTGTTGCGTGGCGATCCGGTGAGCCGCCGGCACGTGTGGCGTTAGCAGTTCCCGCTGGCGGCATTGAGATGGCGCGTGGCGCGCTTGCGCGTGCAGGAATTACCGCGCAATTTGAAGATGGGGCACTGTGGGTTGATGCGCAAGACGCTCGCCGCGCTGCAGAGGCTGCTGCGCCGAAATCATCGGCAAATGCCGTCGCAAGTGCGCTTGAAGATGAATCAATATTTGCCAGCGGTGAGAGCTCACGGGCACGTCGATTAGCGGCAACCATCAAGACATTAGAGGCGACCATCGTCATGCAGCCGGGCGTCGAACGCGCCAGTGTGGTGGTTGGCGATGCGCCGCGTTCGTTTGCTCCGGGTGCCGCGTCGGGAGCGACGGCAGCTGTCACAGTGGGTATGCGCTCCGGTGCCATGCCGCAAGATTTGGTGGACGCAGTGGCGGTGATGGTGGCCGGCGCGTGCCAAGGCGTCAAGCCTGAATCAGTGGCGATCATTGACGCAGTGTCTGGCCGCGTCCGCACGGTGCGTGATGTGAATGCGCGTGCGATGGCGGACATTGTTCATGCGCGTGAAGAGCATGCAGCGGAACTTGTGACTGCACTGCTTGCCGATATTCCTGGTGTTTCAGTGCGTGTTCGTGAATCAGAGGGCGGGGCGGTGGTTGCGACCATTGAAGTGCCGCGGAGTGTTACAGTGGCGCGCGCGGAGGCTGAAGCAGGCGGCGATATGGCGCAGTACATGGAGTTGGAACGTTCGCGCATTGCCGATCGTGTGGAGCCATTCATTACTGCGCCGGGATCACGTGTATCTGCGGTGGCGCTTTCGATCGCTGCGGAGCCGGAGTGGGATCGCGTGGCGGTTACTCAGCCTGCGGAGCCATATTCAGTACAGAGCCAAGTGCGCACGCAGGTGGAAGCGTCTGCTGCGCGCGAGCGGGCAACGCCACTTGGATCCACGAACGCGGCGAACGGATTTCCGTACGGATGGGCGCTGTTAGCGCTTGGCGGTCTCGCGGGATTTGCGTGGTGGACATGGGCACGACCGCGCGGCGCGACGATGGCGACGAATGATGACAACCAGACGGACATGCCGGCCTTCGACGAGGAGCCGCTTCCTGGTGCGGACGCTTCGGAGGCGGTTCGGTCGGCACCGGAGCAATCGGCATTTGTAGTGCGCGGCTGGATTGATACGGGCGATACCGATCGCGCGGCTCGACTGCTGGTGGCGCTGGACGCGGGCGCGGCGGCCGCCATCTTGCAGGCATTGCCGGTGACGCATGTGCAGCGAGCCACCAACGCGCTGGGGGCGCTGGATGCCCCAGGGCATGAGGAATTGGCAGAAGCGGTGCGCTCATTCTTCGAGGATTTGGAGATGGCGCCCGAAGGCGGTTATCGTGATGCGCAGGAGTCCGCATGAATTCACAACACACTGAACCCGAATCCGATCAGCCGCCAGCTTCCCAAATGGAAGTAATGGCCACCGTTATTGCTGGCCTGAGTCGCCGATTTATGGTGGCACGCAAGATGGCGGAGCGTGCCATGAAGCAGGGCGGCGCTGTGAGAGACGCCGTGCGAACGGCACATGTCGCAGCTCGTGACATGATTGATGCAGTCCGTGATGTGGTTCCCGGAACTGGCTCTGCCGAGAAGTTGGCTGAGAAGCCGCGCACTCCGGATCGCTTGCCACCAAATTGAGGATTCCTGCGCATTTGCGCCGATGAACTTGGTGCGGTCACTCGCCTCTCGGCCGCGCTCGAGGTTCGTCCCATGGGATCATCAGTCATCAATCCGTTCGTT
>JBBAOD010000050.1:0-3240 GCA_040401635.1 Phycisphaerales bacterium
TGCACTGCTCGCAGCAGCTGATGACGTTGCCGCCGAGTTGGGACTTCCAACATGTTGGTTCAACACGGATGTGCAATTGCTCATCCACGCGCTGCCGACAGGATGGCAAGATCGTCGCGTTCGCGCTTGTGCATCTGGCCGGCTTCGCGTGGACGCGATCGGGCGCGTCGATTTGTTGGCGATGAAGGTCTATGCGGGTCGCGCGCAGGATCTCCAAGATATTCGGGACATGGCGCCACTGTTGCACGAACTGCGCTTCGTTGCTGCATTCATTGATGCGTTGGAATCAGCGGGCGAACCCATGGCGCATATCACCGACGCCCGAGCCATTCTGGCAGAACTGGAGCGCCTACATGCTCCGTGAGCAACTCGATCGCGCCGTTTGCCAGTGGTCGACACTTGGTGTTGCGTTCGATACAACGCCGGTGGGCTCTGCCGGTCACGACATTGATCTTGAGCGCTTGCTCTTAGAAACCGCGCGCCTGGCGCCAGCGATGCCGCGCCTCTTTGTGATGGCTGTCACGTGGCTACAGATTTACGGCGACGCCCTTGCGCGCCATCGGCTGCGTCACTTGATGGCGGAGGAACTTGCACCGACGGACCATCCGGTACTGGGGCTCTTGCTTGAGCTTGGGCAGGCGGGCAGCCACCCGCCCCGTTTCGCGGCGTTGTTGCGTGAGTTGCATTCCGCGCCTGATCCGCGCCCGCTCTTTGACATCGAACGCTCAAGCGCCGCTATGGCGGAGCGCGCCCGTCGGCGAGCATCACCCGAGTCCAAACGTTGGGGGCGGTGGTGTGAACCGGTCGAGCCGCGTTCGGATGCGCTTGCGCCCGCACATGTGGTGATGAGTCGCAACCCATGGCTCCGGCTTGCCATGGACTTTCGCGGCGACCTCCGCGCGGCCGTGGTGGCTTCGCTTCGACACGACTCAGACGCACGCATCAGCGAGTCCGCACTCACGCGCTGCGCTGGCGGCTCGCGCGCGCAGGTGCGCAACGCGCTCGCAAACTTGGAGCTCACTGGCCGCGCCGCCCGCATCCGCTCGCCAGGCGTGCGCAAGACGCGGATCGTGGTCATGGGATGAGGAATTGCACGTGAAGCTTTGAAACGCGTTGAGTTCGCGTTCGCGGCCTGACGCCGCGATCCCCCGCACCACTCCGCAATGCGCCGAAGTCCACTTCGGCGCATTGCTCATTTCAGATTTCTACTTCGCGCCCCTCCGCACTCGAGCGGTAAATGCCGTCAAGCACCGACTGCACTCGCCGACCCGCGGCAGCGTCCGCATGCGCGGGTGTTCCGTGCTCAGCAAGTGCCTTAAACATTCGGTATTGCTCGTCCCAGGCATCGTGTTCCACATTGCTTGACGCAAATTCCGGCGTCAAGTCCGCCACCTTGCCGCCAGCCTCGGTGGCGATGGTGAACTGCTTGCCAAAGATCGGGAAGAAGCAGCCGCCCTTGTCGCCAAAGACAGTGATGCCGTTTGCCATCTGCTTGTCGTCCACGTTCATGGCCCAGGTGACATTGACTTCAATGGTGAGCCCGCCCCCACAGCGCACCAGCGCAGTGGCGTGATCCTCAACATCGCAGACGCCCGCAAATTTTGGTGGCCCCGCCCACATGTTGGTGTAGACGTAGTCCTTCATGCGCCGCCCGAAGTTGGCATAGGTGACGCCGCTCACGCGCTGCGGCGTGGCGTTCCCCGCCAAGAACAGCGACAGGTCAATCACATGCACACCCAGGTCGATGAGCGGACCGCCGCCCGACATGGCCTTGGTAGTGAACCAGCCGCCGAGGCCGGGCACCCCGCGGCGCCGATACAAGCTGCACTTCATGTGATAGATGTTGCCGAACGTGCCCGCATCAATGAAGTGCTTCACGTTCCTGCTTGCCGGCGTACTGCGCGAAACAAATCCCATCTGTAGGCGACCCTTGGTTCGTTCCAGGACAGAGATGATCTTGTCGCACTCCGCAACATTGAGGGCCATCGGTTTTTCCAGGAAGACCGTCTTGCCGGCTTCGAGCGCCTCGCATGCCACCTGCGCGTGGTCGATGTTGGGGACCGCCACCACCACGGCATCCACTTCCTTCATGGCAAGCAGCTCTTTGACGGAGGCGCAGGCCCGGGCGGTGCCGTGCTTCTTGCTGAACGCGGCGCCCTTGGCGGGGTTGACGTCCCACACGCCGGCGATGGGAATTCCGGCGCGCGTTGCCGTGTCCGCATGCACATTACCGATCGCACCAGCGCCGATGATTCCGAGGTTCATTCCCATAGTCACGGAAAGATAGCCGCGTACCTGCCGGCGTGCGCCTGCACACGCGCCCGCTCCGTGCCTACTATCCGCGCATGTCTAGACCACGGACGGTCATTGTCGGCGCCGGCATCGTCGGCCTCACCACTGCGTATTTCCTGGCCCGCGCTGGTCGCGAGGTCATTGTTCTTGATCGCGACGAGATTGGCGACGGTGCCAGTTACGGCAACGCCGGCTTGCTTTCCATCGGTCATTACCCGCTCACTCGCCCCGGCGTCAGCTGGCGCGGTTTCAAGTGGATGTTCGACCGCAATGCGCCGCTCTTCATTCGACCGCGCCCCGACGCGGACTTGCTGTCATGGCTCTGGACATTTCATCGCCACTGCAACCAGCCATGGCTCGATCGCTGCATGAAGGAATTGTGCGCGATGGGTTTCCCAACGCTTGAACTCTTTGAAGAGATTATTGCGGTGGAAGGAATCGAATGCGATTACCGCCGCGATGGTTGGCTTGATGTCGTACTGAAGAAAGAGAACATGGCGTCCGCCGAGGCAGAGGCGAAGACGCTGGTTCCGCATGGATATTCACACACGGTGATTTCTGGCGATGAGTTGCGTCGCCGCAGCCCGTGCTTCACTGATGAAGTTGCCGGTGCGGTCTGGTACTGCGACAGCGCGCATTGCAGCCCGGGGGATTTCATGATGGGTCTTGGTGCCGCATGCGCGCGGCTCGGTGTGGAGATTCGTACCTCGTGCACGGTGGCGGGTTTGGAGCGCGATCGATTTGGTAAGGCTGCGGGTATTCACACTTCGCGCGGCGAAACGATTGAAGGTTCAGCGGTCGTCATTTCTGCTGGTGTGTGGAGCGACGCGCTCACCCGTGATATGGGTCTTGATATTCCCATGCAGGGCGCGCGCGGATATCACCTGCAATATGAGGGCATTCCGCAGTTGCCCTTCACCGGATGCGTATTGCACGAAACATTCGTTG
>JBBAOD010000050.1:3250-3985 GCA_040401635.1 Phycisphaerales bacterium
CCATGGATGCGCAACCGGCTTGATATGTTGCCAGCGGGTGCGAAGCGTTACATCAAAGGTATTGAGCAGGGCACACAAGTGGCCGAATGGGCGGGGTACCGCCCGTGCACCTCGGACGGAATGCCGGTGATCGGTGCAGTTCCTGGCACGCCCGGGCTCTTCGTTGGTGCCGGTCATGCCATGATGGGAATGACGCTTGGACCCATCACGGGCAAGGTGCTTTCCGACATGGTGATGGGCGCGCCGCCGCCACTCCTTCTACCGATGGCAGATCCCGCGCGGTATGCGATCAACGGTGGCTCAAGCGCGCGCTACGAAGGATCCGCGCCTGCGAGTGGCGCGCCGCGCGAGACCGCTGGATTGCGCAGCTGATTACTTGTTGCTCTTGCCATTCGCTGCGTTGCTGTTGCTTCCCGCCGCGTTGCTGCTGCCATTGCCGGCAGCCTTGCTTTCATAGCCCTTCAGCTGTGCCGTGAGGTCAGCCACATAGTCAGCGGCAGTGGGGCCAAGGCTCTTGGCTGTGTCGATCGCGCGGCGCATGAAGTCTGCGGCCTTGGTGAAGTCGCCTTTCAAATTCCATGCGTATGCCAGTTCCGCCAACACCTGCGGATTTGCTGGACCGGCTGCTGACGTCACATCAGTGAGCCACGTGATGGCAAGATCAACGCGCCGATCAGCAACGTCCGGAAGATGCAGCACGCTGGTTGCTACAAAGTTGCGAAGCGCAGGGTCTTC
>JBBAOD010000050.1:3995-10829 GCA_040401635.1 Phycisphaerales bacterium
GTGATTAGTTCCGCGCACAAGGCATAGGCCGCTTCGCTACGCCCAGCAACAAGGAGAATTTGCGCCTTCTGCACCTTGGATTGCATGGCTTCTTCGCCTGTGCTGGCAGCAATCTCTGCATCAATCAGTGCGACGGCCTTATCCCAGTCCTTGCTGTCAATCGCCTTGGTCATGTCATTCTGCCGACCCATGGCCTTCATCTCTTCGGCAACGGCGTCTTCGAAGGATTGCTTGGCAGTCTTGGGGTCCCACGTTCCATCAACCACTTTGGCAAGTGGCCCGTCCATGTCCATTGGATGCCCGACCCACTGCACCACGCCTTCCTTGACAATGAATGCCGTGGGAATTCCGCCTTGCCCGGAAGCCTCCATGTACGCCTTGTACGTGGAACGATCGGGATCAGTGGCCAACGTGTAGCGAGCCTTCTGCTTCCATTCGTCCTTCTCTAGGAACGTTCGAACCGTCTCTACTTTTTCGTCACTGACTCCAACGATCACCACGCCCTTGCTCTTCATGTCCTCTGCAAGTTTGGTGAGGTGCGGCATGCTTTGCCGGCAGGGCGGGCACCAAGTGGCCCAAAATTCAATCACATACACCTTGCCGGGTTCAAAGAACGTGGGCTTCTCGCCGCGCACGAAATCGGAGATCTCTGGGATCGGCGCTTTGGAGCCGATGGAGAGGGCGAGCGTGGTTGGAGCGGCTGGTGCTGCCGGTGCAGCTTGAGTAGCAGCCGGCGCCTGCGAGATGATCGCGGCGAGAAGAACATGCAGCATTGGGTCAGTCCTTTCGAGGTGTTGGTCGATCCGTCACTTGCCGGTTGGTGCGCCGGCTGGAGGCGCTGGAGGTGCTGGGGGAACAGGTCCGCCAGCCGGAGGCATTGGAACGCCCGGTCCGCCCACACCCCCCGGAGCGCCCGGTCCACGCGGTGCTCCCGGACCACCTGGTCCGCGTGCGCCGCCTGGGCCCATCGCGCCGCCCGGGCCGCCCGGACCGCCTGGTCCGCCCGGTCCACCTTCCATGCCCATTGACTTCATCATTTCGCCCTGCATTGTCTGAGCGAACGCCGCGTTGGCTTCTTCGATCGTCTTGAACTTGCCGTCCATGACTTCCTTCGCGGTCGAAGCGGCGGCGGTCTTGATCGATGCGCGCATGGTCTCGCCCATCATGTTGGCCATCATGGCCATTTGCGCGCCTTCGTCGCCCTTCATACCGGATGACTTGTCAAAGTCAAACCACCACTTGCCATCGGCCTTTACCACGGCGGTCGGCTGACCGGTTGGCTTGCCTTCGGCATCACTCGCCAAGATCACCGCGGCGGAGTCGCCGTCCATCTTCACTTCGAACTTCGCGCCATTGACTGGCACCGGAATCGGCATCGATCCAGCCTTGCCGAACTTCGTTGTAGTGGCGGTGACGACGGGCTGCATGTCTTCAATGAGAGCTGCAGCAACGCGGATCGAAATGTTGCCGCCATCGTTCGCGGAACGCATCGCGCGAACGAGTCGGAGCATCGCTCCTGGGTCCTTACTTGCGTTGGGCAGGAAGGCGATGATTTCATCGGTGCTGGCAAATCCCTCGGGAGTGATTGCTGGGAACACCTTCTCGGCAGCAGGGCTCAGCTTTGCAGCTGGACGAGCGGGACGCGGAGCGCGGGGAGCCGTGGTGGCATCCGGTGCAGTTGCTGGTGGAGCTGCGGGTGGAGTTGCGCTCGGTGCGCCGTCCTGACGGAACGAAGTCTTCTTGGTCGGCGCGGTGCTGCCCTCATACTTCTTGAGCGTCTCCTTCAGTTCGTCGCTCATATCACCACTTGCATTCTCAATCGCCTTCTTCTGCCACTCAATCGCCTTGGCCTTGTTGCCAGATTCCCAGCACGCGCGCGCCATGGTGTCCATGATCGCACCGTCTTCGCCCTTGGTTGCGGCAACCGCTTGGGTAGCAACATCCATGGCGAAAGAAATATCGCGGTCAGTGACCTTCTCATTATCAAGCACGAACCACGCCATCTGATTGAGAATCATGGCGTTGTCGTTGTTGGCTGCGGCAACTTCGCGTCCGAGCTTGTAGGCGTCGGCTGGCTTCTTTGCATCGGTGAGTAGCACCTGGAACTTGTTGGCCTGCATCGAAGCCTTTGCGCTCGATGGGGCTGCTGAAATGTCGTCATCCATCATCTTGATGACGGCATCCCAATCGCCGGTCTTGCGGGCCTTCATCATGGCGCTGCGCCGCGTCATTTGCTGGCGCGTCATGGCAGTTTCCTTCTCAAACTTGACCTTGTAGTCGGCAGCACTCCACGTGCCGGCAACGATCTTTGCCAGTGGCTCATCCATTTCCATGGGGTGACCGATCCACTGCACCTTGTCGTCCTTGATGACAAACGCGGTTGGGATGCCATTCTGAGCGGCGGCTTCCATGTACTGCTTGTGCGTTGAGCGATCGGGATCAGTGGCGAGGTTGTAGCGCGCCTTCTGCTTCCACTCGTCGGTGTCGAGGAACTTGGTGACGGTCTCCAGCTTCTCGTCGCTGATGCCAACGATGACAACCGAGTCCTTGTACTTCTCAGAAACATCGCTGAGGTGCGGCATACTCATGCGGCACGGTCCACACCAAGTGGCCCAGAACTCCACCACGTACACCTTGCCTGGTTCGAACCACTTTGGTTCGGTGCCACGAACAAACTTCTCGATCATTGGCTTGGGGGCAGCGCTGCCGATGGTCATCGGCTCCGGTGCGGCGTCCGCCTTCGGGGTGTCTTGCGCCGCGACAGCAGCGGTGCAGATGAGAGCGAACGCTGCGGCCTGTGCGGAGCGCCAGGAGAACGACGAAAGTGTGCTTTGCATGATGTTGACCTGCATGAATGGCATGGTTGCGCCATCGGACGCAATCGAGTGGGGCGAAGATACCACTCCTGCCCCTCATGCACCGCGCCTTTGGGGCAGCAGGCGTATCCTGCCGCCGCTCACTGAGCACGCCCGAGAATCTCCCCTCCACCGCACTCTGCAACGCCATGTCGAACGCCCCCGCCAACACCGCCGCCGCCCGGATCATCGATGGGAAGGCACTTTCTGAGACCGTCCGCAACAGCCTGCGCTCGCGGATCGCAGCGGCGGGGCGCCCGGTTCGTCTTGACGCACTGTTGGTGGGTGACGATCGCGCAGCTGGCATCTATGCGATGAACCAAGCGACCACCTGCGCCGAGGTTGGCATTGAGTATGTCCTGCATCGACTTTCCGCGGGCGCGTCTGCTGATGACATTGCGGGTCGCGTGCTCCTGCTCAACGTCGACGATGCGGTGCGCGCGTTGATGGTGCATCTACCACTTCCGGAAGCCGTTGACACGGAGCGGATTCAGTCGCTCATCAGCCCCGATAAGGATGTGGAAGGCGTCAATCCTGCCAACATCGGTAATGTTGTCTATGGCAGACGCAGCCTTGTTCCATGCACGGCATTGGCCACGCTGGAGATGATTGAGTCCACCGGCATTCAGTTGCGTGGCAAGCGATGCGTGGTAGTGGGCGCGAGCAACATTGTTGGCAAGCCAATTGCAGTGCTATTGATGCGCACCGAGGCGACGGTGCACTCCACCAATAAGTTCACGCCGGACTTACCCGCGTTGTGTCGCACCTGCGATGTTGTCATTGCTGCGTGCGGCGTTCCACAACTATTGAAAGCGGATTGGATCAAGCCAGGTGCAGTGGTGATCGATGTTGGCATCAATCGAATCGATGGCCCGGACGGCAAGAAGATCACTGTTGGCGATGTGGACTTTGCGGCTGTACGCGGCGTTGCTGGTTGGATATCGCCAGTTCCCGGCGGCGTTGGGCCCATGACGGTTGCCATGTTGCTGCGTAACGTGGTCGACGCGGCGCTTCGCTGAGCGTTGCCACACCGGCGGGGTCGTGCGCGGCGTGCATCACGCGAGCAGTCGAGCCGCTTCTTCATACTTCGAACGCGTCTCGCGGAGTACCTCCGCAGGTAGTACGGGTCCGGGCGGTTCCTTGTGCCATTCGCCGCGCGCGACGCGTTCGAGCAGCCAATTGCGCAGGTATTGCTTATCGAAACTGGGTTGATCGCGGCCCGGCGCGTATCCAGCCACCGGCCAATATCGGCTGGAATCGGGGGTGAGCACTTCGTCAACCAACATCAGTTCGGCGGTTGGTTCATGGTTTGCATCAAGTGCAAAGCCAAACTCAAATTTGGTGTCCGCCAGGATCAGTCCACGCGCGCGTGCTCGCGCAGCGGCGGCCGTGTAAATGTTGAGCGTCATCGTTCGCAGGCGCTCGGCAAGCTCGCCACCAACAGCGTCGCACATAGCGTTGAAGGAGATATTTTCGTCGTGCCCTTCCGCCGCCTTGGTAGCTGGCGTGAAGATCGGCTCGGGCAGTTGCTCGCACTGGCGAAGCCCGGCTGGCAATGCGATGCCACATGCCGTTCCATTGGATTGGTACTCCTGCCAACTGCTACCCGCTAGGTAACCGCGCGCCACGCATTCCACCTGCACCACCCGCGCCGCGCGGCAGATCATCGAGCGGCCGACAAGCAGGGCACGATCGGCATCATCCAGCGCCCGTAGCTGTGACACGTCCGTCGACACCAAGTGATCGGGAGCGATTCCCAATGAACGCAAGAACGTGAACCACGCAACGCTGATCTCGGTCAGGAGCTGGCCCTTTCCTGGTACTGGCGTGGGCATCACTACATCGAATGCGCTGATTCGGTCCGTGGCGACCACCAAGAGTTGTGGGCGATCACCCGCTTTGGTTGGAAGCGAATAGACATCGCGGACTTTCCCCTGACGGCGGCCCCCAAGGGGCAAGTGCGTTTCGAAGACCGCGTGTGCCGTGGTGTCTGTGCCGGGGAGGACGTTCATCCGTGGCATCGTAATCACCCGCGATCCCGTCAGCTTTCTTGCTGCCTTTCCGCAGGCAGATGTTGAGCACCACCTACTCCCGGCTACACTCGGCGGATGCTTCGTTTCACGGTGTTCGACGAGGACGGGCCGGCGCGGGATTGGCCGCTCGTCAATGCACACATTCTTGGCGTCGATGACACGGCGCTTGAGGGAGCTGTGACATTCAGTAACGGGAAGATTGTCTGCAAGGCCGTCGACACCGCGCCTGCCATCGCTTTGTGCCTGGAGGTGAATGCAGGCAAAGCTGGCACGATGATGTTGCAGACTTGCCTCTTGGAGCAGCGCAACGAGCCGTACCGCTTGTACGAGGAACTGGCGCGCCACCGCGTGAAGATTTTCTTAGAGAAAAGTGAGAACTGGGGCTTCCTTGATCCAGCCAAGGCGCCCGAGGCGTTCGAGCAATTTGAACGGGCGCGTTCCATGTTCGTCACCGGCACGGTGGATCATGAGCCTTACCGCGCGCAGGTTCATCACCGCGATGCGTTGGCGATAGCCATGGATGCCAGTGAGAAGCTGGTGATGAAGCGCACCGAGTGGATGTTGCACCGCCGCTATGCCAAGCAGGGCGCGCAACGCGCACTGGGAGTGCGAGTGCCGGTGGAGAAGGCGCCCGAATTGCTGAAGTCCGCACTGGTGCAAGACTTTGACATTTTGTCAGTGCCCACGCCGTGGCACTTGATTGAACCGACCCAGGGGCGGTTTGTGTGGGATCAGGTTGATCGGTGGATGCAGTTTGCCAAAGCAGGCAAGCGTGAATTGATTGTCGGTCCGCTACTTGACGCGAGCGCTGCGGGAATTCCTGGCTGGGTGCGTCCAATCATGGCGGATCCAGCAAAGCTGAAGGATCGCTTGCACTCGTTCATTACTGAGGTAGTGACCCGCTACGCACCGCTCAATCCGATCTGGAATATTGTCTCTTCGATCCACTTGAATGAGGCCGCCACGCTCTCGCCGGAGGCGATGGTGCAGGCCACCCGCATTGCTGCTGTTGCGGTTCGTCAGGTGCAGAAGAACGCAAAGTTGCTTGTAGAAGTCGGCGACCCGTTTGGTGATATTCCTCCGGACGCAAGCGGCGCCATGAACGCGATTCGCTACCTGCGATCGCTGGTGTCAGAGGGTGTCACGGTGGATATTGTTGGCATACCGGTGGTGGTTGGCGATGCGGCGCGTGGCAAGGGAACGCGTGACTTGATGCAAATTGCGGCCATGCTGGAGCGATTCACCAGCCGCAAGGAAATGCCTCCAGTGGTTGTCACCGCGTGCGGAGCGCCCAGTGAGCCACACCCCGAACCGGGCGCTGGATTCTGGCGCCGCCCATGGGGCACGGAATCACAAGGCGCGTGGGCTGGCATGTGTTTCCAGATTGCCATGGCCAATCCGGGCATCCAAGCAGTGGTGTGGGATCGGCTCCGCGATGATGCCGGGCTTGGTATCAAGAACGGCGGCTTGTTTGCCACGGATGGAACCCCAAAGTCGGCTGCCGAACGAATTGTTCGCTTTCGACGCCGCATTCGGATGCCCCTTCCTCCGCTGAGTACAGACGTCGTCCGGTCCGCAGCAGAGGACAGCTGATGCACCCGCTCAGCGTAATGCGCCGTCGTGGTGCAGTGGTCGTGGTGCTCGGATGCTCCCTTACGGCATTATTCAGCGCCGTTTCTGAGTACTTTCAAGCGCCGGGTCCTGCTGTGATCGGCACGGATTTCATCGATATCAATCGCGCCTCGGCAGCAGAACTCTCGTTGCTTCCCGGCGTCGGTCCGGGGCTCGCGCAGGCCATTGTGGACGATCGGGCGGCGCGTGGTCCGTTTGCCACCACCGCCGATATCGATCGGGTTCGCGGAGTCGGCCCGGCAGCCATTGCACGGATCAGCGCGTTCATCTCCGCTCCCGCCTACGCTCCACAGTGATGTCTTCCACCAAGGATG
>JBBAOD010000050.1:10839-12587 GCA_040401635.1 Phycisphaerales bacterium
GGGCTTGTCGCCGCGAGCGCCATTGACCCACTCGTCAGCAATGTCGAGGCGGGCGGTGCATCTTCGTGCCGTGGTGCGGCGGGCAGCAGCACGGTTTTTGTTGCGGCGGCGTTGGCGCAGCGCACCAAGCGCACCGTGCTCTTGGTCACCGCGCACATCGATGAGGCCGACGAAGCTGTTTCAGAACTCAACGACCTCTTTGCTGCGGGCGTTGGTCCGGAGCCGGTGCTCCTTCCCGCACTCGAAAGTTCGCCTGGTGAAGGTGGTTCCGCCCTTGATTTACTAGCCGAGCGATTGACCGTGGTGCGGCGACTCATTGAGGGGAACGTTCCAGGAATTCTGGTGGCGCCGTTTCCTTCACTCATGCAAATGGTGCCGGATGCTGCGCTCTTGCCACGGTTACTCCGCGTGGCGCGCGCCGGGCAGCGTTGCGTGCCGCGTGAACTGGTCGAGTGGCTGGCCGATGCTGGATATGTACGCACTGAGGCGATCGAGAATCCCTGTGAATTTGCGGTGCGTGGCGGGCTCATCGATGTCTTTCCACCGGGCGGGGCGCTGCCTGTTCGTCTTGACTTCTTTGGTGATGAACTCGAGCGCATCTTTGAGATTGATCTGATTACGCAGGCAAGTGATCGGCGCATTCCGGAAGCGCAATTGGTTGGTGCCAGCATCTCGGTGGTGCTTGATGACGCTGGAAAAGTATCGATCGCCGAGCTGTTGCCGCGGCAAACCGTGTGCGTCATTGCTGAATTGTCGGAAGTACTTGAGCAGGGCCGTGGCTACTGGGAACGTGTGAGTGACGGTCAGGGCGTGCTGTCGCCGCAGGCAATCTTTAAGTCGTTGGGCGCGCGCTGTCACGCGATGGTTGATATCAACGGATTTAGTTCAACCAATGCTTCCGACCGCGTCGTGGCGTTGCCGGCGATCACGCTTCCTGCCTTCGACGAAGAAGTCGCGCAGGCATTCGCAGAACTTGGCGAATTGTCAGCGCGGGTGCCCACATCCTTATGCTGCGATACGCAAGGCGAATTAGCACGCGCGTGTGAGTTGCTCGGCGAACATGCCGGCTCTGCCAAGTTGGCGACGCTGCGCCAGCACGTCCACCGCGGCTTCATTTGGGAAAGTGATAAGCCATTTGCTGTGGTTCCTCAGCATGAGGTGCTGCACCGATTCGGAGTACGCCGCCGCGTGCAGCGGGTTGGTGCAGCCACTACGCGCGATGCATTCATGCAATTCGGCGCGGGCGATTATGTGGTGCACCGTGACCACGGCATTGCACGCTTCCATGGTTTGCAATTGATCGGCGGTGGAGAAGAAGAGTTCCTCACACTGGAATTCGAAGGCGGCGCCAAGATCCATGTACCCGCATCCAAGATTGACTTGGTGCAGAAGTACATCGGCTCGGGCGCGGCGCGGCCAACGCTGGCAACCATTGGGGGCAAACGTTGGAAAGCGCAGAAGGAACGCGTACAAGAAGCGGTCCGTGACATGGCCGGCGAAATGTTGCGCATTCAGGCAGCGCGTGAGGCCAGCGCGGGCATTCGCTTCCCGGAAGACACCCCGTGGATGCATGAATTTGAAGCAGATTTCGCGTGGACGGAAACGGAAGACCAACTGACAGCGATCGCCGCAGTGAAGCGCGATATGCAATCAGCGCGACCGATGGACCGGCTGCTCTGCGGTGACGTCGGATTTGGAAAGACCGAAGTTGCCATTCGCGCCGCCTTCAAGGCGGTGGAGAGCGGTCG
>JBBAOD010000051.1:0-12476 GCA_040401635.1 Phycisphaerales bacterium
CGGCTGCTGCGGCGCGTGCGCGATTTCTCCGCGGTGCGCGCCGCCGGGCGCCTTGACACTCGGGTGGTCGACGACGCGCTTGCCCTTGAAGGCGTCGATGCGCTGGGGCTTGATGAACTTGATCGTCGCTACTTGCGGACCTTAGCCACCACCTATGAAGGCGGTCCGGCTGGTCTGGAAGCGATCGCCGCCACGATCGGTGAAGATGCGCTCACACTGGAAGATGTCGTTGAGCCGTACCTGTTGCAGGTGGGATTCTTGGCGCGCACTCGGCAGGGTCGAAGGTTGACCCATGCAGCATTCCGGCACGTGGGGATCGAACCGCCTGCGCGTTCGGAAGAACTCTTTGAGTAACAAGTCTGGCTGGTGAGGGTTGCAGCGTGCTCAGCGATTGATCGCTTGCGACGTGAAGGGCGTAGCGCTTGCCTTGCCACCGATAGCGATGTTGATTCCACCGAAGTACTGGTCCTGAATGGCGTCATAGCCAAAGGTGGCTAGCAGGGTGAAATCAGGCATTTCGCGGCTCAAATTCGCGGTGAACAGGCGGAAGTCGTTCTCTTGCAGGTCGTAGGTTGGAATGAACGACGCCGTGTAAGCCTTGCTGATCTGATAGTTCACTCCACCCGAGAGCAACGAGTCGGAGAGGTACACGCTCTCGGGCGCAAAGTTGTTGATGCCACGGTATTCGATGAATGTTGAAACATCCGGTGAGTGCTGCATGGTGGCGCCGATTGAGCCACGGCCGGCACTCGCTAGTCCAAATGCACCCACGCCATCGGAAGGTAGGTCATCAGCAAGCAGATAGGTAATGCTGCCGCGCAGCGTCAACGAACTACTCGCAGCAAATTGGAAGCTGCCATAGGCGTTGCGACCCCACTGGCTCAATTCCGGGCGCCATGCGAAATACTGCGGGAACAGACTCTGTTTGTACTTGGCGCCGTCGGTGTAGTTACGTGCTAAGTCGTCGCCGCTTTCGTTCCACATGATGCCAACGTCAAGCATCAACCAATCGACGGACTGCCAATTGCCTGGTCCGCCACGCATGGTTTGCAAGCGTTGCTTCAGTCCAGCTTGTACGACAGCACCGCCGGTGGCGCCTTCCATCTCTTGGTCGTAGACCGCATAGGCCAGGTCATCGGCGGAGTTGTAGCCAGCCCAGGTATTGACATACGGAGTCAGCACATGGCGCATGCGGTGCAGATCAAGTGTCGCCACTTCAAACTTATCAAAGTTCGAAGTGAAGTCCGCGCTGGAGCGGAATCCGGTAGCGATGATGGCGCGGAAATCTTCAGCTTCGGTGTTGTAGCTGGTGCGATCACCGCTGACGTATCCAAAGACGTTTGCCGAGGTAAATGGCGTGATTTTCCAGCCATTGCCGCCGAATGTTGAGGAGAGTTCTTGCCGGGTAAAGATGCGCGAGACCGTATCGCCGTTGTATCCACTGGATTCATACAGATCCGTCAGCGTGGTGGCATTGGTGAACGTCTTGCCGGGCGCATAGGTTTGACCGTTCAGGTTGAAGGTATTGGGTCGTACGCCGGTACTGTCTTGTGAACCGCGGCCAAACTCCAGGGCCATCAGGTTCAGGTTGTATTCCTGCTGCCAGACGATGGAATCACCAAACAGCGTGTCACCACAACGCTTGTAGGCAACCTCAGGAAATTTGCGCACTTGGTATGGCCGCGACGCCAACTGCGAACTGTTGGTGATCACGTCGTTGGTGGGCACGGCTCCAAGCGCAGAGAATTCCGAACGATCGCCGCGATCAACGTAGTAGGTGCTGGTTTCGCGCTGAAACTCAGTGGCAAATTGTTGCTGCCGCCATGTCTGCAGGAAGCTCTCGTCGGTGACGTAGGAAGTGCGCAATTCCAACTTTGACGTGTCGGAGAACACAAATTCGCGCGACAGATTGAATGTGCCGCGAATGGTGTCGCTGGCGACCACTTCCTCACCCGCGGAGGTCTGCTCGGGATTTCCAAAGTCGTCGACGATCAGTACGTCAACCTTGGCGCCCCCAACTTTGCCGCGCACGCCACCGCCCACGCCGTAGTTAGTGAGTGCTTCTTGCACAAGATTCAGGTCAGTGTCGCGCGGCTTGGCAATCCCCATGAGTGAGAACAGGTCCCACTCCGAGTAGATTTGTGCGCCCGTCTTTTCGTTGTAATTACCACCGATCGCTCGAATAGGCGGCATCATGTCGCCTTCGGATGCAAAGGTGGGTAGCCAAAAGAACGGCACTGCGCCAGATTTGAAAGTGACGTTGTCAGCCCGCAATTTGCTGATGGTTCCACCGTCAGGGCCGACGCCTTCGGTGATCGTGGCGCGATCGGCGCCGATGGAAAGATGCGGCTCGAAGAACTCGCTCATGGAGATCTGAATGTCGTTGCCTTCAAACTGCTGCTGCGAATACTGGCGCAATTCCGCGGCGCGTGCAATGAGTGGGATGCCGCCGCGAGCGGTGGTGCGGAGCACGCTGTCCACCATGCTTGCTTTTCCAGTGGCAAAGTCGTAGTAGGCACGGCGGGCGCGGATCACATACTTGAAGTCAGTGGCGTAGACATCACCCTCAAGGTAAATGCCAGCCACGGACTCAGCGGTGGTTTCAGTGGATCCACCCTTGAGTGCGCCGAGTGTTCCCTTCTTTAGAAACACCACGCCACGATCAGCGCGCATTTGCAGCGCTCGTGATGCGCCGCCTTCAAACCGCGGCAATACATCAATGGTCACGCCCTTGGTGAGTGCAATTTGATCCGTCTGCGCGTCAGCATCAATCTGCTCCGCGGCAAATGACACCATGCTGTCCGGTGCAACGATTGGCCGCGATGATGAACCGGGGATCGCTTCACCAGCAATTACCGGGATGGGCGCTGCGGCAGGCATTTGCGCCATCAATTGTGCAGCGCCGGGCTGCGCGGCGGCTTCCAGCTTTGCGGCAACACTTCGGTCCAGTGGAGCATTTTCGCCAACCACCATCGGGGCCGGCTTGGGCGGACGTGGTGGTCGAAGTACCTCAGGAAGAATGCGCAGCGCAGGTGGTTTGGCGCCCAGTTCAACCAGGTATGCGGCGAGCCGCTGTTGCGCACGCGCGAGGTCCTCGTTGGCCGCAGGAGCGGTTGGCTCAAAGAGCACCGCTGAGAGCGAGACATCGCCGTAGGTGCTGGCAGTGATGAAGAGGTTCGAACCGCCAGCGCCAAGTCCGGCAGCCTTGGTGGGCTCGATGGTTTCCGGGAACCATACAGCGATCTGCGTGATGAGTCCCTTGGCGCTCGGAATCCGTTCGATCCAGATGACCGCGCGGTCGGAAGTGAAGTCGTAGGTGCCAAGGTTCACACCGACGCGTCCGGTGAGATAGACGCGCTGCGTGCTGTCCACTTTCCAGACGTGAGCATTGGTGGAACGAAGCGTGATCGGCCACACACCGGGTTCGGTGGGAATGACAAATCCACCCAATCGGTCACCTTCGACGCGCGCTCGCTCGACTTGTCCATATGCGGTGGATAGAACCGCCGTGACGCTGAGGCATCCAACGATGGATGCCAAACTTCGCATGGTGGTGATGGACGCGCGGCGCACGCGCGGAAGGTTACTTGAGCCGCGGACCGTTCACCGCCAACTGATGGGGCGCGCGCTCAATCCGTTGATTTCTTTTAGCAAGGTCATCGCCACGATCCCGGCAAGGGCGAGCGCGGCCATGCCCAGTGCCTCGGCTTGCAGCCCGGCAGCCATCAGCCATGCCGCCGCGTAGACGGCTTGCCACATGGCGCCGTAGCGACGAAGTCGTTCAGCGCCAGTAGCGCCGGGGGATCCGGCAACTTTCGCTCGCACCAGGAGCAGGAATCCAGCCAGGGCTAAGACTGGCCAAATGATTCCGATCGGCCCGGAACCAATGAGTTCATCGCCGCGCGCCACTTGCGGCCAGTAGCCGCCTGCGGAATTGCGCGCCGCAAGCGCTCCGCCGCCAAGGAGGGCGATCGACCAGAACAACCACACCGCTACCAAGGACAGAATGCGCTTGGTTCCAAAGTATGGGCGCTTGTCTTCGTATCGATGCACACTTGCAGCAATGGCCACCGCGTGCGACATGGACCACCAGATCGGCAAGGTGAACGTCAGGGTCCAGTTGGGGATCAGCATGTTGGCCGCATGCAAGAGGCCAATGGTGACGATGCCGATGGATGGAATGTGTTTGCCGATGGCGTCATAGAACATGACTGCTGCGGCAACGGCAACTGTCAAGATCAACGCGGGCTCGCCCAGTGTGCTTGCCGAAATCACCGCCGTCATCAACGCGCCGAACGAAAGGAGCGCTGCGCTGGAGGTGCGGATGCGCCCAGCTGCAAGCGGTCGCTCTGGGCTGAAGCGCCGATCATGGCGGACATCAAGGAGATCATTCAGACTGGCTGCGAAACTGAACAGACCGATCGCAACGAGTGCGGTGCACGCCAGCGCCTTCCAAAGTGGCATGTGATAAAGCGGTAGGTGCACGTACCGCGGGTCGGCACGTGTGAGCAGCGTCACCAGCCACAGCTCGCACACCGCGCCGAACGCGAGGGAGAGCCGCGTCAGTTGAAACGCGTCGAGGATGCGCTCGGCAACTGGACGCACCGGGTCATGGTAACGGGGCGCTGCTACGATCATCAGCCCGATGGTGGGCATTCCGCCCGGAACCGTCGGGCACGTCGGTTTGCGTGTGTTCCTGAAGCAGGTTGCTCGTTCTGAGATTCAATAGAGATCCGTACCGAAATGAAGGCTGACAGCATTATTCCTGCGGACGCACGCGGGCTTCGCGTGGCGATCGTGGTGAGCGCGTATCACCGTGACATTACCGAGGCGATGGAATTGGCAGCCACTGCCGAGTTCCTGCGGCTTGGCGGCCAAGCTTCGGACATCGTTCGTTTGCAAGCGCCAGGAGCATTTGAAATTCCGCTGCTCATTGATACGGCGCTCGCGCGTGCAGGCATTGCAGCGGCAGTAGCAATTGGGTGCATCGTGCGCGGGGAGACGCGGCATGATCGGCACCTTGGTCAAGCCGTGACCAGTGAGTTGGCGCGCATTTCCGTGACGCGCGGCAAGCCAGTTGGTTTGGCAGTGTTGACCGTGGAGAATTTGAAGCAGGCGCGCGCGCGTGCTGGTGGCGAAGTTGGAAACAAAGGCGCGGAAGCAATGACCGCCGCACTCGCTTGCGTGCGTGCTTGTGAGGACCTCCGCCAATGACTAGCAATGAACGAACCACTGGCGCCGGGGCAGCTGGTGGGCACGAACGACTTCCTGAAGGCGCGGCCACACTTGCGATGCGTCGTTGCGCGCTGCAGGCCATGTATCAATTGGACGCGGGACAGAGTTCCGATGGCGCGCTGGTTGGTATGTCGCAGGCGGAAAACGATGCCGATCACGCTGCTCCTCGAGACATTGAGCGTGGCATGGCGCTTGCCGCGCTGGCGTGGGAATTCCATGACGATGCCGACCGTGAAATCGCAACTTTAGCCCGCGAATGGCCGCCGCACCGGCAGCCAGTGGTTGATCGAAATCTGCTGCGCTTAGGGTGGTACGAACTTCGTCAATCATCTGAGCCGCCACGCAAAGTGGTCAGCGACGCCGTCGAATTGGCCAAGGAATTTGGCACGGCCGACAGCGGCAAGTTCGTCAACGGGGTGCTCGACAAGATCATGAATGGCGTGGGCGCTGACGATGCGGCCGCTGGCGATGCGGAAGCCGTGGGGGAAGGCTGAGATGTTCTTCCGTGCCGCGGTCGATGCGATCAAGCGTGGCTTGCAGAAGACGGCCGAGGTATTCGGCGCCGGGTTTCGTTCCATCCTTCATGGCCGAACACTCAGTGAGGAACTGATCGACGACATTGAGCGGACACTGGTCTCTGCTGATGTGGGCGTGCGCGCGGCGCGCGAGATCGCCGCGGAGCTGCGCGCGGAGTTTCGCTCTGGTCGTGTGCCGCGCGGAGAGGATGCGATT
The DNA here is from genome assembly GCA_040401635.1 of Phycisphaerales bacterium. Classification (GTDB taxonomy): domain Bacteria; phylum Planctomycetota; class Phycisphaerae; order Phycisphaerales; family SM1A02; genus UBA966. The sequence goes on from JBBAOD010000051.1 coordinate 5,968, forward strand.
GAATTTCTCAAGACGCGTTTGAAGGCACGTCTGGCATCGGGTTCGCGCGAGATTGCGGTGGCGGCTTCGAAGCCAACGGTTGTGCTAGTGGTTGGGATCAATGGTGCTGGCAAGACCACCAGCGTTGCCAAGATTGCTAAGAGCCTGAAGGATGACGGTCGGAGTGTGTTGCTGGCCGCCGCCGATACATTTCGCGCGGGCGCCGTGGCGCAGCTGGAAACATGGTCGCGGCGCCTTGGTGTGGACCTTGTCAAGGGTGCGCAAGGAGCGGATCCGGCAGCCGTGGCGTTTGATGCAGCGGAGGCGGCGATTGCGCGCGGAGTGGATGTTCTACTGGTCGACACGGCGGGTCGCCTGCACACGCAAGACAACCTGATGCGACAACTGACCAAGATCAGGAATGTCCTTGCCAAGAAGATTCCTGGAGCGCCGCACGAGATTCTCTTGGTGCTTGATGCCACCAGCGGTCAGAACGCGGTGCTGCAGGCAACGGCATTTAAGGCTGCCTGCGATGTCAGTGGAATATTCTTAGCCAAGCTTGATGGCACGGCCAAGGGTGGCATTGTGGTGGCGATCCGCGATGCGCTTGATGTGCCCGTGAAACTCGTTGGAGTTGGCGAAACACCCGACGATGTACAGCCATTTGACCCCGATCGGTTCGTGGAAGCCATGTTTGCCGCATGAGCCGGACTGCCTAGAATACGGGTCATGCTTCGGAAAGCGTTCACACTCGTTGAGCTATTGGTGGTGGTTGCCATCATCGGAATACTCATTGGGATCATTGTTCCGAGCGCGCGCGGGATTCAGCGCGAAAGTCAAAATGCGGGGTGCCTCTCCAACCTGCGCCAAGACTTCATTGCGGTGGATTCCTATCGGCAGCAGAACAACGGACGTCTGCCCATGTGTGAATTCCTACCCGTGGTGACTGATGCGGGTATTGACGGTGGGTTGCCGAACTTTCTTTCGGGCTTCATGCCGGCGGATTCTTCATCGTGGATGTGCCCCGCTGATAAAGATGAAGAGTCGCTTTCAACGGGCACTAGTTACGTGTACTTGCCAGGCTTACTGCGTTACACACCCGCTGTGCAAGTGGATGTAGTGACGTTACTGATGTCGTTTGATCCAGCCACCACTTCCATGGATCGATTGATGACCGTTCGGTTAGACGCAGAGGCCCGTGCGATGACCGAGTTCTTTGAGCGCGAGGCAGCGCGGTATCCGCTTCTCACTGACAGCCAAGATCGTCATCGCCGCGTCGGCGTGGAGCGGAACGGCGTCTACATTGACGGCAGCGCGCGGATGGCGGAAGATCTTTCACAAGACGCAGAAACCGGAGCTACACCATGAACTTGATGGAATCAATCAGATCCCGTGATATGGATATCGGGGAGCTTTGGGAAGCGCACCGTTCGCAGATTGTTGCGTCCGTCGCCGCCGCACTTGTTGTGGCCCTATTGGCCAGCGGATCCTGGTGGTTTTTTGCAGGGCGATGGAAGGCCCCGCCATCGATCTTTGATTCGCCAGTGGACAACGTGCTTGGCTACTTCACTACCGATGATTTCAACCTTCTTTCGGTGGACGAGCGCGTCAAGTACGTGCAGCAGTTCATCGGTCGTTTCCGTGGAATGAACCAGCAGGACAGTGTGGTTGCTTCGGCGTTCTTGGCTGGTGTCACCGGCAAAGTGCGCGAGCAAATGACGCAGAACGTGCGAATTCTTGCCAAGGACATCTTGATCCAAGGTGCTGCCACTTATGTGAATCTGCCAGTGGGTGAGCGCGGAGCGTTCATTGACAAGTGGGTAGCCGATTGGTTCCGCTTTGCAGAGACCACCGCTACTGGCAAGGAATCAGAGAGCACCAACGACGACATCATGACCAACGCGCGCGCGGAAGCGAAGCGCGGCGAAGAGCGTCAGCGTGAGCGCATGAAGGGCAAGAGCTTGACGGAAAAGGGAGCGGATCGATTCCTTGGATTCTGGGAGAAGGAAGTTGAGCCGGCTTCCAGTCCACGTGAGCAGGCGCAAATTTCGCGATTCATGGACGCGGTGCGCACGCGCATGCTGACTGGACGGTGACAGGCGCGCGCGCGAGCGACGGCGGCTCGGGTACGGATGCCGCATTACCGGTATTGCGCGCCGCGGCCGAGATCACCGAATGTATGCGCACTGCGCGGGCCATGGTGCTGACGGCTGCCACGGGAAGCGGTAAGACCACGCAAGTTCCGCAGATTTTGGCGCGCTCCGGGCTAGTAGAAGGGCAGATTGTGGTGTTGGAGCCGCGTCGGTTGGCGGCACGCATGACCGCCCGACGGGTGGCTGAAGAGATGGGCGTGGCGCTTGGTGAGGATGTGGGATTTCAGACGCGGTTCGAGCGCGTGGTCGGTCCGCGCACGCGTATTCGATTTGTCACCGAAGGGGTGTTCTTGCGTCAAGCGCAGCGTGATCCATTGCTCAAGGGCATTGGTTGCGTATTGCTTGATGAATTTCATGAGCGCAGTGTGTTTGCTGATCTTGCACTTGGAGTAGTTCGTGCTGCGCGCTTGCAACGCCCGGCGTTGATGGTGGCTGCCATGAGTGCGACCATGGACGCAGGTCAGGCTGCCGCGTATCTCAGTGCTCCGGTGATTACTGCGGAAGGCCGTGCCTATCCAGTGAGTATTCGCTATGAGCCGGGTGCGGAAGGCGCGCCGGTGTGGGAGCGCGCCGCGCGTGCAGTGCGACAATTGGTGGATGAAGGACACGAAGGCGATGCGTTGGTATTTATGCCGGGCGCCTTTGAAATTGATCGCACCGTGGATGCAGTGCGTGCCGAGCTGCGAGTGATTGCTGGAGGAAGCGCGTTTGATGTGGTACCGCTGCATGGGTCAATGCCGGCTGATCGACAAGACGCGGCGGTTGCGCCTGCTGCGCGCGGTCGGCGCAAGGTCATTGTGGCTACCAATGTTGCAGAGACTTCGATCACCATTCCCGGCGTTCGCATGGTGATTGACTCTGGATTGGCGCGGGTATTTCGCGTGGATCCGCGCCGCGGGTTGAACGCCTTGCGCACCGAGGCGATTAGCCGCGCCAGTGCCGATCAGCGCTCTGGTCGAGCTGGACGAACGGCACCGGGAGTGTGCGTGCGATTGTGGACGGAGTGGGAGCAAGCGCAGCGGCCTACCGCGGAAACGCCGGAGGTGCGCCGCATTGACCTGGCGGAATCAATGTTGATGGTGCTCTCCATGGGCTTCGGTCCGTTTGAGAAGTTTCCTTGGCTTGATCCACCGAGTGATGATGCGGTGTTGCGCGCACGTGGGACGCTGGAATCGATTGGCGCGCTGCGTGCGGATGGAATGTTGACTGCGCTTGGTCATCGGCTCGCGCGCATTCCTGTGCATCCACGGCTTGGGCGCGTGTTGGTTGAGGCGGCATCGCTTGGCGTGTTGGAGCGCGCGGCGCGTTGGTGCGCCATTGTTTCCGACCGAGATGTTGTGCAGAGTGGCGGTGCGGCGCAATTGGTGCGATTGACACCGGATGGCGAGCCGCCGAGTGACATCGCTTCACGCGAAGAATTGTTGCTGCGCGTCGAGGCCAGTGGATTCCGCAACGCGCGACATGAGGGAGTAGAGGCTTCGCTCGGCGCGTGTCGCGAGGTGGCATCAGCGGCGCGGGAGTTGGTGCGGGCCGCTGCGAGTGGTGATGATGAGGTTGGCACGACCGCGGCATTCGATGGCGATTCATTTGCGCGGGTTTCGCGTGCGCTACTTGCAGGATTTGCCGATCATGTCGGTTGGCGGATGGATGCGCAGCGACCGCATTGCGCCATGCCTGGGCGCCGCAAGGTGAGCATCGATCCGACCAGTATTCAGCGTGGAATGGGCTTTATTTTGGCACTTGAAGTGCGCGAGGGTGGACGCGGCGATCAAGTGCATCAGTCGCTTGGTATGGTCACACCACTGGAGGTGGAGTGGGTTGAGCATGCGATGCCGGATCGAGTTTCTACGCAGACCGAGGTGCGATTTAGTGATGAACTTGGCGCGGCCGCAGAATTTGAAGAGCGTGTGTTTGATGGCATTGTGTTTGCGCAGATCGTTCGCCCCTTGCGGGGGCGCGAGGCTAAAGCCGCTGCGCATGACGAGTTGGCATCGCGCGTAGTGAGTGGCGACCTACGTCCAGCAACATGGGATGAGTCCGTTGACCAGTGGATCGCACGGGTGCGATGCGTTGCCGGGTGGTTCCCGGAACGTGGGCTGATCACCTATGACGCCGACGATATGGGTGTGCTAGCGGCGGAGATCGCCCAGGGGTGTGCGCGTGCTTCGGATCTTGACTCGCGTCCGGTGCTCGACATCTTTCGCAGCGCGCTTTCGTGGGATGAGCAGCAGTTTGTTGAACGAGCAGCGCCCGCGACGTTGGCGTTAGCAAGTGGATGGAAGATGAAGGTTGAGTATGCAGAGGGCAAGCCACCGCGCGGGCGCGGGAAGATTCAGGACTTCTATGACTTTGCTGGCCATCCAACAGTGGCAGGTGGTCGAGTGAAGGTGGTGCTGGAGTTGCTTGGGCCGAATCGGCGACCATTGCAGGTGACCGAAGACCTCCCCGGCTTTTGGGAGCGGCTGTACCCCGAGGTGAAAAAGGAACTCAAACGGCGCTATCCGCGGCATGAGTGGCGATGACGTAACTGCCTGTAATATAACGATTAGCGTGCGGCAATTCGCGTTTTATGCTTTGTTTCGTTAGAATGCTGGTCTATGCCAAAGGTGACCTCCGCTAGCGCCTCGCGCGCTGGCTCCAAGACGGTTTCCCGCCTCGCACCCGTAAAAAGCGCCACCGCTAAGACAAGCGGAAACGGCAAGTCGAAAGTTGTAGCGACAGTCACAGTGAAGTCAGCGGCCAAGGGGAAGACTGTTCCGGTACTGAAGTCTGCATCGAAGCCAGTAGTGGCTGCGAGGGCGAAGACCGCGGCAACGTCCAAGACCACAACAACCGCCAAGACCACCGCGACCACCGCAAGCACGAAGACAGCGACACCCGCAAAGGTTGCGCCTGCTACCAAGACAGTTGCTGCCAAGGGTTCGACGCCTGTGGCAACAAACCTGAAGGTGTCGACCACCACGGTGACCAGCAAGACCACCAGCAAGCCGGCAGCCGCTCCGCGGACTCCGTTCACCATGACGCCGAAGACGCCCGTGACTGTTGAGCCCAAGCCAGCGGCGGTGTTCGAGTGCCCGAAGCCGAACGAAATCACTTCCATCATGATGGCTACGCGCTATTTGATGGCGCGCCCGGACTTTGAGCGGCTCCGTCCCACCAAGTACGGCGAGGAGACTTTCAAGCTTGATCGCATGCACAAGCTGATGGATTTGCTTGGTAATCCGCACCAGAAGATCAAGACGGTGCATGTTGCAGGAACCAACGGCAAGGGCAGCACCGTGGCGATGATCGCTTCAATGCTGCGCGCGTCCGGCTATGCGGTGGGCGTGTACACCAGCCCGCATTTGATCGATATGCGCGAACGCGTGCAGATCGATGGCAACCTGATTCCGAAGAACGACTTTGTGGACACGGTGCGCTCGGTGGCGAAGGCCGCGGAGAAGTTGGGCGAACAAGCGACATTCTTTGAGTTGATGACCGCGGTGTCGTTCGCGTATTTCGCGCAGCAGGCTGTGGATATTGCGGTGATTGAGGTGGGACTTGGTGGTCGACTCGACTCAACCAACGTCATCACGCCGCTGGTCAGCATTGTGACTTCGATTGATCTTGATCACACCAAACTGCTGGGCGGAACCAAGGCGCTGATTGCTCGCGAGAAGGCGGGCATCTTCAAGAAGGGTGTCCCGGCGCTGTTCTTCGAGCAGGATCCCGAAGTTGATTCGGTGATGCGCGAAGTGGCACAATCTGTTGGCGCTGAACTTCGGATTGTCAATAAGGACATTGAGTTCTCCAGCCGCTTCTGCGTGACCCCTGACCTTGGACCGCACACGCGCGTGTGCATGTACACCAAGAACAGTCGCCTTGAGCATGTTCCGGTGCCGCTGCAGGGCGAGCATCAGGCGAGCAACTGCGGACTTGCGCTTGCTGCGGTTGATGTGCTGAAGAACTTCGGATTTGAGCTGTCTGAGGACAAGTTGACGGCCGGACTTGCGGCCACCAAGATCCCTGGGCGCATGGAAGTGGTTTCGCACCGTCCGCGCGTTCTCTGTGACGGGGCCCACAATCCAGCGGCCGTCAATGCGTTGATGCGTTGCGTTGGCGCGCATGTTCCGTACGACAGCATGGTGTGCGTCTTCGGTTGCTGCGCGGACAAGGACATCGCGGAGATGATCGACAAGGTGAATCTTGGCGCCGACAAGGTAATCTTCACGCGCGCGTCCTCGACGCCACGTGCGGCGAGTCCGGAAGATTTGCAGAAGCTCTTCCAAGAGCGTTCCGGCAAGATGAGCCAGATTGCGCGGACAGTTCCCGAGGCCATCGACATGGCGATCCGCGGCGTGAGCCGCGAGGACCTGATTTGCGTGACCGGCAGCTTCT
>JBBAOD010000052.1:0-12427 GCA_040401635.1 Phycisphaerales bacterium
CTCAAGCAGCTGCGCACAACGATCATCATCGCCGCGCATCTTGGCGACATCCGCACGCAAGCGATCAATCACTGGGCTGAATTCAAACTTTTTCTCAACAGCCGTCAAGCGAGCGTCTGCCTCGTCATTGCGGCCCATTAAAGTCAGCATCTCAATTTCCGCAGCCACAAAGTGAATCTTGGTGGGCTCTAGTTCCGCAGCCTTGGCATATGACTCCAATGCCTTGTCATTCTCACGCCAGCGTTGGTACACGATCCCTAAGAAGTAGTACGGCTCCGGCTTCTTGGGATCAAGATCCGCAGCCGCTTGGAACGCATCACGCGATTCGTCAATGCGGGTCATCTCATGCAGGATGCGCCCGCGCAACAACTGGTAAGAAGACTCTTTCGGGAAGCGAGCAATCGCGCGATCAATATGCCCGAGCGCAGGCTCAAACTGTCCCGATTGGAACGATTGACGTGCTTGGTCATATGCGATCTGCGCTCCAGCACGGTCATACCGGCCGCGTGCTTCAGTACGAACTTGCTGCGAACGCGGCGCACCGCATCCCGCTGCAAACAGCGTGGCGGTGGCAAGCGATCCTGCCAATAGGCAATAAATGATTGGACGGTTCATCGGTTCGGCTCCTGAGTTGGGCGCGAAGGCTTCTCTCGACCAGATTCACGGGGCAACACTGGCGCCTCAAGATCAGGTAGAGGAAGTGGGTCAAACGGCGAATAGTCGTCATCTACAGTTGGCGGAATGTCTTTTTTCAAATCCTCAGGCTTAGGCGGAGTGACCCAACCCTTGGAGTACTTAAAGGTGTCAGATAGCGGCACGCCATTGAATGGTTGGCGCTGGGTTGGATCGAGCAAGTCAATCGCATCAAGCTCCGTGCGGTACTGGTCCTTGTGATCGGTACGAATCGATTCCCGCAGCGCAATCATGGAAGGCGAATTCTTCTGCGTTCGCAGAGCCTGATCCACATAGTAAAGCGCAGTGGACCGGTCGCCTTCCTTCCACGCCTCAAGTGCTTGCAACTGGTAATTGCCCGCCAAGTGTGATTCAGAGAATGGCAACAAGCCAGCACGGCCACCAACGCGCGCTGCTTCTGATGTTCGAAGCGCCATGTCGCCGGCCTTGTAGTCCTGGGCGTCTTCCACCACGGTTGGGGTGATAAGGAAGATGATCTCCTGCTTAACCATCTGGCTTGACGCGCCACTGAATGCACCCGGAATCAGGTCGCCCAAACCAGGAATCTGCCGGTTGGTCACCTGTGACTGTTCTTTGAAGAGTCCGCCCAGAATGATCGTCTGTCCGCTCTTCACGCGAACATTGGTCCGGAGCTCTTGGGAAATTTCATCGGGAACGGTTGCCTTGCCACCACCTGCTGCATCAATATCTTTGATACGAGCGGTACTGACCTGCGGTGCAAGTTCAAGCCGCACCATGCCATCCGGCGAAACGAATGGTCGAAAAATCAGTTTCACACCGACATCCAGGTACTTCACTTCCTGCGTGGTACTTGTCTGCGTCTGGGTGGTTGAGAGGTAGGCGATGCGCTCGCCAATGAGCACTTGGGCACGCTGCCGATTCAGCACCGTGACCGTGGGCCGCGCCAACACCGTGGTGTCTACCACTTGATCAAGCATCTGTAAAAAGATGGCGACATCGTTGGTCATGATGCCCACCTTGCCAGTCGGCGGCGGCGCGCCCGTGGCTGATGGATACAGTGAAGCCTGCGACGCAGTCGATGGAGTTGAAGGCTTCAACAATCCACTTTTCACATCATCAAACGCCAAGAGCGGCGAAGTGACGCTGGAGAAATCAATGTTGCCAACTACGGAGATGTCCATGCCAAAGGCAGTGTCATCAGTGAGGTTCACAGTCAGAATGGTTGCCTCAACGCGCACCTGCTTCGGTGGCGTATCCAGTTCAGCAATCAGAGTCTGTACCTGTGCAATGTTCTCCGGGAAGTCATTCACCATGACTTTGGCAGAGAACGCAAAGCTGTCCGCGCCACCATTTTCCAGCGTGGGTTGATAGCCAGGCTCAACTTTTCCAAGCGCGACAGCGGAGCCGCCTTCGGTCAAGATTGGCTTAACAAATGCGATCGCATCGTCGGCGGACAGGAATTGCAACGTGAAGACGCGAGCAACGCGATTGCGCTCAGCATCAACTTCACCTTGCGTCTTTACATAGATGAAGTCGCCTTCCCGGCGCCAGGCAAGACCGTTGACATTCAAGATGGCGTTGAGCGCATCTTCGAGCGGCACGTCGTACAAGTTCACGGTGACCACGCCACGCACTTTATCGCTGGCCACGATGTTCTGGCGAGCCTTGATGGAAATCAGTTCCAAGAGCTTGGAAACATCAATCGCTTGCGCACTGAGAGAGAATCGACCTTCGCTGGTGATATCCACTTTCGCGTCGGGCTTGCGACTGGCGGGCGCAGCAGCGCCAGCACCCGCAGGCGCGCCTGGCGTCGACGATGGCTCCATCGTTGGTGATGGTGGTCTTCCGCCCGGCCCAGTCAACGGAGTAGAAACCCCGCCCTGCGCTGCGTTGGGACCGGGAACGCCCCACACGGTTGGTTTGAGTGCTGCAGTTGGGTCGGAGCCTGGATCATCGGTCGGTGCAGGAGCAGGAGCAGATTGCGCTGTACCCGCGGTACCAGCGGCAGCGGCGCCTTTGACAGATATTGAACTGACCGGTGCAGCGGTTGGAGATTTCGCAGGTGTAGTGCTGGGTGTCGCACTCGGCGCTGTGTTTGGCGCACTTCCGGCTGCTCCGGATGCAGAAGACTGCGCGCGCGCAACGGATGCAACCGCAAGTGTGGTGCCGATTGCAGCACACCACGCCGATCGCGCGAAGGGAGATGCTGGTGAGGTGTTGTCGTTCGGTGTTGCCATAAGTGCGCTCCATCTGGCGAAACATCACGCCGACGCCCTGATATGGAATCAGGCGTCTCTTCAGAAGTGATCGGCCTTCATGGGGTCCGAACTCTTGTCGAACATCAAGGTGACTGATAAGTAACAGTCAAGTCCCCAGTGAAGGGGTCGAGAACTATGCGCGCCCGCTCCGGACCATCCGAAGTGGACACAAAGATGGTCGGGACGGGGTCCATCACTCCACCAAACGGACCAAAGGTGATGTCCCGCGAGGCGCTGGAAGTAATCAACAGACCCGCAGCCACCTCTGCCCTGCCACTGCCAAACGTGGTGCGCAGCGGACCGTTTGGCCCGGTCAGAGCCGTATCCGGTGCGCTGGTGTGTGCAAGGTGGTAGCTGCTCCCATTGGCAGCGATACGAAGCAACACTGGATCCGCAGGCGTGGACAGCGCAACGCTGCGCGCATATCCAAGATCAGCCTCAAGGAGACGAACGCCAGCATCCACGCGCTCAAATCGGCTGCCACCAAACATGTCAATGGCCAATCCCGCTATCACGCTGACGATGGCTGCCGTGATGAGCATCTCAATGAGCGTGAAGGCGCGACGGCCACGAATCATCATCGGGCTGCCTCCGCATTAAATCCATATGACACGATGCGCGATGGGAACATGTCCTCCGGATCGCCGCCGCGCGAAGGCGCACGACCCTCGGTGAATCCAGTCACCAGGTCCAACGCGTGGTCATAGAAGAAACTGGCAGTGTCATAAATCAATAAATGGTTGGCCGCTACACGCCCGTACACCTGCGTGCGCCCAAACAAGCGGATCGGGTTGGTTGGTAGGAACAGCGAACCAACAATAGAAGTGTCGCGGATATCCCAGAGAAAGAAGCTAGAAAGGAACTGCCGCATCGGATACACGCGAACGCGCCACGGCTCCATGTACTGCGGCGAAGTTGGCGCTACCGGATAGCAGTCATTGGAGGTGAACTGCGCAAACCAATTCTTCTTGTGCGGGTCGCCATCAATGGCGACATTATTGCAAATGTATTGCTTTCGCAGTCCGACCCAGCAGTTTCGCACATCCATTGAATATCCGTTATAGATTTCAAAGGTGCTGTTTGGGTTGACCTCAACGGAGGAATTTTGCCAGTCCAAACCCGTCAGTGCCAAGTTTGGATTGATCACAAACTTCACATCACCATTGATGATGATGCGCGAATCGCGTAGAATCCATGAACCGTACACCTCATAGGTGCCAGTATTCAAAGTGACCGTGGCGCCACCGCGCACTTCAAAGTTCTTAGTGAACAGCTGCGGAAGGAATACCGCGCGGACTCGGAAGGAGTTCAGGCTGTAACTACCCCCTGTCAAGATGTAGTTGTTGGTGTAGTTGGCAAATGTGCCGCCTACTGCCGGCGGAGCGGGCGGACTGACCATACGGATGGAATCCAGTGGATCCATGCGCTTCGCTGCAACGGAACTGGCCTTTGCGCCTTGCACGATGAGACCCGTCGACGAGTACGGGTAGTAAATCCATGTGGCCTTCATGGAATCCGGATCCGATGGCGTGGAACCCGCCACCTCTGACTCAAAGCGGCAACCGCCCTGCAGCCAGACGCCGCTTCCGAACCAGGGGTAGACGTTGCTCAGGAAGGCCAGGTCGGCCTGCGTGCCAATATTCACGCGCAACTTCTGCGCGCTCATCGGCGCATTTGGCCAACGACCAATGAAATTGTTTGAGCCATCCACAATCATGATCTTGTTGGCAAAGATGGCATACTCGCCCTTCACCACACTTGGAATGCTCATATTCGCTACCGAATTCCAAGTGGCACCACCGCGCGTACTGCTGACGGTGACCTCCACTTCGGTGGTGGCATCATCGGGGAAAATATTCCCGCCATTGGCTGGATTTGCGCGCTTCACAATGTCCACTAAACGAACGGTGACTGTTCCACCATCAAGCGAATAGTTGTTGAGCAGCACGCCGGCAACATGATTTCGACGCCAAATGGTCTCGCTCGAGCGCAGAATGCCTTTGGCAATGGACATTCCAGATGAGGCGAGCGTGCGTGCATCCGCCGCAAGCTGTGCGTTTGCCGCAATGGACGAGGATGTTTCACGACTGGCCACGTACGAAAGCGTCGTAGTGCCAACCACCATCATCGCAAACAGTGCCAGCATGAGCGCGGCACCACGCCCCATGCCCTTCCCACTGTTGCACTGCGTCTGCACCGACCGTTCGCGGCGGCGGCGCGGAAGTTGAGGTTGGAAAGCGTGATGGCTCATGAGATGTTCACTGACAATCCGAATGCCGCTGCAGCGCATCGATGATTCCACCAAGTTCAAAGTTCATTCCGCCGTGGTCGTCATCAAGTTGAATATCCGATACCAATCGGCGATCGGCGCACGGATTAAAGGTGGTAAAGCGAAATGTTCCCTCCAACACACCCTCAAGGACAGTGGTGGTAACCAGTGACCCGGACGCAGCAAGCGTCGTTCGCAGCGCTGCCCAATCGGTGGCGAGTGGATAGACCGTGCGGTTCAGTGTGTTACTGACCCGCTGCATACTGATAACGCGGTTGGTTCGGTCCACGACGTACCAGCGCAATTCGTTCCCGTGGATCGTGTCGTATTCGGTGGCGTTGGTCGGTGAACCGTCAAATGTCTCCGAAGGGAGCCATAGCGTTGCGACAGTAGTTGACTGCGAAAGAATCATTCGCGCCCGGAACAGGTGGTCCGCTAATCGCGCCTGGCCACGCGCGAAGCGTGCTACCTCTTGCGCTGCATCGTCCTGTCCTTGCATCCCGCCTGCCACCGCTGACACCGTAGCAGCCACTGATGCTGCAATGATGGCCGTAACGGTAATGGACACCAAGAGCTCCACCAATGTGAAGCCAACACGCCGAGTGCTACAACGGAGCTGGTGCCGCATTATGTAGTCGGCTCCATTCCACGGAATCGCACTAACTGTCCAAGTGTCAAACCGTTTGGACCAATCACGGTGATATCAATTCGCTTCCCAGAAACGGTGTAGTTGTTGTATTGGGTGAGCGTGCGATTCTCGGTGACGATCGTGGTCACGCGTGAAAGCTCTGAAAATGTTGCTGGCAGGTATCCGCGCACCGTGGCACCAGGACGCTTCGGGGCTAATAGTTTGCCGGCCGCTTCCGTTCCAGCCAGCGTGTTCATGGTTTCATAGGGCTGCTCAAGTACGGAACTCATCTGCAGTTCAGCGGCCTGCATCGCTAGAACCGAGAGTCGATTCTGTTGTTCGATCGATGACCCGACTGCCACAGACATTGATGCGGTTGCAGCCACCATCGAAACAATGATGGAGGCAATGAGTGCCTCTAGTAGTGTGAACCCGCGCGGGCGTCGCATGGAGACCTGCCAACCCGTGTGCTTTGGCTTGGTCACTGGCGTGGGTTGTGCTGGTTGATTGGTCATCAGTCGTGGTCTCCGCGAAAAGAACTTCCAATACAAATCCGCCTCTGCCAAGCCCAATCGGGCTTTCGGACCTTGCGATTAAGGAAATTTTCATGTAATTCGAGTGCATTGATTGCAGCACCCCCCCTTTGTTTCCGAGAGTGTTGATGTGACCGATTCAGGCAGAGTTGCTTGAGTGCGGATCACTGAAAGATCGATCCAGCTAGCAAACCAAGGAGTTCTCACCATGACGAACAACACCAACAACAAGAAGATGACCACGCTCCGCAAGGGCTTTACGCTTATCGAAATCCTTATCGTTGTAGTGATCATCGGCGTGCTTGCAGCACTGGTCGTTCCATCGGTGACTGGCGCTCTCGATGATGCCAACCTGGAAGCCGCTGATGCACGCGGTGGTCAGATCACCACCATGGTGACGCGACTCAACCAGTTCCAGCCAGCTGGAGCCAGTATCACCCTCACCAACGGCACCGTCTACACGCCTACGACCCTCGCACCGCTCGTGACCGCCGGCTATTGCTCAGCCGAGGACCTTGCCAATCAAGTGAACGCCGCCAAGGGTTGGACCTGGAGTTCCGCCACTCGCAAGTTCAGTCCTGAGCAGTAATCGGACACTGAAACGCCGATTGTAAGAAATCAAGAGGCGTCGGCAGAAGTGCCGGCGCCTCTTTTCCGATACGAACGAGTAACAGGAGGCACCACGATGTTTGGATTACCAGTGTTTAACAAGGGTCGCGGCGGCTGGATGCAACGGAATCGATCCGCTGCACCGATCGCAGCTGACTTCGGTCGATCCAGCATGCGCCTCCTGCAACTTGCATCCGCAGGCACTGAGTACAAGTGCACCGCGGCCGCTGAGATCGCCGGCTCAATCTTTGAGGGCAATGGGCTGCGCCTTGATTCAGCGGCAATGACGCAACGAATCCATGAAACGATTGTTGGACTGGGATTCTCCGGTCAGCGCGTCACCGCCACCCTTCCCGCCGAGTTGTTCCAGACGGACATTGCGCGCCTGCCCGCCATGACCGACCAGGAATTGACGGAGAGCGTTCGATTTGAGGCCATTGATCGATTTGGTATTGACGGAGACAGCGCCGTGATTGGTCACATCCGTCTTGGCGGCACCGCTGGCGGAAGCAATGAAATTCTGATGATGGCCATCCCGCGGCAAACCGTGAATGCGGCTTCGGCGGTCGTGTCTACAAAGGATACCTCTGCGTTTCGTATTGAACACGCCGCCCTTGCTGCGCTACGCACTATCACTCGGCAGCGCACCAGTGAGTGCGCTGATCCCGCTGAGTCGCGCGACTTTGCAATGCTGCACCTTGAAGATCGTATTGCCACGCTGGTCCTGCTCCGCGACGGAGCACTTTCATTTATGCGTGCTATCCGCGGTGACTGGGCTCCAATCGGCATGACCATTCATCGCCGCACCCATACCGGTCGCATGCTGCATGGCAATGACACTGGCACTATCAGCATGGGTTCCGACGGCGCCGATGAACACGGAACCGCGTGGCGTTGGTGCGCGCTTGCTGAGGAAACCCTGCGCTGCCTGCGCCATGTCGAGCACAGCGCCGGTGGTTGGTATCCAAAGGAAATCGTCCTCACCGGACCCGCTGCAACCGATCCACAAGCTGCCGCAACCATTGAGAGTGTCTGCGGAGTTCGCTCTTCGCTGGCGATGCCCATTCGCATGATCCGTGACCCGGAAGCGTGCATTCATGGCAACGCTTGGGTCGCTGCGATCGGTGCCGCATGCAGTGAATTGCCCGCCCTACTACGCAACGTGCGTGCTCCCGCTGAGGTTATCCCCCAGCGCAGCAGCCGTACCGCATTCGGTGGCCGTACGACTGCGCGGACCAGCGCGAGCGCCATCATCACTCTTGAGCCCGAGCCAAAGTTGCTGACCCGACATGAATCTTCCACTCGCACGACTGCTGCAGGAGCTGCCGCGTGAGCACCGTGTCAGCCGAGTTCATTGTTGACTTCCTCCCGCGGGATGCTCGCCGGCGTGGAGTGTTGGCGACGTCGCGCCGACGCAGCATGCTGCTGCTTGGTTTACTCGGCTCCGTGGTCGTTGGTGTTGCGTGTCACTCCTGGAATCACTTCCACGAAGCGGAAGCGCGCCGCGGAGTTTCACTAGCGCTCACCACCAACGCCACCAAAGTTGACGACGTCATTGATCGGCTCGCCGGCGAACAGCGCGAATTGCATCGCTATCTCAGCGTCTACGACCGCCTTGCCCTCCCCGTGGAGCAAAGCGACATTGTTGCCACCATCACCAATCTGATGCCGGATCGAACCAGCCTTTCCATGTTGCGCATGGAAGTGAAGGAATCCGTCGCTGGCAAGGGAACCGATGGGGCTGCCAATGCGACCGTCAATCCCAAGCCAGCGGTGGCACCGAGCAGTGCTGGCAATGTTCGTGTCCCTGCTCCGTCACGTTGGATGGAAATCACTATCCGTGGCTACGCACAGGACAATGCCGATCTCTACGAATTTGAGCGCAAACTTGCCAACACCAAGCCGTTCTCTGCAGTGACTGTTTCTGAAAACAAGCCGACCGACATTGCTCGCGGTCGCATCCAGGAGTTTGCCGTGAATTGCCGCATTGACCTTGATGTTCAGTATGTGCGCCCCGGCGGAAGCCCAGTCGCGTCTGTCGCCAAAGGAGGCTCACGATGAGCACCCTGCGATTTGCCAACCTGCACATCCGCGAGCGCTTTGACCGCGAAACAGTGGTTTTGGCCATTGCGCCGTCGATCGTGGCGATCATGATCACGGCGCTGTTTGTGGTACCGAACTACTCGCGCGCACTTCGCATGCAGGACGAGGCGCAACGCCTGGACGCGGTGAGCAATGAGAACCTCAATCAGAAGAACAATCTGCAACTCTTGGAGCGCAATGTTGCTGGCCTCCGAGATGAGTACAACCGCCGCTGCCGGCCGCTTGCCGAAGGTACAGATCGCGATCACCTGATCTCTACTATTACTCGTCCGACCGATGGAACCGTAGTGCGCGAACAATCCATTCGAACCGGCACGCTGGTTCAGGTAGACGGCATCGCCATCGGAACTCCGGTGCTTCGCCGCGATGTCACAGTGGACATGTCCGCATCATTTGAATCGATCTTCGGCGTTCTGGATGCTGCCGAGGGCGTGAACCAACTGGTCACCCCGCGTTCGGTGGAAATTGTGGTCATGAGTACCGCGCTTGAGCAAGCGGCCTCCGGCAATGCTGCCATTCGCGCCACCATCGTCTTTGAAGAGTGGTTTGAACAGCCACCAACTACCAGCGCACCCGCGAAGGAGGCTCGCCGATGAGTGCTCCACTCGCAGTCCGTTGGAATGAACTGTGCAGCCGTTTGGGTGTGCAGCCGAAGCAGTTTGGGTTCTTACTTGCTGCTACTGCACTCACTGTGGCAGCACTTGGCGCAAAGACCGTATTCAAGCCAGCGCGAGCCAATGCGGTAGTTGCGGTGAGCGTGGATTTCAGCGCTAGTAGCCCTGCGGTGGCAGCTCTCACTGCACGCCCCCGCGTGGAACTTGTGCTGGAGTCACACCCCATCCGCGACCCGTTTCGGCCGTTCTTTATCAACCCCGACGCAATCCCGGGCGCAGCACCCAGCGCGGGGGTAGCCACCGGGGCGCCCGCCCCGGCCGGGCTACACCTTCGGGCAATAATCGCCGGTGAATTTGCCGTAATCGGGGAGGAAACAGTTGCGGTCGGCGATGAAGTAACCGACAGTGAAGGGCATCACTTCGTCGTCGAAGAGATCCAGGAGCGCCGTGTGGTTCTCCGTGAGGGTGGACGACGCGCAGAACTTGGTTACGCGTCTGCTGGGCGCGCTTCGGATAAGTCCACGAAGGGAACACGGAAGTGAATCACGGAGGCGATCATGGCGGCCACGGAATGCAGCGCGACCCAGCGCTCAGCCGTCCACACAACATCGAACTTTCCACACTCCCGCCCCTCGGGCAGATTTTAGTTGAGGACGGAACGCTCACCACTGATCAACTTCGCCAGGCCCTCGCGGCACAGGTTCGAGGTGGACAACGTTTACTCTTGGGCGAAGTCCTGATTCAAATGGGCTTGGTCGACAAGACCGTTCTGTTGCAGGCCGTTGCCAAGAATCGCGGCGTCGAGTTTGTCATGGAACCAGCCGCACTGTTTGAAGAAGGCGCCATGGCGCTCATCCCGGAAAATATGCGCAAGGAAGACCGCGTCTGCGCGCTGTTCCTTGCTGGTACCGAACTGGTAGTTGCTACTGCTGATCCGCAGAACTATTTCGTTGAAGAACTTATTGCCCGCGAGACTGGATTCAAAGTCCGGTTTGTCGCGTCTCCTGACGAGAGCATTGATGCGCTGCTCAGTGATCCAACCCGCGCTGCCGAGAATGTCAACAAGCAAGCCGAGGAATTGGTTGCTGATCTCTTCGATGGCACCGACGAGGCTGACTATCAGCTGCAGGAGAAGCGCGTCGAGGAGATGATGGGCTTCGACGCCACTGATGATGTCGGCCCCGTGGTGAAGCTGGTAAACTTCATGATCTGCAGTGCCGCCGCCGAGGGCGCCAGCGACATTCACATTGAGCCTGACGAAGGCCACCTGCGGGTTCGCTACCGCATCGATGGCGTTCTGTTTCACAAATTGAGCCCGCCCTACCGCATGCACGCTGCCATTTCGAGCCGTGTGAAGATCATGGCGCACATGGACATCTCCGAGCGCCGCGTCCCACAGGACGGCGAGATTTCCGTGCGCGTCAAGGGACGCGCCATCGACCTCCGCGTCAGCACCCTGCCTGGAAAGTTTGGCGAGAAGATCGTGATGCGAATCATTGATGTTTCGACCGCCAAGCTGGGATTGGAGAAGTTGGGCTTCCGACCAAAGATGCTGGAAACTTTCCAGAACGTGATCGATCAGCCTTACGGAATTGTCTTGGTGACTGGACCCACTGGATCGGGAAAGTCCACCACTCTGTATTCGGTACTGGGAACCTTTGACACCGTCGCCAACAACGTTTCTACCGTTGAAGATCCGGTGGAAGCGAACTTGCAGGGTGTTCACCAGGCGCAAATCAATCCGAAGGCGGGATTCACATTCTCCGGTGCACTTCGCGCACTGCTCCGACAGGACCCTGACATCATCATGGTTGGTGAAATTCGTGACGGCGAGACTGGCCAGATCGCGGTTCAAGCTGCGCTCACCGGCCACTTGGTGCTCAGCACGCTGCACACCAACGATGCGCCCAGCTCCATCACCCGACTCCAGAACCTAGGCGTTGAGCCATTCTTAGTTGCAGCAAGTTTGAAGGGCGTACTTGCGCAGCGTCTGGTACGCCGTATCTGCAGTCAGTGCAAGCAAGAATTCGAACCGGACGCACAGCAGCTCAAATCTCTCGGCGAATACGCACCGATGTGCAGCCGCCTCTGGAAGGGCACCGGATGCCGTAAGTGCCATGACACTGGACTTTCCGGCCGATTGGGCGTGTACGAATTGATGGTGCCAGACGAAGCGCTCATCGATGCCATCTGCGCACACGCAGAACCAGCGAAGATCCGCGAGGTTCTGAAGGCGGGCGGCTTTAGCACCCTGTGGGACGACGGCGTCCAGAAGGTGCTTGAAGGAATGACCACAATTGAGGAGGTCTATGGTGCCTGTCGCCGCTAATAAATCTGCTGCCATTGCTGCTGCTACCCGGAAGTTCACCTACCGCGCCCGCCGCTCGGAGGGCGGTGCGTTGGTCAAAGGTGTGGTGGAAGCACATGACCATGCAGCCGCAGTGCGTGAGCTCCGTCACCAAGGCCTGGCGATTCTGTCCGTTGAACTCGGAGACATGGCTTCGGCAATTGGTCAGGAATCGGACCCCGCTCGGCTGCGACGTCGGCTCTCACGAGCCATGTCCAAGGACGACGTCGTTTCGTTCTGCCAACAGCTTGCTGTGATGCTCCGGACTGGCGTGCCGCTTGCAGAATCACTTGACACCTATGCCGAACAGGCTTCCAAGAAGGATGTTGCTGACTTTGTGCGACTCATTCGAACCGATGTTTGCGAGGGCGAAGACTTTAGTGCTGTGCTCGGGAAATACCCACGTGTAGTT
>JBBAOD010000053.1:0-12327 GCA_040401635.1 Phycisphaerales bacterium
CCAGCTTGCGTACCGCGGCGATATTGATGCCATTCCAGGAAGCCTTGCGCAGTTGCGTCGTTGTTGCCTTGACCTTGTCACACTGGCCAAAACCAGCGGCACCGCTGTAGCCATCGTTGGCCATGTCACTAAGGACGGTGACCTCGCGGGTCCCAAACTTCTGGAACACCTCGTGGATGTGGTCCTGGCCTTTGAGGGCGATCGGCATCATTCCTATCGCGTGGTGCGCGCAGTAAAAA
The DNA here is from genome assembly GCA_040401635.1 of Phycisphaerales bacterium. Taxonomy (GTDB): domain Bacteria; phylum Planctomycetota; class Phycisphaerae; order Phycisphaerales; family SM1A02; genus UBA966. Next base: position 240 of record JBBAOD010000053.1, read on the forward strand.
ATCGCTTCGGAAGTACGCAAGAACTGGGCCTCTTTGAAATGACCGGCGCTGGTCTCATTGAAGTAGAAGAAGCAACACTCGCTCCGGAATCTTCAAGCAGTTCATCCACCGGATCGAACGCTGTTGATGATGCAAAGAGCAGAGTGCTCTCGCGCCGACCCGGCAGTGTGTTCGCTCCAGTGCTTGCAGGAACACGCGTACTTCTTGCTGAAATTCAGGCACTGACCGCTACTGGCTTTCTGGGTGCAGCGAAGCGCCGCGCCAGTGGTCTTGATAGCGCGCGCTTGGCCATGCTGATTGCAGTATTAGAAAAGCACGGCGGTCTGCGACTTGGTGATCAAGATGTTTACGCATCCGCACTCGGCGGAATGCGGATCATTGAGCCAGCAGCTGATCTCGCTACTGCGCTCGCCATTGCTGGTGCTTTCTACGAACGCGGCGCAGGTGCAGCGACTGTCGCGCTCGGTGAGATTGCACTCTCTGGCGAAGTGCGCTCCGTACGACAGATCGATCAACGCGTGCAGACCGCAGTTCGACGCGGAGCACGACTGCTCTTGGTGCCCGCCACACAGGTTGAGAGCGCTCGCGCTGCCGCGCCGGGGGCCGAGGTCGTGGCGGTGGGGCACTTGCATGACGCCATCGAACATCTTGCCTAAGGGTGGATTCTGCGGCAGATGCGCCCCGAACGCCCGCTTCAATCGCGACACGCGCAGGGAAATCTGCGCAATTCGCGTCCATATGTCCAACTTGCATTAAAAACCGCCGGACATCTTTCTAAGTCTCTATTTGAATGCCATTTACGCAATCTACACATTGCGCGGGTGAATTATTCAATCGCCCCATGAAACACCTTTATTGACCTCCTAGGGCATATTTTGACCAAATGCCAACACGCGTCCTATGTCCTTGCTATGATCCCCCCTTCAACTAATCGGCTGTACTTTGCCGATAGCGGTTGAGTCTCACGTCTGCCCACCGCGTTGGTGGGCGCCAAGATTTGAGAATTCGTCACTGGGTTTGTGGGTGAAATGTCAGAGCCCCAACCCGATACAAGGAGCGAACGCATATGAGTCTGACCAAGTTTGTTGGGCTCCTCGCGGGCTCGCCCCTCACTCTCACGGGCGTGAGCTACGCAGCCGTCGAGGGGAACAATGACACCGCCACCCAGATTTCGGAGCTTAAGGCCGAAATCGCAGCCCTCAAGAATAATCAGGGCGAACAGTGGCTCACCGAACAGCGCGCGGACCAGATCCGCGGCGTCGTCCAGGACGTCCTGGCCGATTCCAACACCCGCTCCAGCTTCCAGCAAGCTGGCGGCGCGACGGCCGGCTACAACAACGGCTTCTTCATCTCCAGCGCCGATGGCAACTACTCGCTGAAGATCAACGCCCTTGAGCAGGTTCGTTTCGTTTGGAACAACACCTACCAAGACACGAAGGACCAGAACTCCTGGGGCTTCGAAAACCGCCGCACGCAGGCCTTCTTCTCGGGCAACGTTGTTGACCCAAGTTGGAAGTACCTGGTCGGTATCGCGTACGACGCACAGAACGATCCGTACGACGCTGATGCAGGCAACTTCAACCTGTACTACGCGATGATCACCAAGTCCTTCGGCGACGGTTTCTCCGTCTCCGTTGGTCAGATGAACGTCCCGTTCACTGTTGAAAGCAACCTCTTCAACGCCGGTTCCACCCAAATGGGTGACTACTCGATCTTCGAGTACATGTTCGGTGCAGGCCAGCAGGTCGGCGCCATGGCGAAGCTCGAGAAGGATGCATTCCGCGTTTCGGGTGGTTGGTACAACATCGTGCAGACCGATTCGTCGGGCACCGTTGGCAACTCCTGGGACAACAATGACAACCAGAGCATCGCTGTTGCAGGACGCGCTGAGTACAAGGTCGCCGGTACCTGGGATCAGTTCTCCAAGGAGAGCAGCTTCAAGGGCGAGGAGTTCGGTCTCCTCGTCGGTGGTGGCTTGATCTGGCAGAACGGTCGTAATGACAATTCTCCTGGTGTTTACGATGCCAATCCGCTCGGCCTCACCGCTGATGCGCAGGCAAAGTTCGGCGGTTTCAACCTGATTGGTCAATTCCTCTGGCAGGATGGCTACCCAGGAACCGACTCGTCGCAGAGTGTTTGGGGCTTCAACGTTCAGGGTGGCGCATTCATCACCGAAGATCTTGAAGTCTTCGGCGCATGGGCTTACGCTGACACGGCTGACAGTGGTACAACCGGCGCTTCGTTCGGAACGACCAACTACCTCCAGACCGGTGCTAACTGGTACTTCGCGAAGAACTCCATCAAGGCAACTGTGATGGGCATCATTCCTCTGAACGCAGACGCTGCCGACGCTGGCAACCTCCGTGGTTTCGAGGGTGGCGTTGGTCTCTCCGACAGCCAGAACAACTTCTCGCTCGTCTGCCAGCTCCAGGTCATGTTCTGATCCCTCGGGATCGACTCAACCTGCAGCCCAGCTGCGACAATGTAAAACTTCCATCGGACCTGGCTTCGGCCGGGTCCGATGTGTTTTTGCCTGGCGCGCCCCGCTAGCCTTCGCGCAACATGGCGACGGCCCTTGTACTTCTCTTGGGATCCGCGTTGGGAATCATTGACCAGTCAGTCAATGCAACATCAGTGGTGAGCGTGCGTGCTGAAGTAGACGCGGAACTCGCTGCCATACGCGCCGACATTGCAGCTCTCCGCCGTGAGCAAGGCGAAGCCTGGCTTTCAACTCAACGCGCAAGCGAGATTCGGGCACTCGTGTCAGACGTGCTCGCCGACTCATCCACGCGTACGCAGTGCGCCGAATCTGGCAGCGCGCTCGTGAGCGGATATGCCACGGACCGGGGCTTCTACCTCGGTACCGTTGACGGTCAGCAGACCGCGCGTGTGTTCGGCTTCATGCAGGTTCGCTTCGTTTGGAACCAAGGCTACGACGCCGCCGAACGTGATCCATCTTCAAATTCCGTGTGGGGCGCGGAGGTCCGTCGTGCGCAGCTCTTTGCCACCGGCAACCTGGCGGGACCATCGCTGACGTGGCTGATCGGGCTGGCCTTTGGTGCGGCACAGGATCCGGTGGATTTCCAAGATGTTCGGTTGGATCCCGCATCGGTTGATGACCCATCGCCCACTATCAGCTACCTGAATGTCACCAAGCACCTTGGCAGTGGGTGGTACGCGCAGATCGGCAACATCTTCACCCCGTACACCTACGAAAGCCATCTTTTTAGCACTGCAGAAACACAGATGGGCGAATGCTCCATGCTGGAGTGGCTATTCACCGCCGGGTTCACCACCGGAGTCAGCCTTGGCTATGACGGAGACGCCATTCGGTGGCAGTGCTGCTACGGCGATCAGATCGGTACGGCGCCGTCATCATGGGATTCGACAAGCAATCAGAGCCTGGCATTTGCAAGCCGCGTGAATTGGAAACTCTGCGGAAATTGGGAGCAATACGCCTATGAATCCAGTTTCCGCGGTCAGGAATTCGGCACTTTTTTGGGTGCTGGAGTTCGATGGCAAAATGGTCGCGCCCAAAATCCATCCGCAACGGACGGCACCAATCCACTCGGAGTCACCGCTGATGCCACCTTCATGTTTGGTGGCGTCAACATCCTGGTTCAGGGTATTTGGGTGGATCAATGGGTTTCGCGTGATGAGGCTGCGTGGGGTGGATTGCTGCAAGGCGGGTTCTTCCTCACTGAAGCCCTGGAAGCGTTCGGCAATTGGAACATCACCAGTACCGATGGCACCCAGCAGTACGCCACCGTGGGCATGAATTGGTACGCGGACCATCGTGCGCTCAAGGTGACGGCATTGGTGATTGCCCCGGTTGATGGCGGGCAGCCTGCCTTGACCTCGGCGGTACTGCCGCCGCAGGGACTCGGCGGGGGGTCAAACCCCAACAACAACATGAGTTTTTCACTGCAGATTCAGGCAGCATTTTGATGGCCTGCAACGACGGCTGAATGCAGGCACCCCTTTGCGCCCTGGCAGTCAGCCCACTTTGGACCGATTTGCCTCTCCCGCTGCAGGGGGTGCCCTTGACCGTCCGATGAAACCACTGCGATAGGATTCGTACTTCATGGCTCGAAATGTGGGAAATCTCTTTGCCGCCTGCTCCGCCGCGATCACCATCGCCGGCGCTTCGCACGCATGGGCACAAGAGCCTGCAGTGGTGGATCCAGGCGCTGCCGGTGATGTACTGGCGCGCCCCGCTCCGGGAGTCGATGAACTGATGAAGCGGCTCGAAACCCTCGAAGACCGCAACCGCGAATTGGAAGGGCGCGTCACTGATCTCAATCGTCAACAAGGCGAAGAGTGGCTCGGTGAACAACGCGCTGGACAGATCCGCGACATCGTTCGCGACGTGCTTGCCGACAGCGATCAACGCGCCAGTTTGCAGGGCAGTGGCATGACCGCTGGTTGGAACGATGGATTCTTCATGGCAAGCGCCGATGGAAGATTCCGTATGAACCTTGGCGGATTCATACAAAACAGATTTACGTCAAGCACGATTCGTACCGGGTCATACAACAGCGCAAATGCGGCACAGCAAGCGGTCTTTGATCGCAAAGAAACCCGCTACGGCTTCAATGTTCCGGATCTGCAATTGTGGGCCGATGGTCATGTGTTTAGTCGCGACTTCCAGTACATGGTCAAGGCGCGGTTTTTCGAACAGGTCACTACCAACATCAATAAGGGTGACACGAATGCGCAGTCGGCAGCGATCGCCGGCGGACCAGATTTCAGCCAAGTTGAGTTGCTGGACGCCTGGATTCGCATCAACCTGGATGACAATTGGTCGGTGCGCACTGGTCAATACCGCTCGCCGTTCTCGCGTGGATTCTTGGTGCTTGAGCAGTACCAAATGTCTTCCGCGCGCTCAGTAGTGGATTTCCATTACGCGTTGGGTTACACGCAGGGTATTGAGCTTGAATACACCAACGATGAATTCCGTTCGCGCACCTCGATTGACAGCGGTGCGCAGGACAACATGCTGGGTGATGTGAATGCGACGTACGGCGGCAATGGTTACAAGCTCTGGCCGACGGGTAGCTTTGGTAGTCAGAACGCTCAGTTCTGGACACAGAGTGCGTCGTACAGCGTGACTCATCGCTTTGATTGGAAACCAGCTGGTAGCTGGGATCAATTCCGCAGTTACACCAGTCCGTCGATGGAGACCTTTGGATTCCTGACTGGCTTGGGTTTGCACTATCAGAATTCGCGTGGCTACCAAGCGAACGAAGACACTCCCGGTACTAAGAACCCGGATTCGCAGTGGTTTACCGCCACCGTTGATGCGCAAGCGAATTTCGGCGGCGCCTCTGTGTACGGCGCGGTCTTCTACAACTACGTCAACGCCCCAGCGGCACTGCAGCCGACGTTCGGCGACTCGCAAGACAATGTTCAGTATGACCTGGGCACGCTCAACATCATTGCGGCGCAACTGCAAGGCTCGTTGTACATCATGCCCAAGGCGGAGCTGTTTGGTCGTTATGAGTTTGCTTATATTGACGGCGGCACAAGCGCCTTGAACGGCATCAATCCAGAAATCGCAAATCCGGATCCCCTCAACCTGCTCACCATTGGCGTGAACTACTACCTGGACGGGCAGGACCTGAAGTGGACCACCGACCTGGGCTGGGCGATCACTGCGGTTAATCCATTGTTCTCTGACGTGAATGCCGGATGGCGCCCTTCGCAGAGCGATGAAATTGTCTTCCGCACGCAGCTGCAGTTGATTTTCTAAGCAACACATTCCATGGCGCGGGCAGGGAATCTCTATGATTCATGCCCCATGACATTGGTTTACCGCGTCGAAGTTCGCCCCAAGTCCGGCCAGTCCGACCCCCGTGCGGATGCGGTGATTCGGCAAGCCACCGCACTGGGACTTTCTGCCATACCAACGGCCGCGCAGCACTCTTCGGTGTATTTGCTGGCCGGAGATATCTCGGAAGTAGACGTTGGTCGCATTGCCCATGAATTGCTTGCGGATCCAGTCACCCAACGCGCGGAGGTGCAGCACCGGGGAATCGCTATGCATCGACTGGACGCCATGGTGGAAATCCATCCGCTTCCAGGCGTGACCGATCCAGCCGCGGAAAGTGTTGAGTCGGCAGTGCAAGCGATGTTTGGAACATCCGTACGCGTGCGGACTGGCGACCGCTATGACTTGGCCGGCATCAATCAACTTGGCGCCATGACCATCGGCGAACGCGTGCTTGCCAATCCGGTGATTCATGGCGTACATGCGGAACCGTGGCATCCCGCACACTTTCCAGCAGGTCATGGTTACACCATGCGTATTGTGGAGATTCCACTACGCGACCTGAGTGACGCAGCGCTTGAGAAGTTAAGTCGTGAGGCGCACCTGTTCCTTTCGCTGCAAGAAATGCAAGCGATCCAGGCGGAATATCGCCGCCTTGGTCGGGAGCCGCGCGAGATCGAACTGGAAACACTGGCGCAGACTTGGAGCGAGCACTGCGTACACAAGACGCTGAAGAGCACGGTTCACTATCGCGAAGTAAACTTGGGAGCTGGGCAATACTCCTTGCAATCGGGCAAGCGTTTGTTGAACACGCTTCCTTCCGCGGCGCACACAGGCACGCCCCATGCGTCCGCTACACTGCGTCCAGGCCACACACCTGCCAATGACGGATCGGTGACCATCAAGAACCTCTTGAAGAGCACCGTCGCCGCCGGAACGTTTGAACTAATTGATGAGCACAACCCGGATCGCATCGACTGGTGCCTTTCTGTGTTTGTAGACAACTCAGGGGTCATTGCCTTTGATGATCATCACGCGGTGTGCTTCAAGTGTGAGACGCACAATCGCCCCAGCGCCATTGAGCCGTACGGCGGCGCCGCTACCGGTATTGGTGGTTGCATTCGTGACATCATGGGGACAGGCCTCGGCGCCAAGCCCATTGCGGCGACCGATGTCTTCTGCGTTGCGCCGCTCGATGGCACCGATGTACCAGCCGGGTGCCTCCCACCGCGGCGCATTCTGACGCAAGTGGTTGCCGGCGTGCGGGACTACGGAAATCGCATGGGTATTCCTACCGTCAATGGAGCGGTGTGGTTTGACGAGCGTTACGTTGGAAACCCGTTGGTGTATTGCGGTGTGATTGGTGTCATGCCGCGCACGATGGTCAAGGGTGTCACCGTGCGTGGCGATCGCATTGTGGCTATCGGCGGTCGTACTGGTCGCGATGGCATTCATGGTGCCACGTTCTCCAGCGCCGAAGTTGAGCATGGTCACTCCAGCGAATTTAGTCATGCTGTGCAGATCGGTAATGCGATCACTGAAAAGAAGATGCTCGACGCCATGCTTGCGGCGCGCGACCAGCCAGACGGACCGCTGTACAGCGGCACCACCGATTGCGGAGCTGGTGGATTCTCAAGCGCTGTTGGAGAAATGGGTAAGGACGTCGGCGCCACTGTCAATCTTGAACGTGCACCGGTGAAATACGACGGCCTGAGTCCAACTGAAATTTGGATTTCTGAAGCACAGGAACGCATGGTGCTTTCCGTGCCTCCCGCGAAGTTGGAACGCCTGCGCGCCGTGTGCATCGCCCATGGGGTGGAACTCTGTGATCTTGGTGAATTTGGCACCAATGACGGCATGATTCGCTTGTATTGGCACGGCACCGAAGTGGGCGCGCTGGACACGCATTTCCTGCATGAGGGCGTACCGATGCCAACGCGCGAAGCAGTGTGGGACGCTGCGTGGAGCGCCTCGCAATTGCCAGCGCCTGGGAACGGGCGCGGTGTTGGACCGCGGCTTCTCGATACGACCTGCGCGCTGCTTTCACATCCGAACATCGCAAGCAAGGAATGGATCATCCGGCAGTATGACCATGAAGTGCAGGGCGGCAGCGTCATCAAGCCGCTGGTTGGTGTTGGCAGCGGTGGTCCGTCGGACGCGGCCGTGGTGCATCCCGTGCCGGGTTCGCGCCGTGCACTTGCCATCAGTAATGGGCTGGCCACTGGTTGGAGTGCGGACCCGTATGCCATGACACTCGCCGCGCTTGATGAATGCGTGCGCAACATGGTGTGTGTTGGTGCTGACCCAACCCGCATGGCGGTCCTTGACAATTTCTGTTGGCCTTCTTGCGATGACCCACGCAACATGGGCTCACTGGTTCGTGCTGCTGAGGCGTGCTACGACGGTGCCATGGCGTACCGAACACCATTTATCAGTGGCAAAGATAGTTTGAAGAATCAGTTCCGTACCCAAGATGGTCGCCTCATCATGATTCCGCCGACACTCTTGGTATCTGGATTCGGAATCGTGCCGGATGCAGAGCGCGCCTGCACCATGGACCTGAAATCAGCGGAACACGTCCTGGTGCTGGTCGGAACAACCGGCGCACGTATGGGCGGAAGTCACCGCGTGATGTTGGGCGCATGTGGGCATGCAGACAAGCGCTTGCCAGTGGTTGATCCTGCGCGCGGCGCGCGGACTGCTCGGGCCGTTGCGGCGTGCATCGCACACGGCGCAGTGCGCTCTGCGCATGACCCGAGCGAGGGTGGATTGCTGCCAGCAATCGCAGAGATGTGCTTTGCTGGTGGTCTTGGCGCGCGCATTGATCTGTCGCATGTGCCGGTTGATACTGCTGCACATGCTGAAGTGTCGGACGAGTGCCGTGCCTTTGCCGAGGATCCGCATCGCTACATTCTTGAAGTCGATGTGGTGCATCTTCCAACGGTCCAGGCGCATCTTGACGGGATCGCGCATGCAGTGATCGGGACGGTGACAAACAGCACCACGCTTGAAGTTGTTGGAATTCGCACACCACATGAGTCCATGAGCATCGACACGCTTCGCGCCTCATGGAATGCACCGACCGGTGGATGAGATAAGCACCATGAGTACCGACGGACCCAAAGCTCTTGTCATCACCGCGGCCGGTATCAACTGCGACCTTGAGCTCGCGCAGTCGTTCGCGGCGGCCGGGGCCGTACCAGAATCGGTACTGCTTTCGGAATTGATCCGAAATCCAAGCCGAATTGATAACTATCGGCTCATTGGACTTCCCGGCGGATTCAGTTTCGGCGATGACATTGCCGCTGGCCGCATCATGGGTGCACTCATGCGCCGCAGTATCTATCCAGCGCTGACCGCAGCGATTGAACGCGGCGTCCCGATGATTTGCCCTTGCAATGGCTTCCAAATTGCCGTTCAGGCAGGCTTGTTGCCGGGACCAAGCACGGATTCCGCATGGCCAGCGAATGCTGCGGAGCCGTCCATCGCGCTGCTGCAGAACAGCACCGGTCGATTCCGAGATGCGTGGACGCGTGTGGAGATCCCTACAGACACGCGTTGCATTTGGACGCAAGGCCTCGAGTGTGACGATGTCACCGGGATCCTTCCAAGCGCACACGGTGAAGGTCGTTTGGTGGCTGACGAAGCGCTCCTTGATGCGCTGGAGGCCAATGGGCAAGTTGCCGTCCGCTACCACTCAGCAGATCACTTTAATGGCAGCATGCGCCGCATCGCGGGCATTTGCGACGCCAGTGGGTTGGTGTTTGGATTGATGCCGCATCCTGAGCGCTTCACGCGTTGGACGCAACATCCGCGCTGGACACGGTTGTCTGCGCACCAGCGCGCGGGCGAACCACTCGGGCTGCAAATGTTCCGCAACGCTGTCGAGCGCGTGCTCGTGAATGCCTGATGTATTGCAAGCGCATCGCGCAGAGGAGACTCCTATGACACAGACAAGTACCGCCACTCTCCGCTGCGGCGTTGTGGGCGTCGGCAAGATGGGAAATCACCACGCACGTTTATGGACCCAAGTGGAAGGGTGCGACCTGGTGGGAGTAGTGGACTCCAGCGCCGATCGTTGCCAACAGGTGGTGGAAAAGTACGGCGGCAAGGGCTATTCCGAAGTGGATGCACTCATTGCTGCCGGCGTGGATGTGGTAACGATTGCCACCCCAACGATTCATCACCGTGCAGCCGCCGAAAAACTCCTGGCAGCTGGAGTGCATTGCCTGATTGAGAAGCCACTCGCTCCGACACCGGTGGAAGCGCGAGCGATCGCTGACGCTGCCGCACGGAGCGGCGCGCTGTTACAAGTTGGGCACGTGGTTCGCTACGACCCAGTGATGGTGGCGGTGCGAAAGCTTGGACTTGCACCTCGCTTTGTAGAGGTAGACCGTGTGAGTCCCATGACATTCAGAAGCGTGGATGTGGGCGTGGTCTTAGACATGATGATCCATGACCTTGATGTCTTGTTGATGCTCTTTGGTGCGGAGCCGGTCGAAGTTCGCGCCAGCGCCGTGAGTGTTCTTGGCGAAGCTGAAGACGTCTGTAACGCCCGCCTGGAATTCCCGCGCATGGCGGATGGCTACACGCCGGTCGCCAATGTGACTGCCAGCCGAATTGCCATGAAAACCGAGCGGAAAATTCGCATTATGAGCGATGACACCTATGTCAGCGCCGACTTTGTCGATCGCAAGGGGACAGTGGCGCGCAAGGGTCCCAACGCCGACAAGATTGCTGAAGTGCGTGAGCTCTTGAAGAAGGGCGCGGATCTGAGTCACTTGAATTTCTTGGATCTCCTGCAGGTTGAGCCGCTTGATGTTCACGCTGGCGAGCCACTGCGTTTGCAGGCGGAGGATTTCATCGACGCCATCCGTGCCGGACGTCGACCGCTTGTTGATGCAGAGGACGGATTCGCTGCAGTGCGTACCGCTGATCGAATTGTTGCGGCGGCGCGCGCCGCTGGCTCGCGCATGGTGTAAGGGCCTGATGAAATCACTCGTGAATTCCACCCCAACATCATCCAGCCAACAGATCCGATGGAGCGACGCAGCGCCTGCTCAGGTGGATGTAGCGATTGTGGGTGGTGGGTTTAGCGGGCTGGTGGCATTGGTGCATCTGTGCCGCGCACTTCCGTCTGGAACATTTGCCGTTATGGAGTGTCATCCGCTGCACTACCCGGGAACTGCTTACGGCAGCTGTGATTCGGAACACCTGTTGAATGTGCCGGCTGGTCGCATGGGGCCAATCCCTGAAGATCCAGCCAGTTTTCATCGTTGGCTTGAAACACAGACCCCAGGCAAGTTTCGCGCCGATGCATTTGTTCCTCGCGCATTGTTCGGCGCGTACCTGACAGAATTTGTGGCGGACGAAGTAGCGCGCTCAGGCGCACATGTTTCATTTGTGCGCGCCGCGGTGATTGATATGCACGGCGCGCAGTCACATGTGAATCTGACACTGGACTGCGCTTGTGATTCGGCCGACGTACCAAGTCGAAAGCAGTCGATGATCGCTCGGTCTGTAGTCATTGCCCCTGGCTTGCCGGCGTCGCCCGCGCCGTGGGCGGATCATGTGCATGGCGTATCGGCAGCGGCCCTCATTCCGGATCCCTGGAAGGCAGGGGCGCTCCTTGGCATTCCTCCGGGTGCAGCCGTCATGCTGCTCGGAAGCGGGCTGACCGCGGTCGACATCGCGGAGGGCTTACGGCGTCTCGGGCACCGTGGCATCATTCGGATGATCTCTCGCAACGGTCGATTGCCGCTACCGCACGCGGATCACGGTGAGCCTCCGATGCTTGCAACCAGGGAGCAGTTTGCGGGAAGTCCCGCCAAGGTGCTGTCAGCACTTCGGAGTGCTGCTCGGCAGCGCATCGCAGCGGGCCTCGGTTGGCAGGGCGCTATCGATGCCATTCGCCCGCACATTCCAGCCATTTGGAAGTCATGGTCGACCGCCGAGCGGCGCCATTTCATCCGCCGCGCGCGCGCGTTGTGGGAAATTCACCGTCATCGCGTGCCAGCCCAAGTGCTTGCAGACATCACTGCTCAGTGCGCGGCCGGAACACTCATCATTGAGCGCGGCGAATTGGTAGCAATGCATCCGGCACCGAACGGGTCCGTTACCGCATCGGTCCAAAGCACCGATGGTGCAACGCATGTGCACACGGTAGCACGCGTGATCAACTGCACCGGCCCATCAATGAATCTGCGTGATACGCGCCATCCACTGCTAGTCAGTGTGCAACGAACCGGACTGGCTTGTACTGATGATCTTGGCCTCGGCATTCGCTCTGATGATGAATGTCGACTGGTCGGCACCAAC
>JBBAOD010000054.1:0-12306 GCA_040401635.1 Phycisphaerales bacterium
CATGCTCCTCTTCGGTAAGCGTTGGACTCTCACCAGTGGTGCCGCATGGAACGATGCCGGTGACTCCACCCGCTGCTTGACGACGGACTCCCGCTTCAAGTTTGCTGAGGTCTACCGTGGATCCGTCATCAGACAAAGGCGTGACGATGGCGGTGTAACAGCCGTGGAACGAGAGGCGTGCGGTCATGCAAATCAGTGTACGGCGGGCGCGGCGATATCGATACAGGAACGCATGCGTTGCACCGCCGCCCGAATGCCAAGAAATACCGCGCTACTGACAATGGAGTGCCCGATGTGTAATTCATTCAAACCAGGCAACGCAGCAATCGGTCCGACATTCAGGAAATTCAGGGCATGCCCGGCATTGAACTGCATGCCGAGTGATTGAACCATCTCACCGGCCAAGCGCACCTTGTCAAGTTCGGCGAGCGCCGTCTGGGAGCGACAGTCGTCGCCATGGTCATGTACGGCGTGTGCCCATGGCCCAGTATGAACCTCGCACACGGCAGCACCGCAGCGGTGCGCCGCCGCTATCTGCGTGGGGATCGCATCGATGAAGATACTGGTGCGCACTCCGCCCGCATGGAGCCGCGCGATGACATCGCGAACGCGGGGCTCTTGGGCGATCACATCGAGACCACCTTCAGTAGTCACCTCGTGTCGGCCTTCGGGCACCAGCATCGCCATGATCGGGCGAATGCGAATCGCGGTCGCCACCATCTCGTCAGTGGCGGCCATTTCGAAATTGAGCAGTCCCGGAAACGCATCCGCAAGCGCCGCAACATCAGCGTCTTGAATATGCCGACGATCTTCACGCAGATGTACGGTGATGCCGTGCGCGCCACCCGCCATGGCCTCGTGCGCTGCGGCAATGGGACTCGGCTCATAGGTGCGCCGCGCTTGGCGCACCGTGGCGACATGGTCGATGTTGACGCAAAGTCTTACCATTGAATTACACAGTATAGGACTGTGCACACTATGTCATGTGCGGGGCGATGTACGATCTCCGCCATGCATACTTTTCAAGAGCGGCTCACCGCGCTCGAGCACGATATGGTTGAACAAGGCGCGCGTGTCCTGCACCTCTGCACGATGGCGGTGGAGAGCTACTTCGACCTGGACCTTGCCAAGGCTTCGGGGATCGAAACGCTTGACACCGAAATCGATCGCATTGACGTAGAGATCGAGAAGCGCTCGGTGCCACTCCTGGGCATGGGCCAGACCGACGAGCACTCCATTCGCTCGGTGCTGACGATCGTGAAGTGCAACAACGAATACGAGCGAATCGCTGATTGCGGCGTGAACATTGCCGAACGAGTGCTCGAAGAGCGCACGCGGCAGATGCGCGTTCCGGACACGTTCCGGGTCATGTCCAACAGCGTCATTGGCATGTTGCGGGACACCAACCGCGCCCTGCTCCGTCATGATGCAAACCTTGCTCGCCAGGTGCTCCTCTTTGATGACACGGTGGACCGATTCAAGAAAGAGATTGTGATGAATGCGCAGGAACAGGTGGCCGCTGGACACCTGACGGTCGGATTTGCGTTTGGGCTCATGAGCGTCACCAAGAGCGTTGAGCGCATTGCCGACCATTGCACCAATGTGTGCGAGCAAGTGATCTACCTAGAGAGCGGGCTCATTGTCCGCCATCGACCAGAGGGCTGGAGCGCCCCGATCGAACCAAAGGGATGACACTGCGACTTCAACAGGAACCACGATCGATGCGTACGACACCGTCTTTGGCAGAAACGAAGCAGCGACTTGAGCGGACCGGCCAGCAGCACTTGTTGGCATTCTGGGATTCGCTTGATGAATCACGACGTGAAGCACTGCTTGAAGCGATTGTGCAACTTCCGCTTGAGCACATCAGTTCCATGCTTTCGCAAGCCGCATCACTGGCACGACCTGCGGCTGCTGACATTCGACCAGTGCGGCCATATGTGCGCAACATGGCGGATGCCGGCAAATATCGCGCCATCGGCGATGACCTCGTGAAGCGCGGCAAGATTGCTGCGTTCATCGTTGCCGGCGGCCAAGGAACCCGGCTCGGTTGGCGCGGACCCAAGGGCACGTATCCAGCAACACCAGTGGCTGGCAAGCCGCTCTTTCGAGTGTTTGCTGAGCAAATCATGGCTGCCGAACGGGCTTACGGCGTGCGTATTCCGTGGTTCGTGATGACCAGCGAGGCGAACCACCGCGAGACCGAGCGGTTCTTCGATGACAACCGCTGGTTCGGTCGTCCGCGCGGCGACACGATGCTCTTTGCACAAGGCATGGTTCCGAGTGTCTCGCTCGACGGGCAGGTGCTGCTTGAGCATGCATGGCAACCGGCGCTCAATCCGGACGGCCACGGTGGCTCGCTCAAAGCACTTCGTCAAGCGGGCGCGATCGACCATATGCAAGCGTCAGGTATTGAGCATCTCTGCTACTTCCAAGTAGACAATCCCAACGTTCATGTGATTGATCCGCTCTTCCTTGGTCTGCATGTCGCGGCGCCGGATTCAAGTGCCGAGATGAGTTCCAAAAGCGTGCTCAAGCGCGACGTCACTGAAAAAGTAGGGGTCTTTGTCAAGGCGCCGCGCCTCACTGTTCTTGAGTACAGCGACGCCCCCAAAGAAATTGCCGAAGCACGCGATGCATCCGGCGAGATCGTGTACGGCGAAGGTTCCATTGCGATCCACGTCATTGGTGTTGAGTTCATCCGTAAGCTCACTGACCATCCACTTGGCTCCGTGTTGCCTTGGCACCGAGCGATCAAGAAGGTGCCGTTCGTTGACCCAATCACTGGCCAACGCACGGATCCGCTGGAACCGAACGCCATCAAACTGGAGAGTTTCGTATTCGACGCATTGCATGAGGCAGAGAGCCCCATTGTGTTGCGCACCGACCGCGTTGAGGAATTCGCGCCGATTAAGAATGCATCCGGCGAAGACAGCCCGGCGACCAGTAAAGCCATCCAAGTGGAGCGTGCCGTGCGCTGGCTGAAGGACGCGGGAATTCCGGTGCCATGCCATGCCAACGGACAGCCCGATTGCGTGGTTGAAATTTCACCACTCACCGCACGCGGACCAGAAGACTTGCGCCGCACCATGCTCGGTAAGTCGATCACCGCCGGCACGGAAGTACTGCTCTAACACCACATCGGTGTGCGTTGTGGAACATCGCCGCATGAAATCGCATGTCATCGCATGTCATCGCATGACATCGCGGTCTCTTATCAACCCTGCGATGCACGAATGTCTTGCACCACCAGTTGCACGCGTCGCACCCCTCGGTACACCTCAATAGACGGTTTGACGATGAGGTCGATCGGTACACCTTGGCGCACCACACTTGATCGATCGACTGCGCTCCACCAGATGCACCGTGAGCCACCCGGCAGAAAGAACTCCACGTGATTCTTCGCCGAACCAAAGAGGGTCGGCGCCGCCACTGGCCTGATGTTGCGAATGAGAAATGCTGGCTCCGGATTTCCACGGCCAAACGGTCGCAGAATTTCCAGCGGCTTTAACTCGGTGGCGGTCATTTCCGCAGGCTCTGCCTCCGCGTCGTACCGTCGAATTGGTCCAACCGCCCCGCCGCTGGCAAGTGCCGTACATTCGGAACTCACTCGCCGTGCAAACTCCGGGACATCTTCTGCGCGCACGGTGAGACCAAGCGCATACGCGTGACCGCCGCCGCGAACCATCAGGTCGGATGCCACTCGCTTCACCGCAGCCAAAATATCGAGCCCTTCGATACTGCGCCCACTGCCCTTGGCAGTGCCATCGCCACGGAGTGCCATCAGAATGGCGGGCTTTCCGTGCCGCTCCGAAATCTTGGCAGCCACAATGCCAACGACGCCCTCATGCCAGCGCTCGTCAGCCAGAACAATGGCGCCTGCATCCGCAATCGCCGGATCTGCATCGATGCGAGCGCATGCCTGTTCAAAGTACTCGCGGTCCATCTTCCGACGCTGCTCGTTCAAATCAGCCAACGTCTTCACGATGGTTCGCGCGCGCGCGGGATCATCAGTGATCAACAGTTCAACCGCTTCCTTGGCGTGTCCCAGTCGACCGACAGCATTCAGACGCGGCCCAAGTCGGAAGCCAACATCAGACGCATCCACGCGACGGCCCTTCTCAAGTTCCGCATCGTCAAGAAGTGCACGCAAACCAGCCACCTCCACCGATTGAATGGTCGCCAATCCACGCGCAACAAAGACGCGGTTCTCATCAACGAGCGGCACAACATCGGCAATCGATCCAACCGCTACCAATGGAATGCACGCCATCAGCGCATCCTTGAGTACCGCAGCAACGTTCTCGCCGCCGCACCACAAGCGCGCGAATTCCGATGCCACTTTGAACGAAACCGCTGCCCCGCACAAGTCCACAAACGGCGCAGTTTCACGACCAGGCAACGCCGGATGCGCCGTGGCAATTGCCTGCGCCGCGCATCCCGGATCAACGTGATGGTGGTCGGTGATAAGTAGCTCAAGTCCCAGCTCGCGCGCACGCTGGGACGGACCAACTGCCGAGGCCCCGCAATCAACCGTCACAACGGTTTTCACTCCATCGGCCGCGAGCGTTTCCAGCGCCGTGTCATTCAAACCGTAGCCTTCATCAATACGGTCCGGAACGTAGAAGCACACATTGGCGTCGGCACGGGCAGCCTTGATCACGCGCCACATAATCGCCGTGGCAGTAATGCCGTCTGCGTCGTAGTCGCCGTAAATGGCAACACGTCGACCAGCGCGGACCGCTGACTCCAATCGCTCGGCCACGGCAGTGGCGCCCGGAAGCGTGCGCGCTTGGTGCAGGAGGTTGGCGCGCGGAGCATTCAATAACTCACGCCCGCGGGGGTCCATGGGATATTCACGAGCGGCCATCACTCGGTCAAGCAGGCTTCCAGACTGGTCTTTTTCGGCCCCCAACCAACGGCTCTCGATCGCTGTCATGTCCGCAGGGTATCGGGTTCGAGGACCGGAGTACTCCCGAGAACCTGTCAGGAATTTGCTACGAATTTCCGCGCTGTCCCAGCCTCACGTACTGATGCCCCCTATCCCGGGCGGTAGTCTGACGATCCCTATGGATCGATACAAGACCATCCTGCTCTTCGGGGCACCCGGCGTCGGCAAGGGAACGCAAGGCAAGATTCTCGGGCATATCCCCGGCTTCTACCACTTGGCCTGTGGCGATGTGTTCCGCTCGCTTGATATGACCAGCGACCTCGGCAAAAAGTTCCTGGAGTGCAGTTCCCGAGGCGAACTGGTTCCCGACGAACTGACCATTGCCATGTGGAAGCAGAACATCCACGCGCAAACGATCCTGAGTATCTACAAGCCCCAGCAAGACCTGTTGGTACTCGATGGCATCCCGCGCAGTACCGGGCAGGCCGTGGCGCTCGATCCCTACCTGGAAGTGCTGAATGTCATCCACTTGGTGTGCCGTGATGTGGACGCCATGATCATGCGCATGCGGCGGCGCGCACTGAAAGAGAATCGCCTTGATGACGCCGATGAGAAGGTCATTCGTCGACGCTTTGAGGTGTACAAAAATGAAACTGCACCCGTCCTGAATCACTACCCGACCAGCATCGTTCACGAAGTTGATGCTGTCGGACCCCCAGCCGTGATTCTGCAGCGGATCTTGGACATCCTTGCTCCAATTCAAGATGGGCATTTCCGGAATCCCCTCGCTGGCGACCCCAAGTTATGAATTCCTAGAATCTGCGGGTCAACATTTGCCCGCGATTCAATCGCTTCCTACGGTTCAACGATCGATCATCCAAGCCCCCGGAAGCTCGTTGCGTTGACTTCACCGTCCGCAACGAGTTTTTATTTCAGCGCGCAGACTTTGACTGCGGAACGCTCGTGGATTCGGGCCGAAGTTCTTCAGGAATCAGTTCGCGATAGCGATCTGCAACCGCCTGAAACCACGCACGTTCATCGTCGGTCAGGCCGGGCGCTCGCGCCGAAGCCTCCAACGAATCAAGTCGCGCACGGAGCACCGAACGAACACCCGCACCTAAGCCAAGGCCGTCCGGACGAGCCAGCTGACCTTGCAATTGAATGATGTCTGGGTGCGAATCAACAGCGATCGATTCACCAGGAACTCGCTCCGTGCGCATCATCCGCCCTGGAGCTGGGAACGTTTCCAGCAGTAGTTCGGACATTCGATCACGACCACTGTCGAAGATGGGCGAGTCCATTCCTCCATCGCCAAACTTTTCCAAGTCAACGCGGGAACCCACCTCAATCTCCAATTCGTGCCGGGTCTCCACTGGTCGGCCGTCCGGTCCGCCGACTACGCGTCCAGCGGCATCGCGCTGGCCGCGCATGACTACTAACGCAATGCGTTCGCCCGGACGCTTGGTCTGCACGATCGTGGAAAGTTGCTGGCTCACCTGAATCGGCTTGCCATCAAGCTCCACAATGCGGTCGCCGGGACGCAGTACTTTCTGCGCGGGCATATTGGGAATGAGCGCCGTCACAGTCACGCCATCCGTTTCGCCCATACGAGGCGCCATTTGAATGCCGAGAGCCCCGCGCGGTGCATCCTTGATGCGCGAGTATCCAATGTCAAGAAGCCGCGCATGGGCTTCATAGGTGAGACCACCGGGTGTACTCAGCAGGTGGATCCAAATCTGTTCGTCGGGGACCTTGGCATCACGGAGTGCTGTGGTTGCAGCATCGCGTTGCGCGAAGTCTGTTGCTCCCAGGGCACGCACCAAAGCGGTGACTGCCGGGTCTGCAACCACGCCGTTCATGCGTGCGGGTGACCATGGTGGCGTATCGATGACGGTCGCCGCACCGCGATCAAGTCGGCCGCCACCAAGCGCTATCCCTTGAAAGTCGCCACGCAGTTTCATCGGCGGCAGCGCACGAGGCAGATCTTGCCCAGGCACTTGCGGAACAATCTGCTGACTTCCCAGCGCAGACGCAACTGCCATCACCATGGCAAGCGCACCACACTTCACAGCGATTCGATGAGCTGGGCGTTCGCTTCGATCCATGCTGTCTTTCGTTCGATAAAGGCCAAGAATCCGTCCGCGCGGAGATGCGCGAATCGGCCCATGCGGGCAATCGGCACGATGCTTTCCAGCGTGCACGATTCAATCATAAGCCAGGGCAGCGCCTTTCGTTCTCTTGCGTGCAGCACGGCCCCCATACCGTGGCCGATTCCTGAGACCAAGGCCGCCATCCGCTGCAGATCAAGTTCGGCACGCCAGTGCTCGGACGGCAGTCCCGCAATTGGATCATTACCGAAGTGGACCAATGCATTGGCAGCTTCGCAAGCACGATGGTCAAGCCGGGCGCTATCAAAGTCCAACAATGCGCGCACATTTCCTGAGTCAAACAGCGCATTGCCCGGATGGGTGTCCCCATGCACACACAACCGATCGACATCATCAAGCCCCACTGATTCCACCCGCGCATAGGCGCGCGTGCCGCGCTCCAGCAGCGCATGAGTGCATGTACGAAGTGCGCCTTCGTTGGTGTCCGGGTCAGCGCGCATGGCAGCCGCAATGATTGCCGACGTAGCTCCTTCGAACGTGCCGGCGCGGTGATATGAAATCGCCGGCACATGCGGACCCGGAACAAACGAGCGCGAAGATTTCAACATGCTGCCAAGCGCTGCGCCAATCGCCGCCGCTTCCGCCAGTCGCTGTGTCCAGCGAGCGCCATCAACCCACTCAAACAACTCGTACGTACCCAACGGACCAACCACGGCAGTGGTGCCCATGGGCGTGCGCACCAAACGCGGCACCGGAACACCGGCGTCGGAAAGGTGCAACTGAAACGCGTGCAGAAACGCCAGGCGATCCGGGCCCCCCATGTCGGCTGCTCGACGCTTCAACATGTATCGACCGCCCGGCGTTCGCAAACTGCTCTTGGCACTGTTACGGGAGCCGCGCCCGATGGGCTCTGCTTCAATCGGCCGGCGTAGGCCAAACTGCCGAGAAACTTCACGCACCTCCTCAAGAGAGAGGAGCTGGCGTTGATGAGCTTTCATTCCGCGTTCTGCGCCTGTTCCTTGATTCGATCGATGGCGGTCTTGATCTCCACCACCCGGCGACTGATTTCTACATCACCGCTCTTTGACGCAATGGTGTTGGCCTCGCGCAACATTTCTTGGGCAAGAAAGTCGAGCGCCCGTCCCGCAGGTTGCGGATTCGCTGGCTCAATGATGGAGCGGAACTGTTCAACGTGTCCACCAAGGCGCGCAATTTCTTCAGCGATGTCGGAACGTTCCGCGAAGATGGCTACTTCCTTGATGACATCAGAGTCACTCACTGTGGATCCAAGATCCTTCAGCGCGGCGGCCAGTCGAACCCGGAGCCGATCTTGGTAACTGGCCACCACTGCGGGCGCGCGCACGCGCACGGCATCGAGGCGCTCTTGAATCTGTTCTCCAAATTCGCACAGCAGAGCGCGGAGCGCGTCGCCTTCCCGTTCACGCATCA
Source organism: Phycisphaerales bacterium (assembly GCA_040401635.1). Lineage (GTDB taxonomy): Bacteria > Planctomycetota > Phycisphaerae > Phycisphaerales > SM1A02 > UBA966. Next base: position 8,449 of record JBBAOD010000054.1, read on the forward strand.
CCATCAACGCGTCGCATGCTTCGGACAAGAGATTCATCACCATCGGACGGGCTGCTTCCGAAACGGCCGCGGATCGATCATCCGACACAACGCCCGGCAATGACAGCAGGTCGGCAATGCGAATTTCCTGGGAAAGGCCCGCGGGCGCAGCGTTTCGCAGCTGCTCCGCATAGGCCTCCAGCGCCGCCACATTGATGCGCGCCACATTGCGAGTGGCAATTTCAGTCCAGCGAATGGTGATGGTGACACTGCCGCGTGTCAGTCGACGCATGACTACCGATTCAATATCTGGTTCCAGAGCTTCAAAGTCCGAAGGCAACCGCATGGATGCCTTAAAGAATCGGTTGTTCACCGATCGAATTTCCACAGAACACCGCGCGCCATCCTGCTCGCGTGCGGCAGAGCCGAATCCGGTCATCGATCGAATCACTGTGGTGCCTCGCGAATCAGTTCAGGGTGACTTCAAGGAGCAGCCGGTGCTGGTGCAGCGGGTGCTGCAGGCGCTGGTGCAGCCGGTGCCGTTGTTGCAGGCGCCAGCGGAACCGTGACCGAGGTGGTGCCCGGATTCGTTTCCGATACTGGTGTCACGGGCACTGAAACAGGCGCAGTGGCTGCCTGCTCAGCAGCGGGCTTCTCTTTACTGCCCTTCTGCAACTTCAGGTCAATGATGTTCAGGGCAATCGCCAAGACCAGGTACAGGCCAAAGGCGGTCACGGTCGCGTAGGTCAATGCGTCACCGGTGCGGCCACCAAAGGCCGTGTCGGTACCGCCGCCACCGCCACCGAACGCCTGCGCAAGTCCGCCGCCCTGTGGCCGCTGAACCAGAATGATCAGGACGAGGCAGACTGAGACGACGAGGAAGAGAATGGTGAGGAGCGTGAATGCGACGCCCATAGCTGTTAGTCCTTCAGTGCCCACCAGCTGCGGACCATGCCTCCGCCGCGGCGCGGCAGATCGAAGCGAAGTCCTCAGCCTTCAGGCTGGCACCGCCAATCAGCCCCCCATCGACGTCCGGTTCCGCGAAGATCGCCCGTGCGTTCTTTGCGTTGACCGAACCGCCATAAATGATGCGGGTCTGCGCGGCGAATCGAGAATCATACAGGTCGGCAAGCACTCCACGGATCGATGAGTGCATCGCCTGCGCATCTTGGGGCGTGGCGGTCCGACCGGTGCCGATCGCCCATACCGGCTCGTACGCCACCACCACGCGATCGGCTGTCTCCGCCGTCAGTGTCCCGAAACATCCGCGCAATTGCTTCGCCACCACCGCTTCGGCCAAGCCGTCATCGCGCTGCGAGAGGGTTTCACCCACGCACAGAACGGCCTGCAGCCCACTTTCGAGGGCAATCGCCAGTTTTTGGTGCAGTAATTCGTCGCCCTCCTGAAGCCCGTGACGGCGCTCGGAGTGTCCAATAATCACAGATCGGCACCCGATGTCGCACAACATATTCGTGCTGACTTGCCCTGTGAAAGCACCGCTCGCTTCGGCTGCGCAGTCCTGGCCGCCAAGGAGAATGTCCGAATGACCAAGGGTTCGTCCCACGGTGAAGAGGTAAGGAAACGGCGGATAGACCGCCGCGTCGATGACGCCTTCGGTGCCCGCGGCCACCAGCGCCGCCAGCAACGCATCGGCCAGCTCCGCGCAGGAGGCAAGGTCAGTATTCATCTTCCAATTGCCACCGACAAAGGGTCTGCGTGAAGGGTGCATGCAGTCAGTCTACGCCCAGGATCCGCCGGCATCGCAACACCCCACTCCACCCCAGTGCGCCCAAAAGCTGCAAGCCCCGTCCCTACACTGCGCCTCCCATGCACACGCCCGCCCGCAATGCCGCCGATGTCCGCCGCGCCTTCATCGCGTTCTTTCAGGAGAAGGCCGGTCACACCGTTGTGCCATCGAGCCCGGCGATCCCGTTTGAGGATCCCACCCTGCTATTCACCAACGCGGGGATGAACCAATTCAAGGATGTGTTCCTCGGCCAAGGCACGCGCAACTACACGCGCGCTGTGGATACGCAGAAGTGCATTCGCGCCGGCGGCAAGCACAACGACCTTGAGGACGTGGGCCGCGATACCTACCACCACACCTTCTTTGAAATGCTCGGCAACTGGTCGTTCGGTGACTACTTCAAGGACGAGGCCATCAGTTGGGCCATTGAGTTGCTCACCCAGGTTTACGGACTTGACCCCAATCGACTCTATGCCACGTGGTGTGCTGGCGATCCCAAGCAAGCGGTGGCGCCCGACGATGAGAGTCGCAACCTATGGCTGAAGTTTTTACCCGCGGACCATGTCATCCCTGGCAGCATGAAGGACAATTTCTGGGAGATGGGCGAGACCGGCCCGTGCGGCCCGTGCACCGAGATTCATTACGACCGCATCGGCGGACGCAATGCGGCACACCTTGTCAATAGCGGCGACCCCGATGTACTTGAAGTGTGGAACTTGGTGTTCATTCAGTTCAATCGTGAGCCAGGTGGCAAATTGGTGCCGCTCCCAGCGCGCCACGTCGATACCGGCATGGGACTGGAACGATTGGTGAGCGTGCTGCAGGACAAGCGCAGCAACTACGACACTGATCTGTTCACGCCAATCTTTGATCTCACCGCCAAGATCACCGGGGCCAAGCCATACGCGGGAACGCTGGAGGGCGCCGCCGATATCGCCTATCGCGTGATTGCTGACCATGTTCGATGCATTTCCATCGCGGTCGCTGATGGCGCGGCACCCGGCAGCGAAGGCCGCAACTATGTCTTGCGCCGCATCTTGCGCCGCGCTATTCGCGCTGGTCACCAACACTTGGGTGCGCGCGAACCATTCATGTTCAGGCTGGTTCCGGCGGTCATTGAGACGCTTGGCGAAACATTCCCAACGCTGGTGCAACAAGCCACCAAAGTGGTGCACACCATTCGTGAGGAAGAAATTGCGTTCGGCAAGACGCTCGAGCGCGGCATTGCGCTGTTCGACGAAGCTGCCAAGCGCGCCGGTGCGTCCAAATGCATTTCTGCGCAGGATGCGTTCAGCCTGCATGACACCTTCGGATTCCCTGTTGACCTCACCCAAGTGATGGCCGAAGAACGCGGCTTCACTGTTGACGTTGCGGGCTATGAAAAGTTGATGGAAAGCGCACGAGAGCGAAGCCGCGAGGGCGGAACGAAGGCCGACGGGATGCGCATGCCGCCGCCGGATGCCTTGGAGAAACTACGAACCGCATTGCACATTTCTGGAAGCGATGATTCCAGCCGCGACGATCCCAAGCCAACGAATACAGATATTGCAGCCATTTGGGATGGCAACGCGCTCATTAACAAAGCTGTCGAAGAGCAACGCGTGGCACTGATCACCCGCAAAACTCCGTTTTACGCCGAGGGCGGCGGACAAGTGGGCGATGCTGGGTTCTTTGAAATCTCTTCCGACGCTGGTCGCACCCATCGATTCAAGGTGGAAGACACGCAGCGTTCCGGTGAATTTGTCATGCACCTTGGTCGCATCGAACACGGAACGGTCACGGTTGGCGAGCACGCCACACTCACTGTTGAGCGCGGCCGCCGCGAGCGTATTGCCGCCAACCACACTGGCACCCACCTGATGAACCATGCGCTGCGCGAAGTGCTGGGCGAAGATGTTGAGCAGCGCGGATCACTTGTATCCGACGATCGCTTGCGCTTCGATTTCACGCATTCCAAAGCCATGAGCGCTGATGAATTGGCGCGCGTGGAAATGTTGGTGAACGCTGCGATTGCGCGCACCATGTTGGTGAATGCGGTCGTGGTTCCGCTGGAATTGGCCAAGGGCATTCATGGCGTGCGCGCCGTGTTCGGCGAACGCTATCCCGACCCAGTGCGCGTGGTATCGGTGGGC
>JBBAOD010000055.1:0-12095 GCA_040401635.1 Phycisphaerales bacterium
TATAACGCCAAGCGGCGGCATGTCCGCGCCCTGAGTGACGAACGTATCGGTAGCCCAGCTATAGATCAGAATGGGTCCCTGACCGGCAGAAATAGTGTGGACTGCACCGGTTCGGCAATCAAGGCGCGCAAGCCAGGCGGTTACGAAGCGTCCATCGGGAAGGTCTTCGCACAACTGCGCATTGATCTCCTCCGCCAGTTTGACAATCGGATGCCGCAGGCGAAGACCCAGGCGCAACATGCCGCGCATTTGCACGCTTGAAAGCGCGCTGGCAACGCCGTGACCAGTGGCATCTGCAATGGCAAACACATACTCGTCAGGCTCAGTGCCGGGCGAGGCAATACTCCCATTCAGTAGCCCAATCACGTCGTACGCATCGCCACCGCAGGACTCCGCCGGGCAACTTTCGCCAGCAATGTCCCATCCTGCAGTCTGGGTAATGTCCTTCGGGAAGGTTCCTGCCTGAATGTCCTTGGCGACGTCCATTTCCCGCTCCAAGCGTTCGCGCTCCACGCGATCTTCAATCAAGCGACCGCGCTTCATGGCGACCGCGGCATTTGCAGCAAGGCCAGAGGCGAGTGACTCATCCGCAGCCGTAAACGTTCCTCGATGACGATTCAGAACCTGCGCTACGCCAACCAGCGCCCCCTCATGATCAAGGAGTGGTATCGCCAAGATGGTGCGCGTTCGATATCCGGTCTTTACATCGATGGCGCGGTTGAATCGCTCATCTTCATAGGCGTCGGCGATGTTGATGATTTGCTTTGAGGTGGCGGCCGCACCGGCGATGCCGGTTGTCATGGGAATGCGAATGACGTTGGGAGCGCCGCCCTCTGCGCCAATGCCGTGCGCCACCTGCGTGAAGAGTTCCATCGCTTTGGGATCAAACTCAAAGACGGTCGCGCGCTCAGCCTGGAGTAAGTCGCGCAGCGCATCGATCACCACCGAAAGGATCGATTGCAGATCTCCAGAGGCTGCCAGTTTGCGCGAGACCGCTAAGAGCTGCTCGGTTCGGCTGGATTCGCTCGCAGGAGTACTCACTTGGCAGTATCGCCGCCCTTTGCTTGCGGATAGATCAGGAGACGGTCATGTGCGAGCAGTACCAAGTCGTTCAAGCCATCGCCGGTGACGTCGGCAATCTCGCCCATACTTGGTTCGAACTCTTGACGATCGCCGCCGCTGAACATGCGGGTTTCAAAGACTTTGAAGGCAAGCGCGTGCAGCAGGCGCTCGGCCTGACTGAAGGTGAGGACATCGGCTATTTGTTCGCCGCCGTCCAGAACCACTACGTCGGTGTAGCCATCGCCGTTGAGATCGCCAACCACCAACTCGTGCGGAGTTTGGCGCGGGTCATCGCTGGTCCATGTCCCAACGCTTTCCAGGACGATGCGCTCGCCACCAAGACGAACAAGCGCAAAGCTGTCATCACCAACGGCAATCAGGCCGTCATTGCCGTCGCCGGCAAATTTGCCAGCCACCAGTTGTGAGAATTTGAAGCCGGGAATTTCAATGACCTCCGCTTGCTCCCACTTGGAATCTTTGCCAGCACTAAAGATGATGGCGCGCGCGCCGTCGCGGTCGCCGGCCACCAGTCGGTCACCGAGTGACGTGAGCGTGACCAGCTTGGCATCTGGATTCTTTGCGTTCATCTGGGTGACCACTTGCCAGCCGGGGCTTGCGCCGTTGGCGGGCTTGGGCTCATAGCGCAGGGCACGGATGTAGTTGCGATCGGCAACCAGCAGTTCGCCCTTGCCATTTCCGTCAACATCGGCCACCAGTGTGTTGTCGCCAGTGGCTGCTTGAACGAGACCGAATTGGCCCATGTCCTTCGATTCGAGCACCTTGAAAGGCGCAGGAATAGCGTCTGCCTTGTCCTTGTCCGAAGACTTGCTGGCGGATTTGTCAGCAGACTTGTCAGTGGCCTTGGCGGCATCGGCAGCTGCGCTTGCGTCCGCAGGCACCTTCCCGGCAGCCTGCGCTTGCAGCATGATCATCGGCTTCTCTGGCGTGAAGACCAACAGGTCCGTCAAGCCGTCTTGATCAGCGTCCACGGACGAGACCGCGTTGGGTGATCGACTCTGCGCTCCCAAGTTAATGGTCACGCGTTTCGCGGCATCAACCGGAACATCGACGGGCACAAGCTCCACGACGAAATTCTTGCCATCCTTCGCTACCACCGCTAAGTTGCGCTCGCCGCCGAGGTCAACGAGGTTGATAGAAACCGGGGTGCGTCCCGCGCCCAACTGCACTGCAAGCGGGAATCCGATCGAACCATCACGACCGGTTTCGCTGCGGCCGACAACGCCTTCCTTCTCCGACAAGCTGAAGACAATCGCTCCGTCCTTGGTTGGCGCAACGGCGATGGCATCAAGGTCAGCAAAGGATGGGCTTGCCACCGGTGCGCTGAGTCCCTTGGCCTTCTCTTGTCGATAGGTCATCACTGCATTGGCCAGCGTGTTGGTGGCCACCACATCGGTCATGCCGTCGGCGTTCATGTCGGCAAACACAGTGCGGCGCTTGCGGTTCTGGGGATCTTCAAAACTCCAAGTCACCAAGCTGGAGTCGCGGGATCCAGCCCCTTCAATGCGGCCGCGGCCAACGCGATTAAAGGTCACTCGCTTGGTGGGACGCTCCACAGCGCCAATCAGTGCCGCTTTGGCATTGGGCAGGCGCACCGCGCAGACTTCACGCACCGCGGGCATCTCAAAGCGCACTTGCGGACCAACAAACAACTTGTCGCCCTGGCGCTCGGTGAACCATGCGCGTACCGGAGCAGGATCTTCAGGAACGACGCCAAGGATGTCGGTGGTTCCGTTGCCGTCGAAATCTTCAAGAATCACAGCCACTACGCGGGTTCCGCCGGAACTGAGTTCGGTGGGAGCGCCGGTGGTGTCTTTGTCCAGTGGCCAGATGGAAATCTTGCCATCAACAATGCTGACCAGTTCCTTGGCGCTTCCGCCCACCAGATTGGCAACCGCCAGCCCATTGGGATTGGATCCAAGATTGCGAATCGTCTGCTTGCGGGCAACTTTGAATTGGCCCGGCTCGGCCTGACGCACGAACACCACGCCCGGAGGACTGTTGCCGGCGTAGATCATGTCCATGAGACCGTCGCTGTCCCAGTCGCAGGCGACCACGGCTTCCACTTCACGATCAACGGTGACGCTTTCGCGCTTGTAGCGCCAGTGTTCTGGGAACTCATTGACGCCGCGTACGGCGGGCGCATCGTCGGTTTCCTTGGCACCCTTCTTCTGAAAGTTGACGTCAATGCGGTTCTTGAAATTGTCAATGACCACGATGTCTTCCAAACCGTCGCCATTCATGTCGGCGATCACGAAGGGGCCAGCCTTCGGATCGACTTTCAGAACTTCAAGCGCGCCAAAGCCAAAGTGGCGGGCGATGTCGTCGGCGGCCAATGCAGCGGCGCTGATGGTCAGGAAGGCGAGGCTGGCGCAGGCGAACCGGACGGAGGAGCGGTGAGGGCGGATATTCATGATGGTTACTCGGCCTGATGTGACGCGCGTGCGGCTGCCGCGCGAGGTGCATATGGTAAGGTTTCCCGGAGAGGTCATCGAACCATGCAAATCAATTTCCGATCAATAGTTCCTGTGTTTGCTGTCGCTGTCGCAACCATCGCATCTGGGGATGTGGTCAAACTACGAAGCGGGGCATCCATCGATGGCAAAATCTTGAAGCAGACCGATCGCGCGGTTTGGGTCGACATCGGTGCCGATGTGGTGCAGGTGGACATGGAGCAGGTTGACTCCGTCACGCGTGAAGACGCTGGCGCCGCGCTGCAGCCCGATGTGTCACAACTCTTCTCCACTGCGAAGGATTTGCCAACACTGCCGCCCAAGGAACTTGCCAAAGGCTTGGGCGCTTCAGTGATTAAAGTGAGTACCCCGGGCGGTCTGGGCTCCGGAGTCATCATTAGTCCGGACGGATTTGCCATCACCAACGCGCACGTCATTCAAGGTGAGCGATCACTGCGCGCCACCATTTGGGTGCGTCAGGCAGACGGCAGCTTGAAGCGCACGGATATTGATGATGTTGAGATTGAGGCGGTCAGCAACTCGCTTGACCTTGCGCTCATTAAACTCAAGAGCCCGGACGGTAAGCCGTTTCCTGTGGCTCCAGTGGAGGCTGACGATGCCCTTGATGCAGGGCAGCGCGTGTTTGCGATCGGCAATCCGCTTGGTCTTGAGCGAACCCTCACAGAAGGCGTAGTCAGTGTGCCCGCCATGCAATTGGACGGGCGCACATACATTCAGACTGATACGCCTATCAATCCCGGCAATTCCGGTGGTCCGCTGTTCAACATGCGCGGTGAAGTAGTGGGCATTACCAACATGAAGATCACTCTTGGTGAGAATGTCGGCTTTGCTATCCCTGCTCGATACTTGAAGGACTTTGTGCGTCACCGCGAGGCGTTTGCGTTCGACAAGAACAATCCAAATTCTGGTCACTTTTATCACCCAGCCCCGCCGCGACCGCAGCCCGGTCCGCCGAGTGAACTTGAGGACGGTTCATCCAAGCCTGCGTCGACTGCGCCGCGCGCCGTGCCGGGTTCTGATTCGCCAAACAAGTAATTGAAGCACTTGAACACCATGAATATCAATATCAACATCATTGCCGCTAGTGCGGTTGCCTTGGCTGTGTCGCTCGTGTCGCCGCAGGCATTCGCCGCCGACGGCCCCATGCCCATGCGCGCGATAGCCCCCGATACCACCTACGTGATCGTCTCTAGTGATCAGTTGCTGCAGACGGTTGAGCGTTGGCACAACACGCCGATTCAGGCGTTTCTGAAGACGGCGCCAATGGCCAAAGTCCTCGGCACCGACGGTGGTGCTCAAAACGCGATGGAAGATCGCCTCAAGGAACTGGGCATTCCAGAGGGTTCGATAGATTGGCCGGCCGTGGGCGGAACGACTCTCTTTACGGTGCACGATGAGGAGCTTGATGTTGAGCAGTCACACGCCCTGGTGTACGGAGATTGGGGTGCGAAGGCGGATGGCATGGCCAAACTGTTTGATGCAGTCATTGCTGAGTCCGTGAAGAAGGACGGCGTGACGGTTGAGAAGGAAGACATTGCTGGCCGCGAGGTGCAAGTACTCAATTTGCATAAATCCGATGCAAAGCGAAACGGTCGCGGTGGAGCGATGGGCGTTGAAATGGATCTGTCATTTGCAAAGAATGCAGAGAAGGTCTATTACTGCCGCGATGGATCGCGGTTCTTGGCATCCACCGACGCTGGCGGACTGGAAGATGCGTTGCTGGCCCTTGATGGCAAGCGCAAAGCGAAGTTGCCGGAGCAGAGCGATTTCCGAGGCGCGATGGATCAGTTGGGCGAAACTGATATTTCCGTAGTCATTCTGACTGGACCGTTGCAGAAGTCCATTGCAGGTGAGGGCGCAGGCATGCTTGCCATGGTGCAGCCCGTGCTGCAGCCACTCGTTGGTGACGTGCAGGCATGGACCATTGGCATTGGCATCGATACGCCGCGCGGACAAATTGAAGTCACTTCCGGCATCTATGTCCCAGGCGAGAAGGTTGGTGTGTGGGCACTGTTTGGTCCAAGCGCGCCGATCGAAGCGCCGCCGCCGATGATCGGACCGGACGCTGTGGCGTTTGGGCGGGTCAATGTGCAATTGAAGAATTTGATGAATCTGATCAACTCGGTGGTTGCCAACCTTCCTGAGGAACAAGCCCAGGAGATCGACGGTTTCCTGGTGAACTTCGGGCCGGTGATGTCCAAGGGCTTTGAAGCCCTGGGACCCGGGATCTGGACCTACGAAACCATTCGTCAGCCAGTCACTCCGGAGAGCCGCGTGACCGGAACGATTGTCACCTGCACAAACCCCAAGGCCGTGGTGCCGATGATCACTCAGTTTGGTGGCACCATGGGACTTGAGCCGCGCGACTTTGATGGCAACACCATCTTCTCAGCGGACTTCTTGCCGATGTCGATCGGCGTTGCCAATGGATTCATGGCAACCGGTGACAGCAAGTTGGTCGAGCAGGCCATGCGTTCGATGGGTCAAAAGGATTTGCCAAGCGTGGCGGACAACCAGGCATACAAGGCCGCTGCTCTTGCAGTTGGTGGGGAAGCAGTGATTTCTTGGGGTTACATCGACCTACCAGCGCGTTGGGGATTTGAGCGCGAACTGCTCGCACAGTTTGGCGAAGACGATTCCAAACTGGACAACGCGGTTGGCAAAGCAGACGATTCCTCAGTCGCCAAGCGACTTGGCTTCAAGATTCCAGGGAATGCCAACGACGTGTTGAAGACGATGGACGCCGCGATGGTGGCGAAGTACTTCGGATCCTTTGTGTGGAGCATGAAGTCGGACAGCAAGGGGTTTGTGACTCGCGCTGCAGTGATGCAACCAGCGAAGTGATCGATCGTTACTGAACACCCAGGTCGGAGTGCGGAACGCCAGTGCTGCAGTGCAGCGTAGCGCTGGGCAGTGCCGCAGCAATCGCCTGCGAATCAGCGAGCGGCGATACGGCATCAAGGCTGTCGGCGTGCAGGGTGAGTCTCGTTGTCCCAAGGAGAGCTGCTGCTTTCTGCGTGGCGCGCTCCGGTCCATTGATGCGCGTACACATCCAGAGAATCGCATCACTGAATGGTCGCGCTGGTAGCGAGCGCAACTTCAGGCGCGCGTTGAGCGGCGTTGCCACGCGGTCATAGGCACCCCAAGCAATCACCTCTTCAACGGGGGCACCGGCTGCGGCGCGCTGTGCGGCGGCGTGAATCGCCACCACTGCGCCCATCGAGTGTCCAACCAGCGTGATGCTGATTCCAGGGTATTCCGCTTCAATGGCTGCTATCAGGAGGCACACATCGCCAGCCTCGCGGCGGGCGAGGGCGCAATGTCCGGGCGCGTCGCCGTGCCCACGCAGGTCCGGTGTCACGATCAGCGCGGCGTGCTCAGTATGTTGGCTGATACGTCGCAATGAATCCCAACGCGAGCGGCCGTGTCCGTGCAACACGATGACCGCACGATCGGAGTGTGGCGCGCCACCGCGAATCCACCACGCGGGCATGACGCCGTCACTCAAGACGGTGCTGCGCTCTTCGCTCTCTCGGTTGAGATCCTCCGGACTTGCCGGTAGACCTTGCCCAAGTGCCCATCCCATACTGCGCCGCGCTGGGGTGACGGCATCTTTCCAAAGTCCAGCAAGGTAGGCGCCACTCACCAGCAGCGCCGCGGCACCAAGGAGGGTTGCGAAACCAAGCGTGGTGCCGAGCGTGGAACCGACGGTCATGCCCAACGTAGAGCTGATCGTCATGCCCAGCGTCAATCCCAGCGTGCTCACGCGTGGCGTGCTCCGGCGGCAGCGGCTTCAGCGAGCGCGCGCGTCATGGCTGCTCGACGAGTGTTGCGATCGCCGTCATCCGAAACGGACGGAAGATTGACTTCCACGTTGTGCGCCGCGGCGCGCGCGGCGACGCACGCGAGGTCAATGGCAATGGCAAGATCGCTTGCAAGGTTGGCGTTGGTGCATGCGGCCAAGGCGCTACAGTTGGTGGCAATCTCGGCAGCGGCATCCAAGATCGCCTGCGGCGCATCGATCGCCGCGGCCACGGCGGCATCCCACGCCTCCAGTCGCGTTGGTGCATCCTTCGGCAACTTCCAGAGCGCATTGAGGGCGCCGTATGCCTCGGCATCACGGTCTGCAAGCTCAAGTGCATGGTGGCGCAGTTGGGTGATGCGCCGTAATGCTGAGGCATTGCTCTCATCACTTGCTGCAAATTTCGGCTTACCAATGGTGAATTCAAGCACCATCGCGCCAAGTGCCGCTGCGTGTGCAGCAGTTACTGCAGCCACTGCACCGCCGCCGGGCGCAGGGGTCTTTGCCGCCAGCATCTCTGCAAATTCCTCAACCGTCAGTGTTCGAAATGCCATGTGCTGTTCCTGTTCCGGCGGTTGAGTGTGGCGGTTCTATGCGCGAATCTCTGCAGCTAACTGTGATTGCAATGCAGCGGCAAGTGCTTGCATGGCAGCCTCAGCATCCTCACGCTTCAACGTTCGGTCATGAGCGCGGAAGGTCAGGCGCATGGTGACGCTCTTTCGTCCCGCGCCGGTTTGCTTGCCGCGGTACGTACCAACGAACGCCAGCGACTCAAAGCACAGAAGCGCCAGTCCATGCACCAATGCTTCAACGTTTGACCATGTAGCGGTCTCGGGCAGGATGGCGCTGAGATCGCGTTCGATGCTTGGGAACGAAGGCAATGCTTGTGCGCGGACCTCGGGAGGAAAGTTGGCGTACAGCGGTCGAAGCAGCAGTTCGGCGGCTGCAAAGGTTCCCTCAAGGCCGAACAACGCAGTGACTGCGGGAGTCAGAATGCCCCAAGTCGCCACAGCGGTTCCATCCACGGTGAGTACGGCTTCGCTTGCATACCACGGCGCTCGGCTGGCTTCCGCAACTGCCGAAACTTGTAATACGGCGTGATTTCCAGCCAAGAGCCGCACGGTTCGCTCACACGCGCCGCGCATCCAGCGCATGGCACCGTCGGCGTCGCTTGGTGAATCAGAGAGAAGCGTTACCAGCGAACGTTCGTTGTGGCTGCCATCAGCGTTCAATGAGAATGCGCCAGCAAACTCAAAGACGCGCAGTTGGGCAATGCCCGCATCGGCATTGCGTCGGCGCACTTCAAGCAGGCTGGGAATGACCGAGGGACGCAGCACGGGCGTTCCACCAGCGCGTTCATCACTGACGCGCAGCGGCATGCAACCGGGGCGGAAGAACGGTGCGGCGTGGCGCTCGGAGATCAACGAGTGTGTGATGCTCTCCATGCATCCAAGGCCCACCAGCAGACCCTTCGCGGCCCGCGGCGCAGCGACTTGCGGCTCGACCGGAGCAACCCGTACTGCCAGCGTTTCCTTCAGTGGAATGCGGTCCAGTCCGTGAATGCGGCAGATTTCCTCAATGACATCAATTTCACGTTCAACGTCAAGCCGTCGGGCAGGCACCGAGCAGTCCACTGAATCGCCACGAACAACGGGCGAGAATCCCAAGGTCGCTAGGGCGCGGACGATTTCTTCAAGCGGAATATCCGTGCCGAGAATGGCGCGGACACGCGTTGGTCGAACGGAAACACGTCGTACAGCGGGCAGTGGCGCGCCGGCTTCCACCACGCCGTCGCAGAGCGTTCCGCCCGCGGTTTCCAGGATCAGGGCCACCAATCGTTCAGCAGCCGCGTCAATATCAGCAGGGTGAACGCCGCGTTCAAATCTGTACGAAGAATCGCTGGCAATTTTGAGCGAACGGCTCGTCGCGCGCACGGCGGCTGGATCAAAGGTAGCGGCCTCCACCAAGATATTGATGGTGTTGGCAGTGACCGCAGTCAGTGCACCGCCTTTGACGCCAGCGATGGCAACCGCGCGATCGGCATCGGCAATCAGCAATTCGCCACCTGTAAGGGTGACCTCTTGCGCTGCGTCACCGATCGGTAAGAAACGTTCGCCCTTCAGGGCGCGCCGCACTTGCACACGCGCGCCGTGCAGCAAGTCCAGATCAAAGACGTGGGTGGGTTGGCCAAACTCAAAGAGCACAAAGTTGGTGCAGTCCACCAAATTGTTGCGCGGAATCTGACCAATGGCGCGCAGGCGTCGTTGCAACCACTCGGGGCTGGGGCCAACCTTGACATCGCGAATGACGCGCGCGGTGTAGCGCGGGCATGCAGCGTGCTCGTGGTTACTTATCGCGATGTGCTTGGAGGCAGCGCTGCCAGTGGCCTTGGCGATTCCTTCTGGTGCTTTCAGTATCCGACCGCTCATGGCGCAAATTTCGCGCGCGAGTCCAAGATGGCTGAGGCAGTCACCGCGGTTTGACGTGGTCTCAATCTCCTGCCAACGTTCGCCGTTGTCGGCCTCGTCGCCGCCATCAAAATTCAGCCCCGCGGCGGTGAGCAGGTCAGCCTGCTCCTCGGCGGTAGCGGGGCGGTCGAGGTAGTCGTTGATCCAAGTGACGCTTGTTCGCATGGTGAAGGGTCGAAGGGTAGCATTCCGCGCACTGTGACGGCCGCCGTGCGCATCCAAATGACTGTCTGCGCGCTTCTTGCCGCTGCGGGCTTGATTGCGGGCTGTAGCGGAGTGGTTGGGACCGCTGACGGACCGGCGGCACCGCCGTCTGATCAAGTAGCCGAGTTGGAGCCAGCGCCAGGCACGAAATCGGGCACCGACGCCGCGCATGAAGATTTTGTTGAGTCCACGGCGGGCGCACCCGCTGAGTCGGCAGCGCTTGCCGACGGCACGTACCCCCCGGATTTCACCTTGGATGTTACGGTCCTGGTGGGGCTTGGCGCCCCGGAACTTCTCAAGGTTGAGGATCGGCAGGCCAAATACGTGGTGCTGCCCGATGGCGCGCTCCATGCGGATGCGAGTCCGTTCATTGACATATCAACCCGACCCGGTCGAACCCGGTGGCTCTACGAAGACCAAGTGCAATTTCTCTGGGGGTTGTGCGCGCAGTACGGATTTACGGACGAACGCAGCGCGAACGGTCCGCCCAATCCCGACATGTTGCGAGTGCCCCGCGGGGAGCGTCTTGCAGTCATGACGTTCCGTGCCGATGGGCGGACATGGACGTTTGTTCGTCGTGCCACTGATGCCCAGCCGTTTGACGCTGCGGCAGTCCGCATCATTCGCACACTTGCCATTCTGAGTTGGCTTCCCGACTACCGCGCTGAAGACATTGCGCCCGAGCGATATGACTTCGGCCCTGATCCGTACGCCGTCTACCGAGCCATTCGTGCTCAGCAACCTGCAACCATTCGAAAATGAAACACGTAGCACGCATCGCACTTTGCGCCACATTGTTAGTGGTTTCCGTGGCATTTACCGCGTGCGAATCTGCGCCGATCGTGCCGCCGCATGATGAGGCATCAAGCACCGATGGACTGGGTTTGCGGCTTTGGTACGCGCGCGTTGATACGCGCCAGTACGACTACTTTCAGTTGCGCGCGGACGGATCACTTTCGTACGGCGGCGGTCTGACGGCGTTTAATCGCCAATCGGAGTGGACCGGGCGCATCACCGCTGAAGAGGGATTTCGATTGCGTGCGCTCGTGAATGCAGCGAAGTGGATGACGGCAGCCGATCCAGCATTGCATACCGCAGAGACCCCGGTTGCCGAGATGGTGCTGATCAGCGGCAAATCGGAACGCGCGTTCACTATCCAAGGGCCGAACGAGTACGTGCTACAAGTGGTCGAAGTGCTTTCCAAGGCAGCAGCACGTCGTTTCGATCGCTACATGCAGCGTCTGCCGGATGCGGGAACGCAAACGCGATGATGCAGCCACAGTTGGAGAGTGGACACCAACTGACACGGGCGAAGGACCTAGTATCACCGGAATGGTTGTGACTTCTTCCAGTACTGATCCGATCGTCGGTATCGATCTCGGCACCACCAATTCCTTGGTGGCGTACTGCGATGACGCGGGTCCGCGCATCCTGTTGGATGACGCCGGCCGAGCGCTCTTGCCTTCAGTGGTGCGTTTTGTGGAGGGCGCCGCGCCGGTGATTGGTCATGAGGCGCGTGCGCATGCGGTTGAATTTCCGGTGGACACCGTTTACAGCGCCAAGCGTTTTATGGGGCGTGGCTTTACGGAGCAGGGCGCTTCGATTGGTGAGTTGCCATACCCGGTTGTTGCCGGCCCGCATGGGTTGGCTGCCTTCGCTGTTGGTGCAGACGTCATCACCCCGCAACAAGTTGCTGCGCACGTCTTGCGCGCACTGAAAGAAATCGCCGAGCGCCACCTGGGAGTACCCGTTCGGCGCGCGGTGGTAACGGTCCCTGCGTACTTTGATGACGCGCAACGCCAGGCCACCCGCGACGCGGCGCGGCTCGCCGGGCTCGAGGCCATTCGCATTGTCAATGAACCAACCGCTGCGGCATTGGCCTATGGAATTGGCGCATCAGAGCGTCGGCGCACTTCGTCGGAAACAATTGTTGTCTATGACTTTGGTGGTGGAACGTTTGATGTTTCCGTGTTGCAGTTGGTGCCGGGCGGTCCCGATGACGGCGAGTTCTTCCAAGTGCTCTCTACCGCCGGTGACACCCGTCTTGGTGGTGATGACATTGATGAC
>JBBAOD010000056.1:0-11874 GCA_040401635.1 Phycisphaerales bacterium
TGACTTGGAATCACCAACGCTTGCACTCATCTTCTGCCGGACCCGCATTGAAGTGGATGACCTGGCTGACCGATTGGTTGGCCGGGGCTACCGCGTTGAAGCGCTGCACGGCGGCATGTCACAGACCGAACGCGACCGCGTCATGAAGAAGGCGCGCGCTGCAACGGTTGATCTCTTGGTTGCAACGGATGTTGCTGCGCGTGGCATTGATATCGAACACTTGACGCATGTGGTGAACTTTGATGTGCCGGCATCGCCGGAGTCGTACGTTCACCGAATCGGCCGCACTGGTCGCGCCGGACGCGAAGGCGTGGCAATCACGCTGGCTGAGCCGCGCGAACATCGCCTGCTTCGGAACATTGAATCGACGATGAAGCAGAAGATTGACATCTCAACGGTGCCAACTCCGCTTGACGTGAAGGCGCGCCGACTTGATCTCACCAAGGGTTCGATCCGCGAGCTGCTGCTTGCTGGTGAACTTGATGGATTCCGCGTGGTGGTGGAGACGCTCGCTGCCGAGTTTGATCCGATGGAAGTGGCCGCTGCCGCAGTGCGCATGGCGCACGAAGCAACGTCCGGCGACGGCGCCAAGGAAGACGAGATGCACATCCCCGCGATCGAGAGTTTCGCGCGCCCACATTCACCCAACCGCAATGGTCCGGGTGGATTCCAAGGTGGCGGATTCCAAGGTGGCGGATTCCAGGGTGGTGGGTTCCAAGGTGGCGGCGGCGGATTCCAAGGTGGCGGCGGATTCCAAGGTGGTGGTGGTGGCGGATTCAAGGGCGGCGGATTCAAGGGTGGTTCGCAGGGCGATTTCCAGCCGCGCGGATTTGCACCGCGTGCTTCTGAAGGTGGCCCTCCTCCGCGCAAGCCAGGTGGTTGGACCAAGACGCCAGCTGGTGGACCGGGAGCGGGCGGACCGCCAAGCCGCGGCCCACGACCAGGCCCCGGCGGCAACACCCGCGACTCGCAAGACATGGTGCGCATCTACATCGCCGCTGGTACCAAGATGGGCATCCGCCCTGCTGACTTGGTGGGCGCGATTGCCAATGAGGCGAATGTCAATCCACGCGGGATCGGCGACATTGAGATTGCAGAAGCATTCTCAATTGTTGAATTGCCAGAACGCGATGTGGATCATGTGATCCAAGCACTGCGCGGCGCAACGCTGCGCGGGCGCAAGGTGAAGGTGAACCGCGATTTGGGTATTCGGAAGTAAGGCACTCGCGCGTACATCATGTGTACGTACGTTATTCACGTTAACGCAAACGCATCAATCAAGGCGCATCAGTATGGGATCTTTCCCGTACTGCTGCCCCATTCTTTGAATGCCTGCATGGCTTCATCGCGCATGAGTTGCGTCATGGGAATGGTGCGCGCGGCTGGCTCCTTGGCAAACTCGCGGTAGATGAAGTCGTCGTCAAAGTTGATCGCTGCGGCATCCACCTTAGTGTTTGCAAAGTAGATCCGTTCGAGGCGCGCCCAGTAAATAGCAGCAAGACACATGGGGCACGGCTCGCAGCTGGTGTAGATCACTGCGCCGGAGAGATCAAAGTTTCCGATGTGCGCGCACGCCGCGCGAATCGCCTCTACCTCGGCATGCGCGGTTGGGTCATTGCGAGTGGTGACTTGGTTGGCGCCCTCGCCGATCACCACGCCGCCCTTCACAATCACGGCGCCAAACGGCCCGCCCGTGCCCTTGGCAACATTGGTGCGCGAGAGTTCGATTGCCCGTTTCATGTACTGCTGACGCTGAGCGTGTTCCATCGATCATTCAGATCGGCTGAACAGCGGTGAACGCAACACGAAACCGGGGGCGTTGCTTGTACGCTGAAGTGACAGGTCCTGACCAATGATGAATTCCACCCTCACTCTGACGCTATCGATCGTGTTGACGCCCATGCTTGCGCCACCCGTGCCACAGGGTGCTCCTGTCACTGCACCCGCGGCTGCGCCGGCGGACGGAACGACGGTTAGCCCGGCAGTCACCGCGCTGCTAAACCGCGTAAACGCGCCGGAACCGGACGCCGCGCGCATGCGCCGGGCACTTGCGATCGCTGGACTTGAAGGCGCGGTCACCACCGATGCCATCACCGCCGCCATCGCTTCCGCGCGGAGCGCCTACCAAGGCTGGCGTACCGAAACCGAAGCAGCCGCGATTGAGGAATGCAACGCCGCGATCGCCTCCGAGCCAGGAACGCGTGTGCCGCGCCGCTCGATCAACTTCATCACGCAGCGACGACTTGATGGATTCCGTTTCGAGCGCGATGCGTTCGAACAATTGCTCAAGGAATTACCGGCCGGGAGTGACGTCGCAGCAACCATGGCGCGCGAAGCACTTGAAGCGCGCCAAGCAGAAGCCATTGCAAAGAACGCAGCGCTCAACGGCATTGCCGACCTTGGACGCGCGGACCTGGTGGAATGCGCGCTTCGATGCGTGACAAGCAGTGATATCTCGCCGGAGCAATTGCGCGCCGTACTCACCACCTACGAGCGCGAACGCACTCGATTGTTGCAGCGCGCCTCGCTTGCTGTTCTTGAGTCAGACGCACGCAGCGTACGAATTTCCAACATGATCAAGGCGTGGGAGGATCGGCGCGCTGCAAATTCTGGCGGCGCGGACAAGAGCCCCAGCTACACCGTTTCCACTGGATCAACAGCGGCGCGCGTAGCCATTGCTCTGCAGACTGGCCCGATGGCGGATGCTTCCGCTGAGATGGCCCGCTTTCAGCAGAAGACTGCAGCGCAACTTGATAACGTGATTTCCCCGCAATCAGCGTGGTGTATGTACGCAACGCTGATAGCGTCAAACCGGAAGGATCAACTATCCGGGCGCGTTACTGACATCGCAAACTTTGCAGAGACATTACCGCCAGAACAGCGCGATGTCGCACGCGTGATGATCCGCGAGTTCTGCACAAAGGATCGCCCGGCAATGCAAGAGACCGTTCGACAGTTAGTGGAGGCGCTCGAAACGCAAGTGCAACCCGTGCGATCCATGTTGCCAAGCGATTCATTGACTGACGCCGAATTGACTGCACTTGAAACACAGTTGGCGGCGCAACCGGCGATCGCGGCTTCATATGGAATGTCTTCCGTGATGGATGGACGTGTGCGCGCCACCAATGATCTTGAGCGTGCGGTGCGCGCACTGGCGGGCGGATGAGAAATACATGCGTCGCCACTCTGACGGCTGCACTCCTGGCTCTATTTTTAGGATGCGATCGCGCTCCGTCTGCACCAGGTTCTGCCGCTGCCTCTGCCTCTGCGCCTGCCCCTGCTTCTGCTCCTGCCGCTGCCCCAGCTTCTGCCCCGGCCCCATCCCTGGCACCCGAAGGAATGGTTTGGATTCCCGGTGGAGAGTTCAGTATGGGCAGTACCGATCCGCTGGCGCGGCCGGATGAGCAACCGGTTCACCGCGTGCGCGTGCATGGATTCTGGGCAGATATTACCGAGGTGACCAACGCGCAGTTTGCCGCCTTTGTTGCTGCCACGGGATACAAGACCGTCGCCGAGCGCCCGGTTGATTGGGAAGAATTGAAGAAGCAAGTGCCAGCGGGAACACCAAAGCCCGCCGATGAATTGCTGCTGCCGGGATCGTTGGTGTTTGTTGCTCCAAGCGCGCCCGTTGATACGAACAACGTTGCGCAGTGGTGGCAGTGGACGCGCGGCGCAGATTGGAAGCATCCCGACGGACCAGGCAGTTCCATTGAAGGCCGCGACGCGCTTCCAGTAGTTCAAGTGTGTTACGAAGATGCGGTTGCGTACTGCCAGTGGGCCAAGAAGCGCCTACCCACCGAAGCCGAATGGGAATTCGCAGCGCGTGGCGGACGCGAACAATCAGTGAATCCTTGGGGCGATGACGCCATTGATGCAACGCGCGCAAACACATGGCAAGGCCACTTTCCTGACCGCAATACTGATGAAGATCACTATGTGGGTCTTGCGCCCGTGCGCAGTTTCCCACCCAATGGGTACGGCCTGTATGACACCGCAGGAAATGTCTGGGAGTGGTGCAGCGATCTCTATCGGCCGGACACCTACGCGCGCCAGGTTGTGATTGCAGGCAATAACGGAATCACGATCGATCCCAAAGGACCAGATTCCAGCATGGATCCGCGCAATCCAAGTGAGCCAGTCAGCCGGGTTCATCGTGGTGGTTCGTTCCTCTGTAATGACAGTTACTGTGCGAGTTACCGCGTTGCGGCGCGCATGGCGTGCTCACCCGACACTGGTATGTCACATGTTGGGTTTCGATGCGTGCGTGACGGCGCAACACAACGGTGAGGCCACCGCCCAAAGTGCCATGGAAATCGGGGAATTAACGCTTACCACACGATCCAAGCGTTCATTGACATCGACTATCTTCCCACCATGCGCATCAAGAACTTTCGGAAGGGTCTGCTCGGGCAATTCACCTACTTTGGCGTGATACCGAGCGCAGTGGTAGTGCTGACCATCATTGGCATCAGTGCATACCTCAGTGCGCGTACCACCAAGCGAGAGTCTGCTTCGTTCGCGGTCTCCGAAGCTGAGCGGGTCGCCAATGAAATCGAAGGTCGGCAGCAGAAGGCTGTCGGTACTGTTACCGCGATGGCGCTTGCATTTGAGTGCTGCCTCTTTGACAATCGCGAGGAAGCCCTCGTCTATCTGCGCTCCATCGCAGATGCGAATCCGGAATACGACGTATTTGTCGGCTTCGAGCCGAATGCGGATGGCCACGATGCAGCTGCCGTTGCCAACCCTGCAACGGACCCGAAGTCGATCGACAAGAGCGGCCGATTTGTTCCACGCTTTAATAGAGACGGAACCGCAGCGAATACGTTAATGCTTCAGGCAAATTCGGAAATCAACAACTCCGAGTACTACGGTACGGCCAAGCAACAGTTCCTTGTGAACAACTCTCGAAAGGCCGTGATCACCGAACCACATGAGCACAACGGCGCGCTCGATACAGAGATTGTTGTGCCAATCGTCATAGACGGCCGCTTTATGGGGGTCGCCGGTGTAGCCCGCCCGCTCACCCTTGCTGGTAAGGCGGCAACGGACACTGCGGAGCGGACTGGGCTGAACCTGATGTTGCTCACCGATGAAGATAATTTCATCACCGCGTCAGCTGGCGATCCGACGCTCAGCAGTCAAGCACGCGCAAGCTTTGATGCGGCCGCTGGTAAGCCGTTGGCCAAGACCGCATGGGCTACAAGCCTGCAACCAGTGCTCTCCCAGTCAGGTAGTACGGGTGTTACCAGCGCGATCAACCCCTTAACGGGCGACGAAGGCATCCATGTCATGGCGCGTATTCCAACCGGTGGCTGGAGGGTCGTCGTGGAAGTGCCTCATGCTCGGTTGGCTGGCGAAGTCTGGGCTGACTTGTGGGTGGATCTCGTGGTCGGACTCGTCGGCGTTGCAGTCATGGCCACGCTGATCATGCGCACTGCATCGCAGGTGGTGTCGCAAGTCCGCGATGTCACTGTTGGTATCAGTAGCACCGCGGTAGAGATGGCTGGTTCAAGCCGCCAGCAAGAGGATGTCTCACAAACCTTTGGCTCAAGCAGCGTGGAGATTGCCGCAGCGGTTCGACAGATCACTGCGACCGGCACCGAGCTCCTTCGCAAGATGGAGCAACTCGCGGAAGCCGCCAGCGAATCCGCGCAGAACGCCACGGCAGGACGTGCCGGCGTACAAGCCATGGGAAGCACCATGGACGGTCTTGCTGCAGCGACCACCAATGTGGCCGAGCGCCTGTCCGCTATCAGCGAGAAGGCCACCAGTATCAATACGATCGTTGACACCATTACCAAGGTGGCCGATCAGACCAACTTGCTGAGCGTCAATGCCGCCATCGAGGCGGAAAAGGCTGGCGAGAGTGGGCGTGGATTCTTGGTGGTCGCGCGCGAAATTCGCCGACTGGCGGATCAAACGGCCTCCGCTACGTTAGACATTGAGAACATGGTTCGACAGATGCAGGCCGCCGTGTCCGGCGGCGTCATGGAGATGGACCGATTCAGTGAGCAAGTGCGCCGCGGCGTCACCAACGTCGGCGATGTTGGACAGCGACTCACGCAGGTGATCGATCAGGTGGGAAGCGTGGAGAGCCGGTTTGCCGAAGTCACCGAGGGCATGCATAGCCAAGTGCAGGGTGCAGATCAGATCCGCCAGGCTATGGATGCACTGGCACAGAATGCCACACGAGCAAAGGAGGCCACCAGCGAATTCTCGCAGGCGGCCTCCATTCTCCGTGAGTCGATTATGTCGCTCAGGAACATCGTTGGCGGTGAAGTCAGGATGTGATCGTCATCACGGACACGGGCCCCATGCGGCAAGGACCACGGCCATGTCGGCGCCATCGGTGATGCCATCGCCGTTGTAGTCAAACGCGGACGCTTGACCCCAACTTCCAAGCATCAAGCCGAGATCCGCAGCGTCCACGACGCCGCTGCGGTTGGCATCGCCAGTGCATTCAGGTGGTGCTCCGGGTGCGCTCCCCATCGCAATGATGCTGGTGGGTAACAGGCCTGGAATCGGGTAACTGGCAGTGCAGCCCACATCCACCGATTCGCCGGGCAGGATGAGTTCGTTGTAGGGAGCATTGGTCACTACGTAATGATTGCCAACATGACTTTGCAAGACGCCGCTCCACACACTGTCGACCGATGCAGTCCAATCAAACTCTAACTTCCAGCCGCGGATGGCATAGTTGGAAGCGTTGGTGATGTGGAAGCCGCCCTGCCCGCCGCCAATCCACTGATTGGTGAACGCAAAGGTCACTGCTGCCGGAATGATCGGCGGTGCGCCGGTATCACCGTAGTCAACGCCACCGAAATCAAGATCACTGGTTGAGAAGAACACCTCATTGTTGGGATCAATGCGCTGCCACGTGACATACAGAACATGGCGGCCCACACGCGCAGGGAGTTCGAGAGTCATGTAGTAACTCATCCCAGCGCCCGACGTTCCGCAATGACAATCCGTGCTGTTTTGTCCGCACGATCCTGCCAGCGTTGCGGTCTCGCCACCAGCTACCGGCACCAGATCTGCCCAACGCAGTGGCTGCCGTGGGTCATAGCCATCACGGGTGATGTATGCCTTGAAGAAACTCGGGTCATGCGGAGTGGTGGTAAAGAATCGGCAGACGCGCGGACCGGCTACAGCCGGAGTAGCGAACCAATCCGTACGTGCTAGGTTGAGACCTGCATACTTATCTCGACCTGCTCCGGGGAGTTGCCCATCCGGAATGGTGGCTGGATAGTCATAGCCAGGAATGTTGCGGGTGACCTCGTTCCAGTCATAGAACGCCTGCGTTCCAGCAACCGCAATGGCGGCACTGGCGGCAGCGGTCTGCGGCGTCTCCGGATTGTCGAGGAAGATCTTGTAGGAGCGACTGATTGGATCGGCCATCGATCCATGACCAAACGCGGTGAGTGATGTTGAGACGGTCACTAGCAGAGTTGATAGGCAGGTAATTAACTTTTTCATCTTGGTACGTTTCTCTTGAGATCTAAGAAATACGGTCGCGGGGTGAGGTAAGTTCGTCATTCACGGTGTTGTGCAGTCAGCGCAAACTCATGGCAGACTCATGGCAACTTCATGCCTTGGAAGATGGTGTCAAGGAGTGACGCTCCGGGAAGCGCGGTGTCTTCGCTGAGCTCCCAGAACATCACGCCTCCCAGGGCTTTCTGGTTCGCAAAATTCATCTTGACTTGCGTCGATTCCGGGTCGTCATAACTGATAAATCGCTGCGCAGAGGGTGAGTAGAGATACGGCACTTGCGCAGCGGCGTTCCAGTAACGCGTGTAGCCAGCGGCACCCGCAAACGAACCGTTGGAGAAGCTCAAGATGCCACTACTGATCAGCGAGTTGTACGGAAACTCCGTCTCGCCGAGTCCGGGCGAGACCGCTTCTGATCCAGGCTGACCGAGGCCGTTGCCGTTTGGTCCGGGCTGCACGGCGCTCCATCCACGACCGTAGAAGGGCATGCCCAGCACAAGCTTGGAAGGCGTAACGCCGGGGTTGCCGTTCATCCCGTTCAGGTAGATGTCCATGGTGCCGGACACCGACCACTTGGCAGCCGATGGATTTGGATCAATGTTCACCATCGGTGAGTTGAGCCCGGTGTACGAGTCCCAGCCACCGTGGTAGTCATAGGTCATGACGTTGATCCAGTCGCAAATCGCTGCGATTGCTGGAGGATTGATGTCGGCGATCTTGGTGTCACCGGCAGGGGCTGCAATGGTGAGGTAATAGGTGCGGCCGTCGATAGCGGACTGGCGATTCAGTTCATCGCGCAGCGCCTGCAGGAGGAGCAAGTAGTTGCCGCCGTCAGTAGCGGGGTCGCCGATGCCGCTCTGAGACAACCCACCACCACCCGGATACTCCCAGTCGATATCAATGCCGTCGAAGCCGTACTTGGCAACTACATACACGGCGGACTTTGCAAAGTCTGCACGCTTCTGTGCACTGCGGGCGATTGAGAAGAACGGTGACGAGAGCGTCCAGCCGCCGATCGAAGCCATGGTGCGCAACTTGCTGTGCGTTTGCTTCAGATCACGCAGTTGTGCAAAGTTGCTTCCTTCGCGGAATGCTGGCGACATGGTGAGCGCCTCGGAAGCGGTGTTCGCCTTCACATCGGCCCACTCATCAAAGAGCCCAACACCAGCGCTCAGCGTGGTGCCGGCTGGTTGCTGTAGATAGTTTGCGTAATCGCTGTACCGCCATCCGCGGTACGAAGAAACAATGACGTTCCATGCACTTGGCATGGTGCGGTCGAGCGGAATGAGGAATGCATAGTTGATGACATTGATCCGATCCGCGCGCACCGAAGTCACCGGGAAATTCTTCTGATAAATGCCCCAATTTGGGTAGTAACCAACAATCTTTCGCTGCTCAACGGTTGGCATCTTGTCATAGCCCGTGCTGTCGGTTGGGCACGCGCCCCATGCAGAAAGCATGGCTGCAATATCCGCTCCATCAACAGTGCCGTCACCAGTGAGGTCTCGCGCTGTTCCTGGGCCCCAGCTGGTTAAGAGCAACGCAAGATCGCTGCCGTTGACTTTGCCATCACCGTCGGCATCGGCAGCGCATGAGCCAGTGGCACCGCCGCCGGTTCCGCCACCCGTACCGCCTCCAGTACCACCACCCGTTCCGCCACCAGTTCCGCCACCGCCGGTACCTCCGCCGCCACTCGCTGTGGTGCTGAAGGTCAGGCCAGTCGGCAGCACGCCGGAGGGTGACTGATTGAATACGCAGCCCACCTCAATGGAGGCGCCGGGCGCAACTGTTCCGTTCCATGCGGAATTGACCACGGTGTAATGATTACCCACCTTGCTTTGAATGGTGCCGTTCCACAGACTGGTGACGTCGGCGGTCCAATCAAACTCCAGAACCCAGTTCTGCATCGCCTGACCAGTGGTATTGGTGGCAATGAAATTGCCTTGCCCCCCGGTGGTCCATTGGCCCGTGAAGGTGAAGGTGGCGTCCGCGAAACAAGGGGCGGAAATGGTGACAGCGCAGGCAATCATGCTAAAGATGTTCTTCATGACGAAGGATTCCTTTATGTCTAGCAGGCGTAGGATTACTGCGCGCATCAGTGTGCGCGAAGTCTTGACTGGTCCGAACCAACGATGGGGGGGTGCCTTGACCAAGTTCGGGCGTAACGCCCGCTCGACCGTCATCCACACCACTAACCCTACGCACCCGGTTGCGAAAGGGTCAGCGAAGAAATTGAATTTTTAAATGTTTCTCCCGAGGCAGTTACGCCGGAACTAACTCATCGGAAGGCGATACAGCAGGCGGCGCTGTTGGCGATGTGGCGGGAGTTACAGGTCCGGGCGCCGTTTCTGAGCCAGCTGGTTTGACGTTCTTGGAACCCTTGGAACCCTTGGTGCCCTTCGTGTCCTTTGCGCTGGTGTCCTTTGCGCTCGTGTCCTTCGATGCTCCAGGATCAAGGGCATCGTTCAGCAAGGCCGCCAGGCGAACGCCGCCAACTTCAAGGCACGTATTCAACGTGGGTAGCCACTGCTTGTAATAGACATCATCAATCCCGGCCTTCCCGGTGGGCGCGGTGCTGTACAGCTGCCGCGTGATACCGAACGATTCGTTTGCCCACACCGCGGGGTCAGCGGATGTTGTCCACTTCTTGCGTTCGGGCACAGTGATCGACTCGCGCAGATCGGCGGACATGACCGCCCAGCCGCCCTTGGTGTCTTTCAGGCGACGCTGAATCAATTCCGAATCCCACACCTTGTGCATATTGGACTTGCGACCGAATGCCTGAATGGTCAACTTGTTGCCGCCCAAATCTTCCTTGTAGGAAACATGGAACGGCTGATGAATATCACCAACAAAGTGAAAAAGCAGGCGCACTGCAAGAAGCCGCTCTTCTTTGGTGCTCGCGGGATTCTTCAGAATGTCGCGGTACTTGTTGATGGACGAAACGATCTGCAAGCCATCCGCACCGTCGCGATTCATATCAAGGCTCTGTGCTCCGCGCGGCACATTGATGTAGTGGAGCGGCTTGATCCAGTCATACTCAGCGTTGCTGCGCATCTTGTCGGCCCACACTGCGGCGTCGGCGACGGTTTCATCGCCGAGAATCTCGCGTAGTTTCTTGGCTGCTTCTTCACTGAGACCAGCCGTGGCAATGGTGGCAACGATCTTGTGACCAGCATCACCCCAGCCGAAGCAGGGCGAAATAGCAGTCAGGCTGAAGAATATCGCGGCGGTGAAACGCTTCATTGCTGAAGGGTACGTCAGACCAACACTCGCATGCGAATTCGGACGCCTGGACTTGGAGGTAGAGAGGTGCCGCAGGAGGTGCAGGCGGAGGTGGCGGCGACGGTGAGTGTCGCGACTACGGTGACTGTGGGGGCGGCGGCGGCGGTGGCGGTGGCGATCCGTCGGTCTCTCGGCGCCGTTTCTCATCACCGCGCGGCGGCGGCGGCTCATCACCAGCGCCGCGCTCGCGTGCATAGCGCAGCTCCACTTCAGCGATCGAGATGGTGGTGTCCTTGATCGCTGCAAGCAGCTCGGTGAAACCCGCGCGCCCAGCGGTGAGCTTTGGCTCCGCAGACAGCGCGTACACGGTCACCATGTAGGACTTCTCGCCCGGGCCCTTTGAGCACGGCGGCGCATATTCCGCGCGACGGTTGACCGTATTGACTCCCCACGTGCCCACATCATGCTGACTCTCAGCGAGCGCCTTGGTTGCAGGAGTCAGCCCCCACAGAACAATGTACGCGTGTTCGTCGACACCTTCCTTGCCGCCCGGCGGAATGTGATGCATGGCAATCGCCACGCTCTTGGTAGCTGCGGGCAGGCCAGTCCATTCGATCGGCGGCGAAATGCTGTCTCCATCGCACGTGTACTTCTTGCCCAACATTCCATCGGCACCAATGCCCGCTGAATGCACTTCGAATCCATCCTTCGATGGAGCCGCGGTACGACGCACTTCATTTGGTGGGGGACCGCCGCCGCCTTGGCCACCGCCCTGCCCGCCGCGGCGACCGCCGCCACCATTCCCGCCGCCGCCTTGGCCTCCACCGCCTGATCCACCCGGTCCACCTTGACCGCCACCACCTGGTCCACCACCAGCGCGCGCTTGCCGGGAATATGACTCTTCTTTCGTACTTCCATCCACTCCCACAAACTTGAACTTCACCACCCCGGACTCGTCGATTGAATAGTCGATCCGAGCGGTTCGACCCGCTACTTGATATGAAAGCGACCATGCTTTGGGCGCCACTTGTTTGAAACCCGTAATGCTTGCGCCACGGAGCGGCTGCAGCGCTGGGCGAAACGGGGCCGCGTGTGCTTGCGGAGAGATCTCGTCACCATCGACCACCACGTTCCCGCGCATACCCCCGTTGATATACGGAT
>JBBAOD010000057.1:0-11852 GCA_040401635.1 Phycisphaerales bacterium
ACTGCTGCTTTCGAACTTCCAACTCGCGGAAGGTGCGGTACTGGTTCCAATAGGCCTTATCCGCGTTGGCGAGAATTCGAATGGCCTCAAGCTTGGTACGCGAGTCAGTAATTTGCCCTTGCAGCTTGGAGCCGCGAATGGATGCAGTTGCCACGCCTACACCAGCATGACGCAACAGCGGCTGGCTGATGGACATGAGAAGTCCGCCTTGATCCGTCTCTGGGGTCGCGCCGGTGATCTGTTCAGACTGCGTGTACTGCGGTTGGAACTTCACCAGACCGCCGGTAGCCAGCGGAACCGCAACGCCCATCTTCACCTGGTCAGAGAAGAGGCCTTCGCTGTTCTGCAACTGCGTCAGCAAATTCGTACCGTTCCGGCTGTAATCGGCGTAGAAGAGGCTGTTGAACTTTGCCTCTTCTTCAGTGATGCCCGCCTTGGCGATATCAGGGGCGACCAACTGCACACGCAAATCCAGGTTGTTGGCGAGTGCCAACGCGCGCACCTCGGCAATGGAAAGTGTTCGGGTGCGCTCGTAACGCGTTGACCGGAAACTGCCCGCCGTTGCCTGCGCCACCGCATCTTCAGCGGGAACCGGCGGACCGTAGGTAGCGGACGATAGATCCACCGGCTCGATCGCCTTCAGCGCACTATCCGGTGCGGTGTATGGCGTTTCTTCCGCACGAAACAAATCGTTCTGGCAGCCAGTGGCCAGAATCGAGAGCGTGGTGAAGATGGCGGGAAGGAATCGGCGCATCGGGTCACTCGTGGCGAAGGGCCTCAATGGGGTCAAGCCGCGAAGCCTTGTACGCAGGGAACATACCGAAGGCAACGCCGACGCCGGCACTAAAGACGATGGACAGGATCACTGCCCACGCCGGCACATCGGCCTGCTCAAGATTTGCGCCGGGAATGTATGTCAGGCTCACTGCCATCAACTTCCCAATCACCAATCCGGCAATTCCACCAAGTACGGTGAGAGTCACTGCCTCCAACAGAAATTGCAGCAGGATGGCCGCCGATGTGGCACCAACCGCTTTGCGTAATCCGATTTCGCGGGTGCGTTCGCTCACCGAAACCAACATGATGTTCATGATGCCGATGCCGCCAACCAATAGCGAGATGCCCACAATTCCTCCAGCGATCGCGGTGACACCCGACGCCAAACTCTTGAACTGATTGATGTACTGATCCAGTGCCGCAACACGGAACGTGTCGGGATCGTCTGGCTGCAGACCGCGTTGGCGGCGCATCACGTACTCCACTTCAGCCTTCGCTTCCTCAGCGGTCTCGGGGCTCGTGGCAATAGCCGCAAACTGCATGAAATACCACCCATCCAGCAACTTCTCTGCCACACTGAATGGGATGAAGATCTCCGCCTCGCTGGAGTTCATCCCCAGCATTCGTGCCTGAGTGGTTTCCACCACCCCGACCACCAGAAACCGGCGTCCGCCAAGCAGAATGTGTTCGCCCAGTCCGCCGTTACCGTCCGTGTCAATCTTCAGTTCTGTGACGGCAGCCTCGTTCACCAGCGCCACTTGTCGCGCCGTATCAATATCGATTTGGCTGAACGGTCGACCACGCATCACCTTGCGCCCAACGGCGTCATGCCATGCTGGCCAAATTCCGTTCACGGTCATTCCATCGATGAGTTCAGTGTCACTCTCAACACTCATGGGCAAATCAACAATGGGGGAAATGCCCTTAATGGAAGGGCACTGATCCATGATTGCCTGCGCTTCACTGACCTTGAGACGGCACTTCTCCCACGGGAACTTGGCGCGCGGCACGTTGTCAGGGCGGTTTGGGAACACGTACAGACGTGCTGCACCAACACTCTCAAATTCCGAAAGCACCTTGGCCTTCAGCCCAGTCAACGCCGCAATCACTGCCGTGACACTCGCAACACCAACAATGATTCCCAGTGCGGTGAGAAACGATCGCGTCTTGTTTGCCCAGATTTGACTGAGCGCCATACCGATCGCCTTCAGGAAGAAGAAGATGGTGAGGCCGCGACCTTCGCCCTTGGCGCCCTTCGGAGATGGTGCTTTGGCGTTCGTCATGTTGTCGCCCCTGTCGCCCCTGTCGCCTCTTCCGCAGCAGCGCGACGGCGTTGCGTAGCGCGCGCCTCTTCCACGTAGGGACTCACTTCAAAGTCTTCTTCGGCTGACAAATCACTGAGAATGCGCCCGTCGCGCAGTCGGACCACGCGTTGGCAATGTGCGGCCACGTCATTTTCGTGCGTCACAATGATGATGGTCTGCCCTTCCCGGTAAATGCGCGTGAACAGTGCCAGAATTTCCGCGGTCGTCGCGGAGTCCAGATTTCCGGTTGGCTCATCGGCCATCAGAATCTTGGGGTTGTTGAGAATTGCACGGGCGATCGCCACACGCTGCTTCTGTCCGCCCGAGAGTTGGTTGGGGCGGTGATCAACACGGTTACCAAGGCCAACACGCTGCAGCGCAGAGAGCGCGCGTTCGCGTCGAGCGCGGAATCCACCGGCAGTGGCGGAGTACATCAGTGGAAGTTCCACATTCTCCAAGGCGGACTGACGAGAAAGCAGCTCAAAGCTCTGAAAGACAAAGCCAATTTCTTCGTTCCGAATGAGCGCTAATTCATCAGTCTTCATGGCGCTTACTAGGCGCCCCCCGAGCGTGTATTCGCCGCTAGTCGGGCGATCGAGGCAACCGAGCATGTTCATCAGGGTGCTCTTGCCCGAGCCAGAGCTGCCCATGATGGCCACCATCTCATTGCGACCAATGTCAAGATCAACCCCGCGCAGCGCGTGAATGGTCTCGACGCCAACGCGATAGACCTTGGCAATTCCGCGAAGTTGGATGATCGATTCACTCATATCTTTTCAATTCACGCGCCTCTTCATGACTTCACGCGGTTCGCAGCGGTTACGCGGGCTTTCGGTCAAAATCGCATGCGCATTCCGCGGCCGCCACGGCCGCCGCCGCCGCCACCCGAACCACCGCCTGCGCCACCACCCCATTCGGATTCCTCTGATTTGACGGCGTCGCCATCCTTCAAACGCTCCAGGGATTTGTAGGGGCCAACCACCACAATCTCACCTTCCTTCAATCCATCAACAATAATGGTGTTGGTGAGGTTGGATGGCCCAGTGGCCACCGGAGTCGCCACGGCTTTGCCGTCAATCACTCGGTACACCACGCTGAGCGTCTTGGAGCCAGGAGCGATCAGCGCATTACCCTTCAAGGCATCAGGAAGGTCTTCGATCTTGCGGTCAATGACGGCTTGGCTTGGAACATTCAGCCCACTGTGACGAGCGATGGAGATATCAACGTTGCCGCCGAGACCACTAAAGATCTGCTCGCCGTTCAGTTCAAGGAGTACCGCTGTCTTAAAGAACCCGGTGCCGTCTTTATCGCTGGTTCGGCTCAGCGCTACTTCTTCCACCGTGCCGGCAAAGATGCGCTTCTTGTAGCCGTTAATTCGAACTTCACCGGGCTGACTCTTGGCGACGCGTGGAATGTCTGACTCACTGACCTTGGCGGTGAGTTTCATCTTGCTCAAATCAGAAATGGTGAGAATCTTCGTTCCCGGGTTATTCATGGTGCCAACCACCACCAGTTCGCCAACCTCGGCATTGAGCTGGGTAATGATGCCATCGATCGCTGCAACCACGACCGTCTTCCGGAGCGCCTCGCGCTGCTGCTCGATCTGTGCTTCGGCAGCGGCCAAGCTCTTCTCAAGTTGAACGATGGTGTTCTTCTGCGCTTGGAACTGCGCGTCGAGGTCTGCGGCGCGCGTCACGGAATCCTCATAGGCCTGTCGGCTGATGTCACCAGCGCGAAAGAGCGACTCCTGCCGTTGCGCTGTTGCGCGCGCATTCTCCAGCGTGTTCTGCGTACCAACGATGCGCGATCGCTCCGCTTCCAGGCGATATCGCTCGCCATCACGGCGGGCCTCCGCACTCTGCAACGCGGCCTTGAGATCCCGGTCATCCAGACGCATGATCAGGTCGCCGGCGCGAACGCGCTCCCCCTCGCGATGAGGCAATTCCACAATGCGCGCCGATACTTCCGCTGACACATCCACCTTGCGCTTGGGCTCAATGATTCCCGGTGCGGAGACCGTCTCCACCAAGACGCCCACTGCTGCTGGTTCCATGCGAACCACGGTGGCCTCCGGGCCCCCGAAATGTATCCACGCCCAGATGTCCTTTCCAGCGAACAAAGCCACCAAGCCAACGACTAGGGTGACGGCGATCGAGACAATGAGTGCAGGTCGCATATCGAGGCTGAATCCTGTGGTAAAGCGGAACGAGAGCCGTTCCGGAATGCCTCGGAATCATACGCCGCGAATTAGGCGGCAGGCTCGATGGTGACGGTCAGTCCGCGAGTCTGAAACTGCTCTTGGATGAGTTCGGCACGCTCGCGATGGGTGACCATCAGCAGTGCAACTCCGGACTGATGCGCCTCCACGGTTCGCTCCACGGCATCACTGACGGTGAGCCGCGCAAACTCCACCACCGAGCGAGTCACCAGCGAAAAGTCGCTGACATCGTCATTGTGGAGAAGTACCGCCCATCCTGGCATCTGCTTGCGCTGTGGAGGAGCAACTTCAGGAAGCACCGCGGTGCCTCCCTCTGAAGACTCTGACGAAGCAACAATCTGACTGCTGAAGTGGACGGCGCCGACGTAAAGATTGAACATTGCACAGAATCACACCGGATGCTGCATATGAAATCAAGTGCAAATTGTTGTTATCGGCGGAAATCTTCCAGTACTTACCACTTAAACACCAGCTTGCCAAACTGCTCGCCTGCCTCCAGGCGCGCATACGCCGCTTCGGCCGCAGCCGGCTCAAAGACCTGATCCACCGTGGCACGGAGCGCCCCGCTTTGCAGCAAGGCAATGACGCTACGGAACTCGTCCATCGAACCCATGGTGGATCCAATGATGGAGAGCTGGTTCCAAAAGATGCGAGCAAGATCGGTGGTGCCATCCGCGCCCGTAGTGCATCCGCACGTGACCAGCGTGCCGCCGCGAGCCAGACTCTTGATGCAGGGCATATGTACGGCCTTGCCAACGCTCTCCGCCACAATGTCAACGCCGCGTCCACCGGTTGCCTTGCGCACTTCACGCGACCAATCGGCACCAGTATCGAGCACCGTGAAATTGGCGCCGAGCGTCGTGGCGCGTTCGAGCTTTGCTGCATGACGGCTGGTCACAATCGTGGTGCAGCCAAAGTGTCGCGCAATTCCCAGCGCAGCAAGCGCAACACCGCCACCGATACCAGGAATGAGCACCGTCATACCTGCCTGTAAACGCGCACGCGTCACCAGCATGCGCCACGCCGTGAGGTGCGTCAGCCCAAACGCCGCGGCGTGCACCGGGTCAATGTCGCCGATTTCCAAGACATTGGTTGCTGGAGCAACGAAGTACTCCGCATGCGTACCAGGGCAATGCTCGCCGATCATGAAGATGTCCTCGCCGGACGGAGCGTGCCCTGGGCGCGGCGCCTCGGGGCGCATGATCGCCGCATTGAGAATCACTCGCTTGCCAACCCATGCAGCATCAACGCCGGCACCCACGGTGTCAACGATGCCAACGCCGTCGGATCCGCCGATCGTCGGCCACTGCACTTCGATACCGGGCAAGCCGCGACCAACCCATAGGTCCAGATGATTGAGCGCCGAAGCCTCGGTGCGGACACGCAACTCGCCGGGAGCGGGGGGGCACTCCGAGCTACCACCTGTAAAGCGGACAGTTGGAGCGACGGGGGTACCTTGACAGAGGACTTCAATAGCGCGCATGGGGCTCGAGTGTAGGACGCGCCGAACTACGATGCACGAGAGGAAACCCCATGAAATTCACCGCCCTTCCCGCCTGTCCCCGCTTTCTTTCCTGCGCCGCCACCATCATTACCATCGCGTGTGCCCACTTCGCACACGCCGCGCCGCAGCAACAGCAAATGGCCGATCGCGCTCGGCAGGTTGCTGAGCAAATGGCACTGTGCCCCATCAAGGCGATGCCCGCATCACTTGATGCTGGTTTCGTTGCGCCACAGACCGATGTGAAGTTTGAGGCAACGCTTCTGAATACCCTTGAACGTCCAGTGAAGTGTGTTCGCAGTGCGCCCAGTTGCACGTGCACCACCGTCGACATGCTTGGCAAGGAAATTCCGGCCGGCGGCACAATCAAAGTTCCGCTGTCCATGCGAACCAGTGGCGCAACCGGTGAAAAGTCTGCGCAAGTAGTGCTGATGTTTGACGGCGTCCCTGGACTGGTGGAACTGAGCATCAAAGCGGAAGTGACCTATCCCGTGCGCGGTGTCCAATTGAGTGTTGGTGCTGATGGCAAGCAACGGCGTGATCCATTCATCAATGCGTTCGACAACAAAGCGAATGTCACCGGTGAAATTACCGTGGAATCAATTGATGGAAAGTCGTTTCGCATCATGTCGGTTGATGGAGCGGCGCCGGTATTTGTGGACTACAAGCCAACTGAGCAAGGTCCGCGAGAGAGCTACCGCGTGCGCTACGACTTCTCCAGCCTGCCCTGCGAGCGCGTTCCCAAGTATTTGGTGATTGAAACTGATCGAGCCGATGCGCGCCTCATTGATATGCGTGTGCGCCATGAATGCACAAAAATAAGTGCGAATTTTGGCTTTGCGCAGTACCGCGAGAACGTGGGCATCATGGCGCCTGGGGCAAGCAAAGTATTTGAAGTTGAGATCAAACACGCGAACGGCGTGCGCATTGATTCGGTGACCAGTACTGACCCGCGTGTTGACGCAAAGTTGTTGGACCAGAAGTCGGGTGCTGAAGATGGGCTTCTCGTGCGGGTGTCCGTCACTGCTCGCGCCGATGCCGCAGGCATGGTCTTGACCCCACTGCGCTTCGCTGGCGTTGGTCCTGATCCCAAGAAGCCCGTGCCGGCTGGGCAGCCTGCAGCCACTACACCGCGCGAATCAGACTTCCTTATCTATCTCAAGATTGAAGCGCCGATTCCACAGTTGCAGGCGAAGCCAGTCACGGACGCAACGTCCAAGGAACTTCCCGCTGCAGTGCGAGCGGCCGTGCTTGCACCCGCATCCATTCCAACAGATGCGCGCGTCAAACCGGAAAAAATCACTACGCTCGGTGCGCCCAACGTTCCGTCACGCGTCATCCAACCGCTGCCCGTGATACTGCGCATCGCCGATCGCGCCGAAGACGTGCCCATGGACGCGGCGCGATTCGCGGCAGCAAAGATGGCGGTGAGCAAGGGTCTTGCGTTCATGCGCTCTACTCAGGGCCCCAACGGTGGGTGGATGGAAAGCACTGCGGCGAAAGCGACCGATCAAAGCAAGCCGTCAACGGCCGTGCCAAACGCAGTGACAGCACTGGCGCTGAAGGCGTTTGCGCAGGCTGGATTCCCTGCAAAAACTGACATAAACGCGCGTAAAGCCCTGGCGTTTGTCACCGCTGGAACGCAAGTGGCGGGTGCATTTCAGCCCGACCTCGGCGGCGGATTGGCCAACTACGTGGCCAGCATGGTGCTCATGGGCCTTGCCGCGCAACAAGATCCCGCACTCGCCTTGGAGATGGAAACTGTGCGAACGTGGCTTGTGAAAAATCAGTGGGACCAATCTCAAGGGATTAGCCCCAATGCGGATTGGTTTGGTGGTGCGGGATACGGAAGTCACGGACGCCCTGACCTCTCCAATACGCAACTGATGCTTGACGCATTGCACGATGCTGGCGTCTCGACCGATGACCCCGCCGTGCAACGCGCCTTGGTGTTCGTACAGCGCACTCAGAATGTCAAGAGCAATGACGCATCGTGGGCGCAACATGGGAACGCTGATGGTGGCTTTGCTTACACGGCCGCCAACGGTGGCGAGAGCTTTGCAAGTGAAGTAGCCGGTGAGGGGCGATACGGCGAGAAGATGCCGCCGGAGACGCGTGCGCTTCGCAGTTACGGAAGCATGACCTACGCTGGCTTCAAGAGTCTGCTGTATGCCGGGCTTGCTCCCAACGATCCGCGCGTCACCGCCGCCTTTGATTGGATTCGATCGCACTGGACATTCACCGAGAATCCCGGACTCGGTTCACAGGGTCTCTACTACTACCTGCATGCCGCTGCGCGCGCGCTCAACGCATCAGGAGCCATCAGCGTGACGGTGATCAGCGATGCTGCCCAGGCAGGCACACCAGAAAAAGCCTCAGAAACACCAAAAACCAGCAGCGCCCACAATTGGCGCAATGACATGACCGATGCCCTACTTGCCTCGCAACGAGCCGATGGCAGTTGGATCAACAGCGCGGACCGCTGGCAAGAGGGTCAACCGGACCTGGTCACGGTGTACGCACTGCTAGCACTCGAAGAAGTGCTTAAGCCAGTGACGCAGTCGCAGTAAGTGTTCGTCGTGCCAGTACTGCCATAGTGGCGACCTCGGCTATGAGAACAGCGCCCAATGCTTGGTGCGCGGTGGTTGCTGCTACTTCCCAAACAGGGACCATCTCACCCCTGCGCAGCAATACGGCCGCGAGAGCCGCAATGCCAAGGGCAACCTGTAGTCCCACCGTGTGTATTGCTGCCTTTCCAACGCGCCGCAACGGCGGAGCCTCAATGGTGCGGCCGCAGCGAATTGCCGCCACGAGTACAAGTACGAAAGCGATCACTGCCATGGTCATATGACCATGAAACGCCCACTTCGGAAGTTGGGCACCTTCGTCACCAGTCGGAGGTATCTGCAGGTGCCGCATGGCAGCTCCGAGAAAGAGTTGCATCGTAATGGCCAAGAATGCCAAGCCCGTCAGCAGCCTCATGGTGCTCGCACCCGGCACTGCCACACGCACTCGCTCCCATGCACTACTCACCGCAAACGCCGACACCAGTGCCAACGCAAAGACAAACTGTCCCAGCATGCCATGCACAATGGCGAGCGTGGTGCTCGGGGATAGATCCGTCGCATTCATGCTTGAGGTGACTGTGCCAGTCACGCGCAAACCACCCAAGATCCCTTGGCAGACCACCAGTGTTAACAGAATGGTCACTGCCGTACGGGCAAACTTGCTCGCCCCGCTGCGCCAGACCGTGGTGGCGTACGCAAGCACGGTAGCGCCAACGAGCATTCCGAAGAGACGATGCGTGTGCTCATAGAAGATGCCGCCCTTCATTTCACTGACGGGATAGAGCAGCATGTTGTGACCAAAACTGTTCGGCCAGTCCGGTACCGTTAGCCCGGCTTCATAGCCGGTGACGAGCCCACCAATCACAATCATCACCAGAATATTGGCGGTGGCAACCATACCCATGAGCGCGACGGGCGACGGTAGCCGCCGCGCCGATGGCCGAGCACTACCGATCCGCTCGCCGATCGAACCAAGCAGCGCGCTCGCGGCAAAGAGGCCAACGACGTAGGCGGCGGGTCGCACGGGTGATCCACCCTGTTCATCGCGCTGAAAGGCGCCGACCACCATGAGGTTGATGGTTGCTGACACTAAACCAACCGACAGACCGCTGGCCTGGCCGGGCGCAAACCGTCCGGCAAGGAATCCACCAAACAACACACACGCCAGCGCGCCCACAAATAATGCCTCACCCGCCACAAATCCGGGCTGCAGGAGCGCTAGGTAACTCAGCGTCCACATGGCAACCGTCACCACAAATCCAATGGCCAAGTTCATCGGCCGGACCCAACGCGACCACGCGATCACAAAGCCACTGCCGACGACCATCAGCAAAATTAACGCGGGAATGCCCAGCGGCGCAGCCGGCACGGGCGTGACCACCGGGGTGGACGTGAGGGCGGCAGCAGCGGAATCCTGAATCGCAATCAGCATGTGCATCGGCAAGGCTCCATTGATGAGGGATACCTATGCTATTCATCTCGACCCCTCGCGGATCGAATCCGATGCCCGCATCAATCACGCCAGCACCCGTTCCCGCTACGCCGGGAAATCCGCCGCCCGCGATTTCGGGAATCGAGGTTATCAATGCCGCCCCGACACCCAGCCATGCGGTGATTTGGAGCCAGCTGTCCAAGGCCCGGCTCAGCCTCCTGGTACTGCTCACTGCTGCGGTCGGTTTCGTGGTGGCGCCAACCGATCCACAGGGATGGTGGATGCGCCTCCTGTGGACATGCATCGGCACAGCACTCGCCGCGGCCAGCGCCGCCATGCTCAACCAAGTGGCCGAGATGCGTCGCGATGGATTGATGCGCCGAACTGCCAAGCGACCGTTGCCAGCCGGTCATGCGCGCCGCACCACCGTGTTTGTGGTTGCTGTGCTGCTTGGCTATACGGGATGCACGGTGCTTGCCATGGGCACCACCCTGATGGCGGCCACGTTCGCTGGCGTCAACATTCTGCTCTACGTGTTGCTGTACACGCCGCTCAAACCGCGGACCACCCTCAATACATTGGTGGGCGCAGTCACCGGAGCGATTCCACCAGTGATTGGATGGACGGCCGCTACCGGAAGTATTGCGCCCGGCGCGTGGGCACTCTTTGCCATTCTGTTTGTTTGGCAGATTCCACACTTCTTAGCCCTCGCATGGCTTTATCGGGCGGACTACACGGCGGGTGGGTTCGTGATGTTGCCTTCGCGTGATCCGGACGGCACCGCGACTGGCCAAGCGTGCCTGCTCTCGAGTTTGATGTTGGTACCGGTATCACTCCTCGGCACCATGTCCGGCATTGCTGGATTTGGCTACGCAGCGGTGGCCTTCGCCGCAGGTCTTTGGCTCTCATGGCTTTCGCTCCGTTTCCTGCTGGAAAGGAACGATGCGCGCGCACGCCGGCTGTTCTTGGCAAGCCTGATCTACTTACCAGTCGTCATGGGCGCATTGGTCATTGATCGCGGAAGCGTAGTAACCACTGCAACGCCCGTCGACGGAGCAGTCATTCTTGAGGTACCCGCGCAGTGAGCGATCCTAATCCACTTGGATTCCCAACACTCACCCTGCGTGGCGGTGGTTGGATTCTGTTGGCGTTGCTTGCCATCAGTTGCGGATTCTTAGCGTGGGCGCTGAGCGGTGTATTCAGTGGCGATCGACCCATCGGAAGCGGTAACGATCCCGCGGTGTACGGCTTCACACTGGAGCCCCTGCACGCCGATCGCGGCGTCCTGGTGGGAAGCGGAAGCCCGCGCGACTTCCTCCCATCATTGGATGCACCCGCTGTGATGCGTAGTGCGGACATGTTGCGATGGAATGAAGAGCACCGAACCAAGTACGTGGTGAGTACTGACCGCGTAGCGGGCGTAGTGGTGAACGGCGAGGCCCGCGCGTATCCGCTGGCTGTTCTCAACGCTCATGAGGTGATCAATGACACGCTTGGGGGCGTACCCATTGCAGTGAGTTACAGCCCGCTCACCGACAGCTTGGTGGTATTCGATCGGCGCATTGATGGCCAAGAGCGGACCTTTCATGTCAGCGGACTGCTCTACAACAGCAACTTGGTGATGTACGACCGCGTGGCGGGGGCCGATGAGCACAGTCTGCCCACTGCAGACCGCGCCGAAGCCTCACTGTGGAGCCAACTTGGCATGCGCGCGATCGCTGGCCCCGCTGCAGTACATGACGCACGAATCCTCCCGCTCCCCGATGTAAACGTCACCTCTTGGCGCATGTGGACGGCGGTGTGGCCGGATACCACGGTGATCATGGGTGACCCCGCACAGTCGAGTCGGTACAAAGAATTCAGCTATGCGCGCTACTACTTGTCGCCACGCGTTGACTTCCCGGTCAGCGGGCTTGTTGCTGCGGTTCGCGAACCGACCAGCGCGGCGGTGGCGATGGCAGAGGCAGCCAAGGGTGATGCGCGGTCGCGGAAGACCGCTGTCATTGAAGTACGCGAAGGCGAGGCGCGAGCGGTGTACTCACTCGCCGAGTTA
>JBBAOD010000058.1:0-9957 GCA_040401635.1 Phycisphaerales bacterium
GTTTCTTTTCTATCGAAGTGCGTGCCGAGCCGGTTCTCGGGGAATTGATGACCGGGGTTTTTATGGTACTTTGCCCGGTAAGCCGATCGTAACAGGCGGAAGGCATGGATGCCGCCGCATGAGTGATAACAGTCTCATCTCCGTTGATTTTGACGCCGTTGACCACAACATGCGAGTGGTCAGGGGTGCTGTTGGCCCTGGAGTTGCCATCAATGCGGTGGTAAAGGCTGACGCGTATGGGCTCGGAGCCGCTCGGATCGCTCGCCGCTTGGTGCAGGGGGGCGCGTCCATGTTGACGGTGTACAGCCCCGCGCAGGCGGAAGCCTTGGAAGGCATGCCGTGCCCGGTACTGATCTTGCAGCCAGTGTCGCGGATCGAACGCGGCAGCGCGATTCACTCGATGCTGGTCGCAGGTCGACTGCATCTGGTGGTCCATGACATTCATCATGTTGCGGAACTCATTGTGCTTGCACATGAGCACGGCGTGCGATTGCCCATTCACCTGGAAGTAGACACTGGTCTCGCGCGTGGTGGTTGCACTCCGGACGATGCCGCTCGCATCTTGCAGGCAGTTACTGCCAATCCATCGTTGACACTTGCTGGCGTCATGACGCATTTCTCTCATGCAAAGACCAGCGCGGATCGGTGCGCGGCACAGATGCGCGCCTTTGATATCTTTGTGGATGCGCATCGCGCGTTGATTCCTCCGGAGTGCGTCTTGCATGCGGCAAGCACCTACGCGTCATTGCGTGGAAGTGCTGTTCATGCCGGCATGGTTCGCGTGGGAATTGCGTGGACTGGTTACGCGGCCGATGGTCCGGATGATGGTGAAGCCATTCCCGGATACAGCGAATTTCGGGCTGCAATTCGTTGGACTAGCTCGTTGATTCACGTGCGCCGCATTGCGCGTGGCAACAGTGTTGGATACGGTTGGTCTTGGACTGCGCGTCGTGATTCCACCATTGGCCTGGTGCCAGTTGGTTACGCAGACGGCTATCCGACCTTGTGTGCCGATGCACCGCAATTGCTGCGCGAGCAAGCGGAACCTTCGCGATGGGTGCGCATTTCCGTGGGTGACTGGAGCGCGGAAGCGCCGGTCATTGGCGCAGTCAACATGGATCAGATTTGCGTTGACCTCACCGGCCTTGAGCAGATGTTGTCTTCGCAGCCCAACGGTGGACTTGGCGCGGAAGTGGAACTGTATGGCACTGATCGAACGGCGCGTAATTACTTGCCAACCATCGCGCGCCGATTGGGAATGCGCTCCTATGAATTGTTGTGCCGGCTGAATCCGCGCATTCCGCGCGTGGCGGTTGAAGCCGCTGCCCCGCTGGGACGTGTCGATCAAGGGGCCTTCCGACTGGCTGTGCGCGCTGCGCCGGATATGCCGTGAGTACGCCGCTGCCAATGACTATCGGCGTGGTGCGTTACATCAATACGTTGCCGCTCATTGATGGGCTCAGCGGTTTGGCGGGATGCACGTTGGTGCCCGATGTTCCTGCGCGCCTGATTGATCGGTTGGTGAGTGGAACGGTGGACATTGCACTGTGCTCAGTGATTGACGTGCTGCGAAGCCCGGTTCCGGTGCGCATCGTTCCGGTGGGTATGCTTGGGTGCTGCGGTCGAACACTGACGGTGCGGTTGTACGCGCGGCGACCCTGGGCAGAGGTGCGCACCGTGGCGGCGGATACGGACAGTCACACCTCCCGCGCGCTGGCTGAATTGGTGTTGCGGCAGCGGTTTGCAGCACAGCCGACGATGGTTGACTTTGATCACGCCTCGGGTGCGCGTGACCCGGGCACGGACGCCATGCTCTTGATTGGTGACAAGGTCATCAATGATGCTCCCGCGAACGACATGTGGCCGCAGCAACTTGACCTTGGCGAAGAGTGGCATGCGTGGACCGGGTTGCCATTTGTCTTTGCTACTTGGTTGATGCGCGCCGATGCGGATGAAGCTGCGTGTGCCCGGGTGCGCACGGCGGCGCGCGTGTTGGACCACCAACGGCGTCACAACGCAGAGCGGATCGATGGGATCATTCGACGTGAGGCGGTAGCGCATGGCTGGCCAGAGGAGTTAGCCCGTCATTACCTTGTTGATCTTCTACGCTTTGACTTTGATGACGCGGCGCGCGCTGGTTTAGTGCGCTTTTTGCAAGAATGCCGCGCGGCGGGACTTGCCCCTGCTGCAAGTGATCGTGCTGAATGTGCTGATTTCACCTGGTAATCAAGGCGCCCACGCACTATGCCCACCGCTGCGCGATTTCGCACTGAATGCGTTGCAGCGCTGTGGGATGGAACGCGGTTCGCGGATGTTCGGGCGCGAGGGCGCATGCTTGCAGACGCGGAAACATTTGTTGGGGACATCGCTGCGGACGGTGAGTATCCATATGAATTAGTGGTTGACCGTGTGACTCGCTATCGACCGGAAGGGGTGCGCGTTGGATCCGTGGTTCCTGGGTCCGCGTTGCTCCATGACATGACGGCGTTCATACTGCGACTGAGTCGC
Organism: Phycisphaerales bacterium; assembly: GCA_040401635.1. Classification (GTDB taxonomy): domain Bacteria; phylum Planctomycetota; class Phycisphaerae; order Phycisphaerales; family SM1A02; genus UBA966. Next base: position 2,509 of record JBBAOD010000058.1, read on the forward strand.
CGCGATCCGCTGCCGTCATCGTTGCGTGGCGGGGCATTGCATGCAGCGGATGTTGCGCGCGCGCTGAACGTCTCGGCGCGGACCTTGGCGCGATTTCGCTCGGACGGCTTGGTGATGCATCATGTGCGTGATGCTGGCGGTCCAGTGCGGGTGGCGTGCTTTCCGGATGCATTGCAGGCATTTCGGGAGCGTGCAGCAGCGCGCGTGGATCGCGCGGGACGAACGGTACGCATGGGCGCCGATGCGCGCGCGGAGTTGCGTTCCCGTGCGGTGGAATTGTGCGCGGCAGGTGGGCGAGTTTCCTTGCATGCCCTTGCCACGCGCTTGGCGCCAGTATTTGGATGCAGTGTGCGTGCGGCGCGGGGAGTATTGGAAGTGGACGCGGTGGTAGTGGCCGCGGTTCGCGCGGCGCAGCGCGTGGGCGAGCCCGCGGCGCAGGGTGGCGGCGAAGTTGTTCGCAGCCCCCGCTGGATTCGGCAGTTTGCGGCGCGGGCGGTCGGGCTTGGATGTCCCCCCGCAGCGCTGGCGCAGTGGCTTGGAATGACTGAATCGACAGCTGCGCGGGCTGCGCTGCGCGGTCGCATGGAGCGCCTGCGTCATGCAATGAATGGCGTGAGCCCCGTGCTGTTACCCATCTTTGTGTTGCCGGATGCAGCGGGATCGATTCTTGCACCGGTCGCGGTCTGTGCGGCATTGCCCGTGGGGCCGGTGCGATTTCCGGATCCTGCGCGCGTGCGCGGCGGGCGTGCGCCGAATCGCGGCGAGGTTGCGTTGGCCGTGGCTTTTCGATTTCTGGTGTGGCGAGCGCACTCAGCACTGCGAGCGATTTCCAAGACCCCTGTGGCACGTGAAGTGGATGCAATTGAGCGCGATTTGCGGTGGGCGTATCGAACCAAGCGTGCGTTGCTCGAACGTGTTCTTCCGGAGGCGTTGGTGCCATGTGTCCAGCGCCTTGGGCGCGGATGGGATGAGGTACCGGTGTCGCTGCGGATGCGTTGGGCGGCGTTCGCTGCTCTTGAGTGCTCGCACGCGCTTGAGTTTGGCGAACACTCCTTGGTGGCGATTGAAGACGTACACCCAGCGCATGTTGCAGCGCACGCGGTGGAACGCACCATTGCGCGCGGTGGTCCAGAATTTGCGCCGAGTAACGGAGATGATGTAAACGCGCTTGACGATGCGATCATGCGTTGTGTTCCGTGGTGGCACGTTGTGTGCGCGGGTGATGGCTGGTTGACGGCCAGCGCCAAGTGCGCGCCAGAGCACAGCCGCGTATTGACGCTCCACTTTGGTCTTGACGGCACCATGCCGCGTACCTTCGAAGAGATGGCACGCGAGTTGAAAGTTTCCACATCGCGTGCCACTGCTGATTGGTACGCGGCGATGCATGCAGTGCTGCAGGTTCGTTGACGAAGTCCGCAAGCGCCCGCTTTGGAAGAGTGCGCTGCACATGCACAGACACCCGCGCGTTGGCGCGGGTGTCTGGAAGTTCTTGGGTTGGCAGGTCTCTCGACCAGTGCTCGTTGCGGTTTAGCGCTTGGAGAACTGGAATCGACGACGGGCGCCCGATTGACCGTACTTCTTGCGCTCAACCTTACGAGCGTCGCGGGTCAGGAACCCGTGCTCGCGGAGGATTGGCTCAAGGCTTGAGTCGTAGCAGAGGATCGCGCGGGCGAGGCCCATCACGACGGCACCAGTCTGGCCGGTGAATCCACCGCCAACGAGTCCAGCGGTGACATCAACCTTGCCCTTGGTGCCGGTCTTCTCAAGAACGGCGAGCACGGCCTTGCGGTCGCGGTCTTCGGTCAGGTAGTCGTCGAGTTCTTTCTCGTTCAACTTGATGGCGCCGGTGCCTGGTCGAACGCGAACGCGTGCGATGGCAGTCTTGCGGCGACCGGTGCCCCAGAACCAACCCTTGGAATCGGGGCCCTTGGTAGCGGCGCCCTGGCCTTGGGTGACGGGGGTGGAGGTGTTCATTACGGTGGTCATCAGTGGTGTCTCTCTGTTCGGCGCTGCAATCAGCGGCGGGCGTTCGGGAAGTCAAGCGTCGCTGGCTGTTGCGCACTGTGGTCGTGCGTGTTGCCCTTGAGGACGCGGAGGTTGCGACGGATGCGGCGACCGAGGCGACCGCGGGGAAGCATGCGGATGACCGCTTCTTCAACCACGAGCTCGGGCTTCGAGGCCATGATGGACTCGTAGGTACGGACGCGCAGACCGCCCGGGTAGCCACTCCAGCGACGAAGGGTCTTGGCTGCCAGCTTGTTGCCGGTGACCTTGATCTTCTCCGCATTCGTGATGATGACGCAATCGCCGCTCATCACGTTGGGCGTGTACTGGGGGCGATGCTTGCCCATGAGGACGAGCGCAACTTCGGTGGCGAGGCGACCGAGGATCATTCCCTCGGCGTTGACGACGTGCCAATTTGGCTTAACGTCGGCTTCCTTCATGTGAGTGGTCTGGCGTGGCATATCTGTTCCTTCGTGGCGCCGCCCGGGATGGGCAGAGAATCGATAAAGATAGGGCTTTTCGCCAAGATGTCAAGGGGAGGGTGTGTTTGACCCCCGGTAGGCTGTCCGGGTCATGACAAACGCTTCCCGACTTCGGCGCGCAAATCTCCTCGCATGGTTGGCAATCGCAGTGGCTGCGGCCCTGTTTATTGTGGAGAGTCGGGGGGGGATTGGGGCGCCTAGTTCCGAGAAACTCGCGGCCCACGCGTCGGTGTCGGCACAACAGGCCATCATGGGGTCATTGGTGAACGGCGCCACAGCACCAGCTTTCGAGACAGCGTTTGCACAACAGTTATCGACAATGAAGGGGCAAGTGGAGGCGCTGACCTCGATTGATGAGCCTGGCTCGGAATTGGCGACTGCCGCGCTGCTGGCTCGGTTGGGGGCTCGCGATCGTGCGCTCGAGTTGCTGGCGGGGCTGCAGAATCGGATCGATACGGGTGATGTCACTGCGGATGAAGCGTTTCTCGCGACGCTCGATGCGGTCACGGAACTGGTGGACGCCACTGCTCAACCCGGTGCGCGTGGGATCCCTGACGAAGCATGCGCCGATGTGATCAAGGCGCTGGGGACCACTGGTAAGACGCTCGTGGCGCAGGCGAAGGGCGATCAAGAGGCACTCGATCGTCTTGCAGCGGCGGGTGTGGTGTTGTTGATGGTGTTGGTGTTGGCGGCGCTGATCGGATTCGTGTTAGCGCTTGGTGGCATTGCCGCTCTCATTGTGTTTCTGGTGCTGGCTGCGCTGGGTAAGACGAAGGGCATTGGCGCAACGGACGAACTGTGGTCGCATGTCTATGCAGAGATGTTTGCGGTGTGGATGTTTGCTTATCTTGGGCTTGCTCGTGCGCCGCGGATGCTCTTTGAGATCTGGGAGGGCTATGGCAACGAAAGTCCTGGTCTGGATGGTCGCCTTGCGCTCTCCGTCGCGGCGGCCATTGCAGCAGCCGCGCTGGCACTGTGGTGGGGAACGCGGCGTGGTTTGTCGTTGCGCAGCATCATGACCGCGGTTGGATTGCGTCGGTTTGTTGCCATGGACATTGTGTGGGGCGTAGTGTGCTGGTCGATGGGGATCGCGCTGTTGATCGTTGGAGTGATGTTGGCAGTGGTGCTCTCGAACATCTTTGGTGATGGCCAGATGCGAGCTAGTCATCCAATTCAACAGATGGTTGAAGACTCGGGAGCAACTGGATTGTTCTTGACTTACATCCTGGCCTGCGTGTGCGCGCCCATTGGCGAAGAACTCTTCTTTCGAGGTGCGCTGTACCGGAATCTGCAGCAGTCATTCGGTCGCTGGGGCGCGGTGGGAAGCGTGGTGATTGCGATGGCGGTGAGTAGCGTCTTGTTTGCGGCGATTCATCCACAGGGGCTGATCTTTATCCCGGTGCTTGCATCGCTCGCTGTTGCGTTCTGCATCATGCGCGAATGGCGCGGGACGATCAATGCGTCGATCGTGGCGCATGCAATCAACAACGCGGTGGTGTTGACGCTGAATGTATTGATGTTGCGCGGATGAATAAGGCGGTTCGAGCGCAGCTGGCGCGGTGACCGCGGTGGGTGCTTCGAGTGGTGGCGCGGTTGCTGCGGTCAGTCCTGCAGTTCGACGGTCCAGTACGCCTCGTCTAGGAATGCTTTCCAGCTTTGGTACTTGGGGCTACCAAGTCGAAGTGTGATGGCTGGATTGCGGCGCGGCTTCACTGGCTCGCGGATGAGTTTCATGCGCGCCTGTGTTGGTGTGCGGCCGCCCTTGCGCGCGTTGCACCGAACGCACGCGCACACCAAGTTGATCCATGAATTCTCGCCGCCCTGCACGCGCGGGACGACGTGATCGAGTGTGAGTTCTTTAGTGGAGAAATTCTTGCCGCAGTATTGGCACTGACTGTGATCGCGCGCATAGATATTGCGACGATTCAGTTTGACTGGTTCGCGCGGCAGGCGGTCGTAGCCGAGCAAGCGAATGATCTTTGGAACGGCCAAGACCAAGCGCGGGGTGGTCACCCAGTCATGTTGTTCGTGTTCAAAGGAGCGTTGGAATTCTGCAACTTCAGACCATGAGTGCAGCGAGTAGCTGACATACGCCCCAGCTTCAACGCTGATGATTTCTGCGGAGCCCTTGCACAACATGGTGAATGCACGTCGCGCATCGACAACGCGAACAGCGTTGTACAACTTGTTGATTACCAACACGCGAGCGTCAAGAACACTGGCACCAGCGGCGATCATCCGTGCCTCCTTGCGCGCCGGATCCTCCAGCGGGCACTGAAGTGTAGCGCGCCGGGCACAGAAGTTCTAAGGATTTATGCGTGCGCGCCTGCGGCGGGTCAGGCGCTGCGTCCCAGCCACTCCAGCGAGCCGTTCAGCGCGGCGCCTTGCACCATGATGGGAGTGGATTCCGGAACGTGCAGCGCCAGGAGCTCACGTATGGCAGCGCGTGGGAGGCGTCCAGAACCAAGGGGACACGGGGTCATCTGTTCAGGATCGGTTTCGTTGATGGTGGCATCGCGGAGGATCACCACATCGGCGCGCGGACCGAAGGACGCAAAGAGCGACTGCATGTGGTCTTCAATATCCGCGAGCATGGATGGCTCAAGAAATGCGGCTGGGTCGAAGGCCAGCCCAAAGGGGCGATCGGTGTCCGGCGAGTGGCGGACGATGTTGGGATCTTGCCCGGGAATCACCTGATCGCACCACCAAGTCAGCGCGCTGCGGGCGTCACTTAAGACGTGGCGCGCGTGCGGGATCAGGACGAGGCGCTTGTGGTGGCGTTGCAGTTGCGGCGCCAGTTCCGCGCACAGGGCATTGAGTGCGGTGGGGCCGCGCATCCAGTTGGCGGGGTCGGAGGCGAACAGGGAATCGCCCAGTGTGCCGCTCCATGCAAAGACCCATGGTCCGGGGAGTTCGGCGTCCAAGAGCCAGGAGCCATCGAGTGGATTGCCGCCGACGAACGCGCCGCGGGGCGAGCCTGGCGCGTTGAGTGGCATGGCGATCCAATCGCACGCAGGAGCGCTGGCGCCGAGGAGTGCGGCGAGTGCGCGGGCTTCGTGCATGGCGAGGATGGGATGTGCGGTATGCATGGCGGGAGGGGGATCGTAGGGGCGTGGCGGCGGCGGGGAGGAGAGAAGCGGAGAGAGAGGAGAGGAGCAGGGGGGAGCAGCGCGCGGTGAGGGCAGGATCGGATCGCTAGGATTGGGCGCATGCGCACATGCACACTCAGCTCGGTCATCGTTCTGGCGTCGCTCGCTTCTTTGGTTGGATGCGCGAGTCCGCAGCCACCCGCTACCGTCGCACGCGTTGCTGGTATTGCGCCGCGCGGGGAGCAGTGTGGTCCGGATTGCTATCGAATCTTCAATGGCAAGGATCTGTCCGGATGGGTGAGCGTGAATTGCTTCAGTGACACGTTTGTTGCTCGCGACGGCATGTTGTTCTGCACGGGAAATCCCACGGGATTCATCCGTACGGATCGGATGTATGAAAATTACGTGCTGGACTTTGACTGGAAGCATGAAGCGAAGGAGGGCAATGCCGGCCTCTTTGTGTGGAGTGATCCGGTGCCAAGTTCCGCGCAGAACATGTTCCCGCGCGCGATTGAAGTGCAGATCATGTTGACACCGGATGTGAAAGATAAAGAGGGTCGGTTGCTTTACACCGGGCAGGGTGATGTGTTCAGCATTTGGGGTTCCAAGATGACGCCCTTGCGGCCGCATCCTGCTGGATGGGAGCGAACGCTGCCGAGTGAGCGCGTCACCAAGGGCGCGGGCGAGTGGAACCATTACAAGGTGACGTGCAATCAGGGCAACCTCACGGTTGAAATCAATGGACATGAGGTGAGCGGCGCGAAGGATGTTTCACCGCGCACGGGCTACATCTGTCTGGAGAGTGAAGGTAGTCCGATTTGGTTTAAGGACATCTGCGTCAAGGAACTGCCTGCAGCGGTTCCGGCGCTTGCAGCGAAAGATGTGGTGATGGAAGGCACTGGTATGCGTCGGCTGTTTGACGGCAAGACGCTTGCTGGATGGCGCGAGGAGTCTGGCGACGAGGGGCACTGGTCGTTTGATGACGGTGTGGCCAAGTTCGACGGTAAGGGTGACTCGCTGTGGACGGCCGAGGAGTTTGGCGACTTTGAGTTAGTTGCCGATTGGCGCTGGACCAAGGAGCATCAGGGGAAGATGAAGCGACCGATGATTGGTGCTGATGGCACCGAGGAGCGCGATGCGGCGGGGAATGTGAAAGAATTTGAGGTTGAGGAGCGCGACAGCGGCATCTATCTGCGTGGAAATAGCAAGAGCCAGGTGAATATCTGGGGATGGCCGTGCGGCTCGGGCGAGGTATTTGGTTACCGCACGGATCCATCGATGCCAGCGGCGGTGCGCGCGGCATGCACGCCGAAGGTGCGCGCTGACAAGCCGATTGGCGAGTGGAATCGCATGGTGATCCGTATGGTTGGCGATCGACTCACGGTTGACTTGAATGGTCAGCGTGTGATCGACAACGCACAGTTGCCGGGCGTTCCTGCCAAGGGTGCCATTGCGTTACAAAGTCACGGCTGCCCGATCGAATTTGAGAACGTCTTCGTGCGCCCGTTGAAATAAAATAGTCCCGGTCCTCCCGGACCATTTTGTGGCGTTAGCCGACGTACTCGCAGCGGCTGGTGCAGGTTTCGTGCACTACTACTTGTGCAAGCATTGGTAGCTGCGGCTTGAGGCGGTCCCAGATCCATTTGGCGATCATTTCGCTGGTGGGGTTCTCGAGGCCCTTGATTTCATTGAGGCAGTAGTGATCAAGTTGTGATTCGATCGGGCTGGTCACTGCTTTGATGTCGCCGTAATCAACCAGGTAGCCCTTGGCTGGGTCGAGCTCGCCTGCCACCACAATGTCCACCTTGAAACTGTGACCGTGCATGCGTCGGCACTTGTGCCCCTCCGGGAAGGTGGGGAGCCAGTGGGCGGCC
>JBBAOD010000058.1:9967-11827 GCA_040401635.1 Phycisphaerales bacterium
GCGGACATGCATGAGAAAGCCGAGTGTATGGGTAAATGAAAGGCCCGCGGCGTGAACCGCGGGCCTTTGGATATGTGAAACTGCGAGTCAGGAACGAATTTACTCGCCGGCGGCTGCTGCGCCGGTGGTGTGCTTCAGGCCGCGGCGCTGGTCGCGGAGACGACGGGCCTTGCCGAAGCGCTCGCGCAGGAAGTAGAGCTTCGCGCGTCGGGCATCGCCACGACGAACGATCTCAAGCTTTGCCAAACGCGGCGAATGCAACGGGAACATGCGCTCCACGCCCTCGTTCGCAACGATGCGTCGCACCGTGATCATGGTGTGGATGCCGCGACCGGTTTCGGCGAGCAACACGCCCTGGAAGACCTGGATGCGCTCCTTGTCTCCTTCGATGATCCGGTAGTGCACATCAACGGTGTCGCCGATGCGGTAGTTCGGGATTTCCTTCGGGTTCTTCAGCTGGTCAGCAACGACGCTCTCGATGATCTTGGTGCGGTCCATGTGTCTGTCGACCTTTGGTAGGTCGTTCCTTTCTTTCCGGACTTCCGTCCGGTGTTCCGTCTTCAGCCCTGCGCTTCATCAGGCAGGCCACCGTCGACAGGCTTCGACATGGGACGGGGAATTCCGCCCAGGGGTCGTTCCAGAAGATCGGGCCGACGCTCGCGCGTCCGCTCCACCATCTGGCTGTGCCTCCAACGCTCAATCGCGGCGTGGTCGCCGTTCAAGAGCACCTCGGGCACACTGCGCCCGCGCCAATCGCGCGGTCGCGTGTAGTGCGGGCAGTCGAGGAGGGAACGTCCCGCCTCGTCAAGACGACTGAAGGAATCTTCAGCCGCAGACTGCTCGTGGCCAAGCGCTCCGGGGAGCAGCCTGACCACCGCGTCGATCAGCATCATGGCGGGGATCTCTCCACCGCTCAAGACAAAGTCTCCGACGCTCACTTCAAGCGGAGCCATTTCCAATACGGCCCGCTCGTCAATACCTTCGTAATGCCCCGCGATTAACAACAATCGCGGCTGCTTTGCAAACCATTCGACACGGGGCTGCGTCAATCGCTCACCCTGTGGCGTGAGCAGCACGCGGCATGCTGCTCGTTCATCCATCTTCTCGACCGCCTCGACCGCGTCGACGAGGGGTTGGCACATCATGACCATGCCGGGTCCGCCCCCGAAGGGACGATCATCAACCTTGCGGTGCTTGTCGGTGCTCCAGGCGCGAACATCGTGCGCGTGGAACTCAACAAGACCGGCAGTTGCTGCTCGTCCGGGAATGCTTGCGCCGAGAACCGGCGCGAACATTTCGGGAAACAGGGTGAGGACATCGATTCGCACGAGACCTCATCCTTCGAGCAGCAGACTGCTCATTACTTCTTCGCCGGCTCTGGCTTCGGGCCACGAACCATCGGCAGGCCCTTCTTGGCGCGGATGGCATCAGCCTTGGCGCGACCCTTAGCGTGAACGACTGAGAGCACCTTATCGCTCACAGAGCCGCCCGCCTTGCGGATCAGGCTGACTGCGGTGTCGGATGGCTGTGCGCCAACTGACAACCAGTGTTGAATGCGTTCCATCTTCAGGTGGATCTGCTTGCCATCTTTACCTTGGGGCTCGTACCAGCCGAGCTCCTCGATCACCATGCCGTCGCGCGGGGCGCGCTTATCCATGGCGGAGAGGCGGAAGAACGGATGATGGGCGCGGCCCATCTTCTTGAGACGAAGGACGACCATGGTCGTGTCCTTTCGGGAAGCGCTTGCGTCGGTCGCGCGCCGGCACTGTGCCGGTCGTGCGCCGGGTGCATCGTTGGGCGGACCGTCTCGGCCCGATGTGCGATGCGCCTTCGGCAGGCGGTTGCGAGAACGGAGAAGGA
>JBBAOD010000059.1:0-11813 GCA_040401635.1 Phycisphaerales bacterium
GACCAGCACCCTGCACCCCCGATCCGCGCAATGCATCGCCGACTGCTGCCTGTGATCGATCGGCGCGGGAATTACCCATCCACCACGCAGCGCCGAGCGCACACGCGGCCAATACCAATGCGCCTTGCGCAATACCCACCACGATGCGGCTGGTGCGCATGGATCGGGCTTGCGCGGGATCAGTGGCGCGGTTGTAGCCCAAGCGATGCATGACCGAATGAGTCACGTCGGGGGAACTGCTTTGATCGTTACGGTCGTTCGGAATCATTCCATGACCTCCTCGGCCTTCCTGGCCAGTTCTTCGTCACTGTTGATCACCGCATGCATGCGCTTACGAGCGCGATGTAAATGACTCTTGATGGTGCCCTCAGGCATCGAAAGATGGCTACTCACAGCCTCGATCGACCAATCTTGATGATGGAACAGCGTGACGATCTCGCGCTGCAGCGGCGTCAGGCACGCAATCGCAACATCCAAGATGCGGCTCAGGTGATCACGCTTCTCAGCGGCCACCATCACGTCGTCGGGACGATCGGAATCCGAAGCCCAGAACTCCATGGCCTCGCTGTCGCTGACGGGACGATGCTTCTGCATGTGATTCACATACAGGCGTCGGGCGATCGTGAAGATCCAAGTGGAGAATCGGAAGCGTGTATCGAATCGACCAATATTCTTGATGACTCGAACGAACGCCTCTTGCACCATGTCTTCTGCCACGTCCGGGCGACCGGACAGGCGGAGCATGAATCCGTATAGGGCACCTTGGTGCTCGCGGATCAGCTCTTCAATGGCCGCGCCATCGCCGCGCTGGGCGCGTCGAATGAGTCGGTTCTCGTGAGCCTTGCTGAGCATGCAAGAAGCCTACCGCTCCGTGCACTTGAGGTTGCCGCTCCCCCGCTGCTGATTGGCCGAGGATTGCCAAAAACACACCCGCCCGCCGGTCCGTCGTGGCCGGCGGGCGGGTGTTGAAACCCGCGGAGGCGCCCCGAGGGGCACTTTCCACAGGCGAGGATCTGGTTTACGCAGCCTTGGAAGAGCGGCGACGGGTGGTGCTGGCAGTGGCGGTGGTACTGGTCCGCCCGACGACTGCCGCGGTTTCCAGGGAAGTCAGGGCCGCAACCAACGCCGCCGGAGTGGTGGCTGAGACATCGGCGCCGATCTCTTCGGCCAAGCCCAGTGCGCGGTTAAACACGCCGCCGCCGCACACGATCCGAAGGTTTGGATGGCCACCGATTTCCTTGATTTGGTCAATCAGCGCGCGAATGGCCGGCGCGTCGCTGGCTGCTGATGCCCACAGGACCAGCGTTCCGGCGCGGGTGCTGGCGAGTTCTTCAAGAACCTCGTCGTTGGCGACGCCGGCACCAGCAAAGAAGACTTCATATCCCGCGGCGTCAAGCAGATCAACTGCGATCTGCGCTCCCAGTTCCTCGCCCTCAGTTGGGCCACAGAACATGAGGATTCGACCAGCGGAACGCTCCACGCGGGTGTAGGTACTTGAGCCCTGATGCGCGATCTGGCGGAGCGCGCGGGTTGCATAGTTGTAACTGATGCGCGAGAGCTGGTCCTTCTTGAAGAGCTTGACGAGCATCTCGTGGATCGGCCAGTAGATGTCGTTGGCAAGGCGCTCAGCGGGAATGTTCTGCGCGGTCAACGTGGCCACGAAAGCGTGGGCGCGACGACGGTCGCCGGAGACGAGGTGCTGGAAGAGTTGTTCGATGGTGGATTCGAGATGCATGGTTCTGTGTTCCTTGAGTGGTGCGCCGCGTTGGTGTCGGCGTGAGAGTGGCATCGGGCGATCCCGATTCGACCCGCCACGGCAAGGCAATTTCCTTCGTTATAGAACACTTATTCTTTGTTATCGATCAATTCAGGGTACTTTCCAGGTCCGTAGAACCGCCTACCATCGTCCCAATGGTCGAAATCGGACCCATCTGGACCCCGGAAGCACTGCGTGACAGCCCGCACATTGACGCCGAGAAGGCGCGCAAGGTGCAAGGCATGTTTGCGGCTATCGCAGGTAGCTACGACCTGAACAACCGTTTGCACTCATTCTTTCAGGATCAACGCTGGCGCCGCGCTGCCGTTCGGGCTGCAGGCGTGGATGCCACCACGCGCGTTCTTGATGTTGCGTGCGGTACCGGCGATTTGGCAGAGGCGTTCGCGGATGCCGGCGCCGCTGAAGTGACCGGTGTGGATTTCACCCCGGAAATGCTTGCCATTGCACGAGACAAGGGACTTCGTAACAGCGGCGCGCCACACGCCGACGCGGCGGGCACTTCACCAGGCTCAACAACAGCACGTACCTCTGTGGCATATCACCAAGGCGACGCCATGCAATTGGCATTCCCTGATCAATCCTTTGATGTGGTGTCGATTGCGTTTGGAATCCGCAACGTTGCGGTACCCGCACGCGCGCTCGCCGAGTTTTTTCGAGTACTGCGCCCGGGCGGCCGACTGGTGGTCTTGGAATTTGCCGACCCAACGAATCCCATAGTTCGCTGGGGAAGCAATCTGTACACCAAGCGCATCATGCCGTGGACGGCCTCCATGGTGGCACGGGACGCTTCGGGTGCGTATCACTATCTGCCGCGCTCAGTGAGCACATTCCTGCAGCCGCGAGAATTTGCGGAAAAACTGCAAGAAAATGGCTTTGCAGAGTGCAGTGCTGCGCCACTCACCATGGGGATTTGCGTTCTCCACCGGGCTATTCGACCGAAGAACCGGTAAATCCCGCTACACTTCGCTTTGCATGTCACAACGCGCCCCCACGGATGGGTGCCGCCGCGGCAGGACGCCGAGAAAGTGAGTCGTTCCAATGATCGTTGACTGCTCTACACGAGTCTTTAATTCGCCTGAACAACTTGGTCGCGAAACTGCTGAAGCGCTGCGCCGTTTCACCGCGCTTCGTGGCACCCGCTTGGAGTCGACTGCCGCTGCGCTTGAGCGGGCCATCGAGCCGGTGGCAGCCGCCTTGGTGCACGGATTTCGCTCCAAGCTGCTTGATGCCGGCATCCCCAACGAGTTTGTGGCGGAAGTTGTTCGTTCCAATCCTGGCCGCCTTGCTGGCGTGGCCGGTATTGATCCGATGGCGAGCGACGCTGCAACACAACTTGAACGCGCGGTTGAACTTGGACTGGTGGGCGTGACCATCTCCCCAAGCGCGCAAGGATTCCATCCAACACACTCTGATGCCATGCGTCTCTACGCGCGGATTGAAGCCCTGGGTCTTCCACTCTTCATCGGCCGACCCGGTCCGCTGGTAGCGAGTGGCTCACTGGAATTTGATCGGCCCGCTGGCTTTGACGAAGTGGCCCGTGCACATCCGAAACTTCGGATCGTGATTGGCGAACTCGGATGGCCATGGATTGATGAATGCCTGGCCATGCTCATGAAGCATCAGAACGTCTACGCAGAAATTAGCGGCGTGGCTGGTCGCCCGTGGCAACTCTATAACGCACTCCTCAGCGCGCAAAGTTTGGGCGTCTTGGAGAAGCTCTTCTTTGGAAGCGGCTTCCCGTATGACTTGCCTGCGAAAGCCATTGAGAATCTCTACTCAGTGAATGCCTTTGCACACGGCACCCAGTTGCCAGCGATTCCACGCATCGCCCTGCGCGCGATTGCTGAGCGCGATCCGTTTGCGATTCTCGGAATTGATTCGCCCGCAGCACGTGCAGTGCAGCAGCGCCCGGCGTCTACAGAAGGTGATCTCTCGCGGGATATGCGATGAATCTAGGCGTGGCGCGGATGATTGCCACTGCTACTACTGCATTGCTCTTCGCAAGCGCCGGCTGTTCAATTACCCCGGGTGGAGCCGTGGAAATTGTTGGCTCTGGAGATACCGCCGTCCGGCTGACTTCGGAATTCAGCAACGGTACCTACGCCATTGAGCCAGCACAGACCACAGTGGTCTTCAGTGACATTCCGTATGAAGAGCTGGCGACCGGCACTGCAAAGAACGGTCGGTTCTTGCACATTGAAGTGCTGTGGCGCCCCAAAGCCGGACGTACTCCGGTGGAGCCAAGTTCCACCAACCTCTCCATTCGATTCGTAGTGGTGTCCAACGGCGAAGTTGGCGTGTACATCGGCGGTGGATTTGCGTGGATCGATGGCGGCAAGCCGGCAGACGAAGCCATCGGATTGGATATCACCGGCGCGAGTGTTTCACTGGTTGACAAGACTCCAGGGTTTGTTGATCTCCTCAGTCCGGCCACCTTGGTTGGCGAACTCGGTGCGCTGAAGAATGCAGAGAATGCGCGCGCGACCCGGCGCGCGGCAAGCCAGTTTGTGACCAACCGACTTGGACACGTGCGTTGGGTGAGCCGCTAGCGCTGAGCTTCCATCGGTTGTGCACTTGCCAACGCGCTGATGATGGACGGATCGACCGCCTCGCGACGCTGATCAACCGGAAGCCACGCGCGCTGCATGGAGCCATCCACTATTGATGGAAACCACAGCGATGCATGATCGAGGTACATGTAACCCCGCGTGCCGCCGTACTCCTGGTCACCAACGAGCGGGAAGCCCAACGCACTCAACATGGCGCGAATCTGATGGAAGCGTCCAGTGACCAATCGAATGACTGCATGCCACTCGCCGGGGCTCGTCGGCGCGGGGGCGATCGCTTCAATCACCAGCGTTGATGGATCTCCGCCGGAACGCACCACTCGCGCCACCGCACCATCGCGGCGCAGGTAGGCGTGATGCTGACCGATGAGTGCACCAGCATCTACTTGTGGGCCAGAAGCAGCAATCCGCGCCAGGTAATGCTTGGTCCACCGCCCTGCCCGAATCGCCTCGTTGTGTGCCGCCACGGCGGCGCTGTCGCGCGCGACCACCACAAATCCGCGGGTTGGGCGATCAATCCGGTGCGGCAACTGCGCTTCGGGCCAGGCAAGCAGTGCACGTGCTTGCACCAGCAGCGTGGCGGGACCCTTTCCGTTGGTTGCTGGTGCCTCGCTGGAAAGTCCAGCTGGCTTGAGTAGCACTGCGTCGCGCTCACTACGCAAGATAATGTCTGCCGCCGTTACCGACGGACCGCTGGGCGGATCTTCACTTGGTCTACGGTTAGCGCGCGCGTACACGACGTTCCGCCTCCACAATGGGCAGCATTTGCGCTGCAACAGGCGCAAGTGGCTCGGGCCACTCGCCGGGATTTACCTGGCGCAGTTCGCTGCACTCCCACGTCTGCAATGGAACGGCGGGCGGCAGGACATCAATCACGTACAGCACTTCCCAGCTGCGCACCACCGGATCAAATGCGAGCGCGCGTGCCACTGGCGGAGCACTGGCGGTCCAACCGGTCTCTTCGCGAAGTTCGCGCAGGATCATGTCGACGGGCGAAACGCCAGGCTCAAGGGTGCCCGCTGGCGCAAACTCCCACATTCCGGCGTAATTAAGCGTCTCTGCACCACGCTGCGCCATCAGTATCTGGCCGCTCGGGGTGAAACACACGGCCTTCACCCCGATGGGTCGAACGCCTGTATCCAATCCTTCCCGGGCAACGGCATGAAATCGGTAACTGGTGGGAACGCAATGAATGGTTACGCCTCCGTGGCCGTTTCGACTGGTGCCCAAGACATGGAGCATGGGACCATCGTGAGCTCGCGGAACGCGCGCGCAGAGTGATTCCCACGCAGTGTTTACGGCATCAAGCGTGATGCCATCGGTGCCGGCTGGCACAAATCGCCCCTCTACCACCGAAAGTATTGGCGGTCGGCGCAACGGAATCAGCCGCTTCGGCAGCGGTTGCACGCCGCGTGGCAGTGCTGGGGAGTTGGGCGGCTGAGGCTCCATGGCAACTCAATCTATACACTTCTCGGCTCATGAGCACCGCCCAATATCTCACGGCCCCGGTCCCATCACGCGAACTACCCAAGGGAATCCCCTACATCGTTGGAAATGAGGCTGCAGAACGCTTCTCCTTCTATGGGATGAAGACGATCCTGGTGGTCTTTATGTCGCAGTACCTGATGAGCTCACAGGCAGCTCCGGCGTACATGACCGAAACCCAATCGCGCGAATGGATGCACTGGTTTGTAGCGAGCGCGTATTTCACTCCCATCTTTGGAGCGATCCTCGCCGACGCCATCCTGGGCAAGTACCGCACCATTCTGCTACTTTCGATGGTGTATTGCGCCGGCCACTTGGCACTTGCGTTCATTGATCTCCCATCCGCCGCACTGCAAGCGACCTTTGAACCCCGCACCTGGCTACTCACTGGATTGTTCTTGGTGGCAGTGGGCTCCGGGGGAATCAAGCCCTGCGTCTCTGCCCATGTAGGCGATCAGTTTGGCGCGAGCAAC
This sequence comes from Phycisphaerales bacterium, assembly GCA_040401635.1. Taxonomy (GTDB): domain Bacteria; phylum Planctomycetota; class Phycisphaerae; order Phycisphaerales; family SM1A02; genus UBA966. The sequence continues at coordinate 6,303 of JBBAOD010000059.1, forward strand.
AAGCACTTACTGACGCGGGTGTTTGGATGGTTCTACTTTGCGATCAACTTTGGATCATTCTTCTCAACCCTGCTCACTCCGTGGCTCCTGCGCAACTACGGTCCGGGTTGGGCATTCGGGGTTCCGGGTGTTCTGATGGGGCTTGCCACCATCGTCTTCTGGATGGGTCGAAACAAGTTTGTACACATTCCAGCGCGGGGGTTTGGATTCGTCACCGAGGCACTCTCCGGCGGTGGATTGCGAGTGCTTGCCAAGTTGGCAGCGGTGTACGTCTTTGTCGCGGTGTTCTGGTCGCTCTATGACCAAACTGGCGGCGCGTGGGTGCTGCAAGCCGCGCAAATGAACTGCAATTTCCTGGGCATCCGTTGGTTGGAATCACAGGTTCAGGCGATCAATCCGCTATTGATTCTGGTGTTCATTCCGCTGTTTTCGTACCTGATTTATCCGTTCTTGGGTCGGTTTGTGACGCTCACTCCGATCCGCAAGATCGCCACTGGGTTCTTTCTGACCATTGCCGCCTTTGCCATCAGTGCCGGAGCGCAGGCAAAGATCGACACCGCGGAAGCAGCATTCCGCGCGACAGTGGTACCGATGGTTTCCAGTAACCGCGTTGATATCACCGCCACCGCCGCTGCACTCCGGCATGAGGAGCGCAATGCCACTGCCGTGACCATTGAAGAACTCACCAAGGCTTCGGCGCCGGATAATCCCAAGTGGAGCGCCTCGATGTCGCAGGCGTTGGCTGCCGGCGGCATCGTGATTCAAGTGGATGGTTCCCGCTCCGAGGCCGACTGGCCATCGATTGCGTGGCAGTTGCTGGCGTACGTGGTCATTACCGCTGCCGAAGTGCTGGTGTCCATCACCTGCTTGGAATTTAGTTACACGCAAGCTCCACCCGCTATGAAGAGCTTCGTCATGAGTCTCTATCTCTTGAGTGTTGCAGCGGGCAACACACTCACCGCATTAGTGAATCGATTCACTATGGATGCCGATGGAAATTCCACACTGGTCGGTGCGGACTACTACTGGTTCTTCACCAAATTGATGGCAGTGGCATCGGTGGCGTTCTTGATTGTTGGCTATCTGTACAAACCACGTGACTATATGCAGGAAGAAACTGCAAAGTGGCCTTCATCACCCGGGCAGGAACCATAGGAATCACCATGAAATTTGCACCGTATCTCGTCCTTGCACTGTCCGGAATGATGCTGCTTGCGGGCTTGGCGCCGCTTCCCGCCGCACCGCACGAAGACGCGCGAACGGCGCCAGCGGTGGCAGTGCCCGTGGCTTCCGGGGTTCAGTACGAATTCATTGGTCGCTATGACGTTGACCAGCTCAATCAGATTTTGACCAAGGCCACGCCCGCATTCACCGGGTTCCCAGTCACGTACACGCCCGCGCGCAACGCGGTGAAGATGTACCGGGTGACTTACCCATCGGTCATCCCCGAGCGCAACAACCGGCCCACCATCGCATCGGGACTGATTGCCATTCCGGAGACTGCAGACAAGTCCATGCCGATGGTTTCCTACCAACACGGCACCGTGATGGAGAAGCACGCGGTGCCATCGTTCCCGGAGGAATCGCCGGAAACGCAATTGATGATCGCGCAGTTTGCGGGTCAGGGATACGTAGTCATCGGCGCTGACTATTTCGGAATGGGAACGTCCACTGAGAAGGACGGCTACATGGTGATCGGCAGCCAGCAGCAGGCATGTATGGACATGTACCGATCCTCGCTGGTAGTGCTTGCCAAGGAGGGGATTTCCGCCAAGGAACTGTTCCTGACTGGTTGGTCGCAAGGGGGCGTGGTGACTATGTGCTTTTTGGAAGTCCTTGAGAAGAACAACGTGGCAGTTGCAGCGGTCGGCACTGCCGCCGCGCAATGCGATGGATATGTGATGCTCAGCGGCTTCCTCAATCATCCGCGTTCGATTGATGCGCCATGGGTGTCCGCCATGTTCATCTTGACGGCGTTCTCCTATGAGGAGTACTACGGCGTTCCGGGTCTTGCCAAAGCGTTCTTCACTGAAGAGCAATATGAACTCGCGCGCAAGATCTACATGAAGGAGCCGTACACGGAACCATGGCCTGGCGATCTGCACAAACTGATTCGCAAGGAGTATTTCGACCCGAACTACTTTGCAGGCACCATGTACGGCACGCTCATTCAGAAGCTGCACGCCTACCGCTGGCAGGTGAAGACCAACGTTCACATGTATTACGGCGATATCGACGAGTGCCTGACTATTGGTCTTGCACAGCTTCCCTCCATGTATCAGCGTGCGTTAGGCAGCAACACCGTTGAGGCCATCAGCGCTGGACCGGATGCCAATCACCGTGGCACCTATGGGCGCGCCGCTGCGGAGTGGAAGAAGTGGTTCGATTCGTTGCGAGCGAAGTGACTGAAAGTGCGCCAGTAAACAGCGCGCCGGACTATCAATCCTTGACGAAAGCCATTCGCTGGTAGTCCTTGCGGACGCCAGGAAATGCCAGCACGCGGTTATGCATGGATGCATACACCCCGGGCTGAAGAATCTGCACAGCACAGAGCGCTTCAGTCAAATTCTGCACTGAATCCGTGCGTCGAAGTTCATACGGACGCATGGCACCGGTGAGCACCACCGCCTTGCTGCATCCGCCGGTTGCCTGCATCCGCGCATGAATGCGTTCACCAGTGACCGTCAGGCGATCGGTGCCGTGCACAATCACCACGCCGTCATGGTCCGCGCAGAGCGCCAACGTTCGTTCGGCAATGAGTGCATGGTCAGCCTCATTCATATCAAGGCTGTCCTTATTCATGAGCGGCACGCGGGTGATTTCCACGCCGTCCAATTCAAGGGACGCAAGAATGGCATCCAAGACGCTCAATCGATTATGCAACACGCCGTGCAGCTCGTCGTACGTCTTCTCGATGGTGCCGCCGGTGGAGATGAGTGCTACTTTGAATGGCATGTGTGTGTGCGCGCTGCGCGAAGTACGGGAAACTAGAAGTCTAGCTACTCATCATTCACCGCTCACCACTCCCCACTCATCCTTGAAGATCGCTGCCGGCTTCGCGGAACGCGGTCGCCACCCGGCGCGCGGCCAGCACTGTTGCGCTTGCTGCCACGGGCTGTTCGCGAAGCGCGGGCGCAATGGCTGCAATCGCGCGCTGGGCACGAACGAGCATCGGAGCATCGCGTTCGGCAGTGGCAAGGACGGCCATGGCACGCAGAATGCTTGAGGTTCCGCTGGGCACCGCACCGTCGTCAACGCTTCGCACCCGGGTGAAGAGATCTGGGGCGATAGCCGGAGAGTCAAACCATGCACCGCTGACCGGATCCAGGAATCGAACCTCCGCCGCCGCAATCAGCGCGCGCGCCTCGGTGCGCCAGCGCCAATCACCACTTGCATGCGCCAGTGCCAAGCACGCGTTCGCCATGTGTGCGTAGTCCTCTAGGAATCCGTCGACCGATGCTGTCCCGCCACGCCACGTGCGCAGCAAACCGCCATCAGCGGAACGCATGTGTTCCAGTACGAAACTGATGCCACGCCCCGCGGCCTCGGCAAAGTGCCGGTCGCCCAACGCGTCGGCCGCATCGGCAAGACCTTCCGCCATTAAGCCGGACCATGCCGCGATGGTCTTGTCATCCGTCATCGGTTGCGGACGGAGCATGCGCGCCGCCAAGAGGACGGCATCAACACGGGCGCGGCGCGTTCGGAACTCGGCGTCAGTGATGCCCATGGAACGGGCCAGTTGGTCGGGGCGCTCCGACAATCGCAATACGTGAACGGCTGGCGCATCCGGATGATGCGGGTCTTTGAAATTGGCGGCGCTGTCAAGCCCGTACATGCGAAATGTAAACGCAACATCATCTGCACAACCGGCGCTCTCCAGATCCGCGCGCGCTTCCTGCGGCGTCCACACGTAATTGGCGCCTTCGCGCGCTGCGACCTCGGCATCTTGCGCACTCAGAAATCTGCCATCTTCGCCAACCATCTCGCGAATCACGTATTCACAGGTGCGCCGCGCGGTTTCCGCATGCAGCGAATCACCCCAGCGACGAAATGCATCGGCATACAGTGAAGCCAATTGCCCGTTGTCGTAGAGCATCTTCTCAAAGTGCGGCACCGTCCACGTGGCATCAACCGCATAGCGATGAAATCCGCCACCCACTTGATCAAAGATCCCGCCGATGGCCATAGCGTCCAAGGTGTGCCGAAGCACCTGATCAACCGATCCAGCGCCAGTTTCTAGTAGGAATCGCGGATACGGCGGCGTCGGGAATTTTGGTGCACCGCCAAAGCCTCCGTTGGTTGGATCCGACATGCGCATCAATGCTGAGGACACTTGCCCAACGGTTTCTTCGCTTCCAAGCGCGGTTGCATCCGCGGCATCGCCTGCAACTGGCAACGCCATCTGCCGCCGCACGACGTCCGCAATGCGCCGCGCCTGCTGCGCCATTCCGGCGCGGTCCTGCTGCCACGCGCCAGTCACCGCTCGCAAGAGTTCAACAAATGACGGTCTGCCAAACGCCGTCTGCGGCGGGAAGTACGTACCGCAAAAGAATGGCTCAAGCGAGTCGGGATCAAGAAATACATTAAGTGGCCAGCCACCACTGGAGCGACCCTCGGTGAGCTGCGTGAACACCTGGCACGCCGTCATCATGAGTTCGTCCACATCGGGGCGCTGCTCGCGGTCAACTTTCACTGGAACGAATCCAGCATTCAAGTGCCCCGCCACCACCACACTCTCAAAGCTTTCGCGCTCCATGACATGGCACCAGTAACACGTGCTGTATCCAATGGACACAAAGAGCGGCACTCCGCGCCGGCGCGCTTCTGCGATGGCCTCCGGACCCCACGGCAACCATGCCACCGGGTTATATGCATGCTGCAAGAGGTACGGGCTCTGCGAACCGGCAAGGCCGTTTGCTGGGTGCCCAGGCGCCCCACCAGTACCGGGGGCGGGATGTTCATGCGCGGAGGAAGCGTCTTTCACAGGCGACAGGCTAGGCGAGCCGATAGTGCCATGACACCTCACCGCGCGCAAGGCACACCATGATCACTGCTCTGTTACCGATTTCCACGCCCGAAATCCTCGCCATGACTGACCTGACACCCACCGCCAAGGGCGTCTTGGTTGGCACCATGGTGGGCGCCACGCTGCTGCTCCTCTTTGGCGCACAGTTGCTGCGACCGGCGGTGGTCTTGGCGGCCATGCTGGTGGGGTTCCTGGGATCAGTGGTCGTAGCGCGCGCGCTGCTGCCGGGCGTACCGCTCTGGGCAGCGGCCGCGTTCGGTGCCGTTGCCGGGCTCCTTGCCGGCGCTCTGCTCTATCGACCAACCGTGGGATTGATGGCTGGTGTGGTGGGTGCTGCAGTCGGAGCGCTGATCGCCTTTGCCATCATTGCTGGCGGCACACTGGACACCGCCCCGCGCGACCTGAACCACGCGCTGGTAGTGAACACGCGCGAGACGGTGCGTCCCGGCGAAGGAAGTCGAGCGGGTAAACATCTCTTAGAGATT
>JBBAOD010000060.1:0-11554 GCA_040401635.1 Phycisphaerales bacterium
CGATGCAGAAACTGGCGTTCGATGGCGGATACATGCTCGGTGGATGCCAGATCTAAGTGCACTGAATCGATGTTATTATTAGACACTTTGGCGCATTGGCGCCGCCCCCACTGAACCCTCCCCGTGATCGATACCCACTGCCATCTTCTTTATGACGGAATTCATGAGCACCTCGAACGAGTGCTCGCAGAGGCACGGACCGCCGGGGTCAGTGGCTTCGTGACGATTGCCACTACTACGAGCGATGCCGTCCGCGGCGCGGCCCTTGCAGGTGAGCACTCGGATGTCTGGTGCACTTCGGGCATTCATCCGCTCCATGCTGCAGATCCCATTTCGTGGGAGGACATGCATCGCGCAGCGCAACATCCCAAGTGTGTGGCGTGGGGCGAACTGGGTCTTGACAATCACTACGCTGATCCGTCGGCCGCACTGCAAACCAGTGTTCTTGAAGAGCAACTGACTCGTATCACTGCATGGCGTAATGAAGGGCTCGTCAAGCCGATTGTGATTCATTGCCGTCGTGCAGTGCCGCAGTTACTGCCAATCCTGCGCGCGAGCGGCTTGCCTGCGGACCGCTTCGTATTTCATTGCTTTACCGAGACAGCCGATGATGCCCGTGCGGTTCTTGACTTCGGAGCGTGGATCAGTTTCACCGGTGTCGTTACCTTTCGCAGCGCGCCCGAAGTAGCGGCCGCTGCCAAGCTGGTTCCCGATGACCGGATCATGTGCGAAACCGATGCGCCGTTTCTTTCGCCCGAGCCAGTGCGTGGCGCACGGCCGTGCGTTCCCGCCTATGTGATGCACACTGGGCTATTCCTTGCGGCGTTACGAGGAACTTCGTTTGACACCTTTGAACGCACCGTAGACGCAAATGCACGGCGTTTTTTCAGCCTGCCTGAGAGTGTTGGCCGCGCCGCTATCAATGGCAGCGCCTCACGACTAGCCTGCCCAACCGCCGCATGCCACTTGATCAAGACCAACACTCCAACGACGGCCTGATGAGCAGCTTCATGTCGCTCGGTGGTCACCTTGATGAATTGCGCAGTCGCCTGATCAAGGCCGCCATCGTGCCCTTGGTGGTGGGATGCGGACTCTTTGCGGCCGGCACCTATGTACGCGGATTCTTGGTGCAGCCACTGATGGATGCATTGGCCGCACAAGGACAGCCAACCAATCTGCAAGTACTGAGCCCTACCGAAACGCTGATGGTGGATCTACAGATTGCCATTTGGGCATCGATCATGCTGTCGATGCCGTGGATTCTGTACCAGCTGTGGAAGTTTGTTTCACCAGGTCTGTACGCGCATGAGCGCCGCTACGCGCAATTCTTGATTCCGCTGTCCGCCATCTTGGTAGCGGTGGGTCTCACGGGTCTGTATCTGGCCATGCCGTACATGTTGTCGCTCCTCATCAGTTTCGGCGTGGAGGAGCCGCGCACGATCGCGCCGCCACCATCGGCACTGGTGGAAGGAACGCCGCGCATTCCGGTACTTGAGACTGATCCAACCAGCGCCAACGCGGGCGAGGTGTGGATGCTGAAGAAAGATTCGCAGCTCTACATTGCCCTCGATACCGCGCGTGCCGACGGACGACTGGAAGTCCGCACCATTCCAACGCGCACCACCGGCAATCTCACCCAGCAGTACCGACTGGAAGAATTCATCAATTTTCTGCTGTTCTTTGCGGCCGCCATCGCCTTGGCCTTCCAAATGCCCGTGGTAGTTCTGTTGCTTGGATGGGTGGGGATTCTGAACACCAAGATGCTGCGGAAGTACCGCCGCCATGCGCTGTTTGTGTGCGCCATCTTGGCTGCGGTGATTTCACCAACCGTGGACATGTTCACCATGGTTGCGCTGATGGTTCCGCTGTACCTGCTCTATGAACTGGGCATCATCTTGCTGGTGGTTGCGCCTACGCAAGCGGTTGCCGAAGGTGGCATTATTCGCAACACCTTGGGCACCATGATTGGTCGCCCCAAGTACAAGGCCAAGAAGACCGACGGCGATGAAGGCGATGAGGAAGGCGGATGAGTGGGTACCGGCGCGGCGGTAGTGCACTGCTACGCATGGCTGGCCCACGCGCACTCCGTTCCGGCGCACGCGCGAATGACGTTGGCATGATGTTGCGTGCGATGACGTTGGCGCGCAACGCGGCGCAACGCGGCGAGGTGCCGGTGGGCGCGGTGGTCTATCACGGACGCACTGTGGTAACTGAGCACGCCAATGATCGCGAAGTCACTGGCGATCCAACGGGTCACGCTGAACTGGTTGCCATGCGTGAGGCCGGGCGCGCGCGTGGGGCGTGGCGACTTTCCGATTGTTCACTGGCGGTCACGCTGGAGCCGTGCGCCATGTGCGCGGGTGCGATCGTGAACGCGCGTATCGGGCGTGTGTTCTTTGGAGCCCATGACCCCAAGGCCGGCGCGTGCGGGAGTTTGTGGAGCATTCCTGCAGATGGTCGTCTCAACCACCGGCCGCCAATTGTTGCGGGAATCCTGGCAAAAACCTGCGGGCGGCAGTTGACTTCGTTCTTCGCGCGGCGGCGTCAGGAACGTAACGCGTCGCGCGATGCGTGAACAAAGCTGTCCCCAAGAATCTCGCGCAACCCCACGGTTGCGTAAGCGCCGGGCGGCAAATCAAATGCCACGCGCACGTACGAACCGTGATCATCGAAGCCTGATTCAATTTCCGGGTTTGCCATCTTGATGCGTAGCGGCCGACGGTCACCTGCTGGGCGGCGACCGGTCTCTTCAAAGCGGGCGGGATCGCCAGCAAACGCCACAATCGCGGCACGCTCTCGTTCTGCTACTGCGCCCGCACTCTGCAGCGAATCAGGCCCCGGAAGTGGACCAGTGGCCGAAATTTCAAACCGAGCGGCGCGCGCAGCGAGCGACTCTTCACCAGTAACAGCGCAATCTTCTTCGCTGACGATGAACTTGGCACCATTGCCATGTTTGCACGCCACATCCCCCTGCTCCACTGTGCCGAACGTTCCCGCAAGGATTCGTTCATCAAGCACGCGATTGAAGACTGCTGACTGCCACGCGTCCGTCCAGATTTCTTGGATCGGTCGCGGCACTGCTCGCACCGCGGTCCGCGCATCGGTGCCACGCATGAGTGCGCGGGTGGCGGTGCGCTCGGCGTCAAGACCGCGCGGCCACAGTCCAGCCGCTTCGGCAAATCGACCTGCATCCACTGCCTCGCGCGCGGCTCGTTCTGATTCAGGAAACGGGCTGCCCGTGGTGGAAATAAGTTCACCCAACACCTCAGCGTGCCGCGAACTCAGCAGCAATGCGCCCAGAATGTGGTTGTTGTTGCGCATTCCAAAGCGCTGCGGTCCAAAGTGATTGGGTACCCCCAATACCTCCAATTCACGCAATGCTCGCCAGACTGGCGGCGCCCGAAATGGCTCAATGCCACGAATACGAATGGAGAATCGATTACCTGCCAAGTGCCCGCGGCGCAGTTTGTTGGAATGCCACGTGGACCACAGCACTTGTACGCGCTCATCAGTGATGGCGCGCATCTCTGGCTTGCGCGGCAAGTGGATACTGACGGTCTGGCTAGTCACCGCTACGCGATCCTTCATGCCCGCGGTGCCGATGGCTTCGGTGCCAACGTCAAAGTGCTTGCACAGCATGTCCACCATCTCATGATGGGTCATCCCCTCTTTAACGATGCGCAAGTACAAGTGCTCGCCCTCGCCACACGGGTCGTAGAGCTGCAGTTCTTCAACAAGAAAGTCACCGGTGCGCTCCTTGATGCGCGCGCCTTCAATATCAGGAAGCTGCACCAAGCGCTGCGCCGAAAGCGGCGATGGCAGAAGTAGCGTCGGTACGCAGAGGCGTTGATCGGCGTCAGTCACGCCAACGCCCCATGCGCGCGCAGGCCTGCCAACACCTGCGCAGCGGTGTCACCGGTGTGATCAATGTGCACCGCGTTCCATCCGCATGCACGCGCGGCGTTGATATTTTCAGCCAAGTCATCAAAGAACACGATCTCCTGCGGCGCAGCTCCAGTGGCTGCCTCAAAGGCGCGGTAGATGCGCTGGTCCGGCTTCACCAGACCCATGACATGACTGGCATGACGCACCTGAATGCGGCGGAAAGCCTCGCTGGAATCCAGGTGTTCCCAGTGGTGTGCGTTGGTGTTGGAAAGGCACGCGGTGCGCATGCCCGAGTGATGGATGCGATCAATCACGCTGGTCATCCCTGGATAATCGCCCAATATCCAAGCGGTGTGAACGGAACGCACCTCGTCAGCAGTGTGGTCGGCCAGCAATTGGGCAAGCCCGGCAAAGTAATCCTCTGACTCAACTTCACCGCACTGATGCGCGCGCAGAAGTTCCAATTTACGAGGCGAGTCAAGGCGCGCCTCTGCTTGCGGAATGTGCGTGATGCCTGCAGCGTTGCACGCTTCCTGCCAGGTTCGACAAATACGCACGACCACGCCACCCAGATCAAACACTGCGAGGTTCGGAATGCTCACGAATTGCTCTCATCTTCTGATTGTTCGTCGTCATCATCTGCTTCGACCGATGGCGCGGGTTCAATGAGTGCTTCGGCAGCGGCTTCGCTCAGTACAGCTTCGTCCACCAACATCGGCACACCATCGGCCACACCAAGCGCAATGGCATCGGACGGGCGCGAGTCCACCTCAATGATCTCGCCGTCGCGCTCGATCATCAGCTTGGCAAAGAATGTGCCATGATCAAGGTCATGAATGTGAATCGCTTTGAGCGTGCCCCCGAGCGCGCGAATGGTTTCCGCAAGCAAATCATGCGTCTGCGGTCTTGGAATCTGCACACCCTTGATGCGACGATCAATCGCGAATGCCTCGGGCAATCCAATCACAATCGGGAACTTGCGGGTACCACCGGTCTCCGTGAGTTCAATCACCTGCATATCCGCCATCTCGCGGATCAGAATGCGAGAGAGATGCATGGGAACCATCATGGTGCAATGATTCTAGGCAAGCTCCGGGGGCTTCCGGTGTATCTCTGCCACGGCTCCCCCAACATCGCCATCATTGCATCGAGCTGCTGTGGCCGCCGATAGTGACCGGCCTGCCACTTACCCACGCTCAGCAGCGCGGAACAACTGCAGCAACTGCAACGGATCAGCGGCGGCGTACACCTGTTCACGGAACGCCGGATTGGTCATCAGCCGTGAAATCCGACCGAGCGCCTGAATGTGGTCGCTGGTGCGCTCTGGTGGCGAAACCAACAGCACCACCAACCGTACTGGCTTACGGTCAATGGAGTCATAGTCAATGGGGGTTGCGAGGCGGCCGACCGCCAAGCACAGGCCGTGCGCAGCGGACGTCTTGCCGTGCGGAATGGCAAGACCTTCACCAATACCGGTGGAGCGCTGTTGCTCCCGCTCCCAGACCGCCTTCTTCACGGCGTTGGCATCAGAAATCCGCCCAGTCAGCGCAAGCGCATCAACAAGCGCATCGATGGCTTCTCGTTTGGTATGAGCGACGAGTGGAACGACCACGCATTGCGGGTCAAGAATCTCGGTAACGGTCATCGGCGCTGGCATGCAGGACTCCGCGGTAGATCCGAACTGGCGAATCGGAAAATCATACCAATGCTCGGCGCACATATTGCACGCCGGCGCGGTATCTCGGTTCGATATCGGTTCAGGCTGGCGAAATCAGCGCGCCAAAGCCACCGTCCGCGTACGCCGAATCTGGCTCCCCGGGCATGCCACGAGGCTCACGAACCTCGGTTCGGGCAACACGGCGACCAATCCGGCCGGCCGCCCACTGCGCCTGAGCAAGGTTTTCCGGCGGCTCGAGGCTGCAAGTGCTGTACAGCACCGAACCGTTGGGCGTGAGGAACGGGCGATGTTCTTCCACGATATCGCGCTGCACCGCCGTGATGGAATCGAGCCGCGCCCGATTGAATCGATACTTCGCTTCCGGCCGGCGCGACAAGACGCCTGTGTTTGAACACGGAACATCAAGCACCAAGAGGTCAACCTGGCCAACAATCCGGCGCAAGCCCTCCGGCGTCGTCACCTTCACCTGTGGATGATCAACAAATGCCAGCGCCAACGCACGCAAGCGCGCACCATCCACATCGGTGGCAACAATTTCTGCGGTCGGATGCAACGCAGCAAGTTGCCGCGTCTTGGTTCCACGTCCAGCACACGCATCAAGAATAAGTTTGGGACGCAGGCTGTCGGCAAGCCGCATCGGTTGCGCACTGGCGGAGTCCTGCACACGCGCTTCCGGATAGGCGGTGAGCAGCGCGATGAGCGAAGAATGATCACCGTTCCATACGAATGAACCGGGATCGCTATGCGGCGTGAGATTGGATGTAAACGGCGCATCTGGCAGCACTGCTTGCTCCGGAACACCAGAGATCACCGTGGGCGCTGGGCGCAACAAATGCACCGCGCGACTGAAAGCGAGGTCCTGTCCCGCGGAATTGATCCAGTGCAGCAAGAGATCCTCGCCAACGCTGGCTGCTTCAGCGACGCGCAAGACGCGATCATCAGAGAACACCGGCCGCTTCAGGCGCATGGCGCGACCATCAGCAAGTGGCACCAGGTCGCGTCGATCGCGCCACACACGCGGAGCGGCGTCGGCGCCTTCTACAAAGTCACCACGCAAGTCAATCATCTTGCGCAGCACTGCATTCACGAAGCCGGCGGCACCGCGATGGCCCTTGCCCTTGGACCACTCCACCGTGTCATCAACCACTGCGTGATCGGCCACGTTGCCAAACAAGAACAGTTGCGCACCCGCCGCAAGCAATGCCGCTTGTACGCGCGAATCCACATTTTCCCAGCGTCGATCAATGCAGGCGCGGGCAATGGCGGTCAGCGTCATCCACCGATGCGCCACGGTGTGTTCAATGGCGCGTGCCAGTGAAACATCACGGGCATCCAGAGCAATGCCGTCGGCAGTGGGCGCAACGCCCATGTCAACAAACTCAAGATCAGGAAAGCGACCCGCCTGCCGCGCGAGGCGGTCAAGGGCCGCAACGCGGGCAGGCGATGGTGCTGACATTCGTGGGGTATTCGTGACGGATGTGCTTTCGGCGGGGACGGTCACTCAGAAGCTCCGGTCATGCCATGGCCAGGTGGCGCTTGCCCTTGGAACTGGCCTTAGAACTGGTCTTGGCAGTGGGCTTGGCATTCGCCTTGGAACCGGCAGTGCCGGCGGACTTCTTGGTTGGCTTCAGCTCAACCACTGCGTGCGGGGCGTTGATCACGCCCGCCTTCTCAGCGGCCTTGCGGAGCGCATCGGCCTTGTCGGTCTTCTCCCAACTGAAGGTGCCTTCACCGCACTCGCCCGGGCGGCGACCGAAGTGACCGTGCGTAGCGGTGGCGTGATAAATCGGCTTGCGCAAACCGAGCGACTTGATGATGCCCTTCGGGGTGAGCTCAAACTGGCGCTGCACTTCTTCGGCGAGCCATTCGTCTGAAACCGTTCCCGTGCCCTGCGTATCCACCAACACACTGGTTGGCTTGGCCACACCGATGGCGTAACTCAATTGCACTTCGCAGACATCGGCGAGGCCGGAAGCAGCGATGTTCTTGGCAATGTATCGAGCCATGTACGCAGCACTGCGATCGACCTTTGATGGATCCTTACCGCTGAATGCGCCGCCGCCGTGACGGCCGCGGCCACCGTAGGTGTCCACAATGATCTTGCGACCAGTGAGGCCGCAATCGCCGTGCGGACCACCAATTTCAAACTGCCCGGTTGGATTGACATGGATGATGATTTGATCGTTCCACCACTTACCAAGCACTGGCTTGATGATGTGCTTGATGACCTCGGCCTTGAGCTTCTTCTGCCCAGCAACGCCGTTCCACATCGGGTCATGTTGCGTGGAAAGCACCACGGTGTCAATGCGCGTTGGCTTGAGGCCAACGTAGGCAACGGTGACTTGGCTCTTGGCATCGGGGCGAAGGCCCTTGATGATGTTCTTCTCACGAACAACGGCTTGGCGCTTCACCAGTTCGTGCGAAATGGCGATCGGCAGCGGCATGAATTCCGGAGTCTCTTTGCACGCAAATCCGAACATCATGCCCTGGTCGCCTGCGCCTTCGCGGTCAACACCCATGGCAATGTCCGCGCTCTGCTTGCCGAGCACCACACTGACGCCGCAACTCTTGTAATCAAAGCCCTTGTCTCCACTGTCATAGCCAGCCTTGCGGACTGCTTCGCGAACGATGTCCGGAATGTTGACGACGGCGTTGGTGGTTACTTCACCAGCAATGACTGCCAGGCCCGTGGTCACCAGGGTTTCGCATGCCACGCGGCTCGAAGGATCCTGCGCGAGCATCGCGTCGAGGACGGCATCGCTGATCTGGTCAGCAAGCTTGTCAGGGTGGCCCATCGAGACGGATTCGCTGGTGAACAGGTAGCGCTTGTCAGACATGTCGGCTCCAGTGCTGGGAGAAATGTGCGTTCGGAACGGGGATCAATCCGACCATCCGGATACTCGGATGGATCGCCCTCATGCTATCGGTCGCGCGTGTTCGCCGCAAATCTCACGCTCCGCGGCGGGTTCCCGGACTTTCACGAAAGACTCGGGCGATTTTCATGGCGCCGGAGCGCTCACACCTTACTGTTGAACAGGTTCCAACTTTCCCGACCACCCGGCTACCGGGAGGCGTATTGATTCTGCAGATGACGTTACTCACCAACCCACTCTTCTCCGGCGCCGCGCTTGCCGCGTTCATGGTTGTTGCGCCAACAATGGGCGCTGCGCCGCCTGTGTTGGCAACAGCGCCAGCGCTTGCAGTCGGTGCCGCGGATGAATGGATATGGGCCGCGGATCGCACGGGTGGATGGTCGAGCGACCATGTCATGGTGAAACTCGTGGCCGGTGCGCGCATCAGTATTGACGTCAACCACGTGGTCACTGTCACGCAAGCGAATGGACTTCGCGATGCCACGCTGACCAAGGTGCTCACGCAAGCAGGTGCAACGAGCGCCACGCGCGCATCCACGGTTGGCTTCAGTAATGCTGCGCGCGCCACCGCCCTTGGACTGGATCGCTGGCAACACATTGCTGTACCTGCGGGCACCGCGACACCCGCGCTGATTGCTCGTCTCCAAGCTGCACGCGGCACCATTGAGATTGCCGAGTTAGACGTCATCGGTGGCATTGCCAGCGATGCACCAGCGCCGAACGATCCGTACTACGCGCAGTGCTGGGGGCTGGAGAACACTGGTCAAATCATCAATGGGCTTTCCGGATTGCCAGGCGCTGATGTCAGTGCGCGCGCTGCGTGGCATGTGAGTACCGGTTCGGCATCGACGGTGATTGCCGTCATGGATAGCGGCATGACTGCACATGTTGAGTTTGCGCCACGCATGATGGCCGGCTGGAATGTTCCGGCTGGCACCACTGATGTTGCCGATCAATGCTCCGATCACGGCACGCACGTCGCTGGAATCGCCGCCGCTTCTGGCAACAACGGCGTAGCGATTGCTGGCCTTGATTGGCGGGCACGCATCATGCCGGTAGTTGTTCTGAGTGGCTGCACTGGCTACTCAAGTTGGCTTGCCGATGGCCTGGTCTGGGCCACTGATCACGGCGCCAACATCATCAACATGAGTCTGCAATATTCCGTAGGCACCCAGTACCTGCATGACGCGGTGACGTACTCCATTGGTGGCGGCGCGCTGTTAGTGGCGTCATCGGGAAACACCGGCTTGGGTGGCGTGGCATGGCCAGCGCGTTGGGCGGAAGTGCTTGCGGTTGGATCACTTGATGCGCTCGACTCGCCAGCGGGATCAACCGCGATCGGACCAGAGGTTGACGTTGCCGCACCGGGCACCTCCATTCTTTCCTGCGTTGGGACCGAAAGCGTTGAGTTCAAGTCCGGCACCAGTATGGCTGCGCCGTTTGCAACCGGCACCCTGTCACTGATGCGCGCGGTTGCGCCGAACGCTTCACCAACACAACTGATTCAATTGCTGGTGCAGTCATGCGCCGATGTTTCAAATGCAGGCTTCGATGAACGCACCGGATGGGGAAGAATTGATAGCGGCGTAGCGGTCCGGCTCGCACGCACCGCCGCCGGTGTGGGTGACTTGAATAAAGACGGCCTGACCAACGGGGCAGATCTCGGCGCATTGCTGGGCGACTGGGGCACGAGCGGCTATGACTGCGGCGCTGACCTAGATGATGACGGCATCGTTGGAGGTGGCGACCTGGGAGTCCTGCTTGGTCATTGGGGATCGGCGAGTTAAATCGCCAGTCACCCACGCAATCAACCGCCTGATTCGGCCGCGCTTCGCTGCGCTTGAGCCTCTTCAAACATTGATCGAATCACTTCAGAATTTGGCTCCAGCTCCAGCGCGCGTGCGAACTCTGCCATCGCCTGGTCAACGTGCTGCTGGCGCATGAGGCCGCGCGCAAGGGCGGCATGGGCAAATCCATTGTTGGGAACCATGCTGATGGTTTGCCGAATCAACTCAACGCCCTCGTCAATTTCCAGTGGCATCGTTCCGCGCTCGACCAGCGCCAGCGACAGGCGCCGCATCGCAAGCAAATCGTTGGGACGCGCCGCGAGCCCTTGGCGAGCGCTCTGAATAACTCGCGCGTATTCACCTTCTTGATCAAGCCAAGTGATTTGTTCTTCACGCAAGCGCTGCCACTCCGGATGTGCGTCGAGGGCTTCGTCGTACCACGCAATGGCATCCGGCGAACGTGAGACAAACGAACGAATGATCCGCCCGATGACCGCGGCGGTCGCTTCATCGGCTCCATCACGTTTCCATGAGCCACGCACCAGACGTTCGGCCGTTGGCATGTCCCGAATCGCTGCGCTCAAATAGGCGCGGCGCAAGTCAACTTGCCGCCATCCAGCTGGAATGATCGACCAGCCTTCCGGCGCGGCTGCTACCAGTGCATAGAGCTGCAGCGCGCGTTCGGCGCTTTGCTGCATGGATGCTTCCGGCGCTTGCGCATCGGTGGAGAAGATGTATTCCGCTGGAAGAGTGACGCGCGCATCGGCGCGGTCTGCGAGCCAAGTGATTCCGTTCAGTACACCAACGTACGAAACGCTGACGAGTAGCAGCGCGGTGGCGGCCAGCCAGGCGATGCCGGATGGTCCCAACTTGCCCTTGAGGCGCAATCGCATTCCATGAAATGAAACCGAAGGATCGCGCACGATCCGCCACGCCTTCCATGACACAAACACCGTGCACGCTGCGATTCCCGATGCAAAGAGAAGTGGTACGCCAATGTAAATGCCGCGCACTGCAAAGAGCGTTAGTACGCCAAGCAGCGCACACACAATCTCTTCTGTCCAAGAAAGGTCCCAACGTCGCTCCGCTGCAGCCGCAGAGCGCGAGGCAGTGCGATCAATCAGTACCGCTGGCTTGCCTATTCCAAAGCTCAGTGCTTCGTTCGGACAGCTACTGACGCAGTCCATGCACTTCATGCATCCGGCGTCGACCACCATGCCGAAGTCTTTGATTTCCTCATGCACTCGAACGTTGCTAGTGCACACCGCGGTGCACACGCCGCAGGAGTGGCAGCGATCATGATCCACCACAATGCGCATGGGCGCGAGTTC
>JBBAOD010000061.1:0-11524 GCA_040401635.1 Phycisphaerales bacterium
AATGCCGGCTGCCAGGATCGGCCCAGCCAAGAACACGTTGGTTTGTCGCACGGAAAGCGCGGCAACAAACAGTACGGCGAGCGTTAGAAACGTACGCGTGGTTGGCATCCACCACGCGGCGATCGCCACCATGGTGGTTCCAATCAGGACCGAAAGTACATCGGTCGTCAGCCACGCAGAACCGCTGAGCACATAGGTCGACATCAATAGCGGCAAGGTCAGCGCTAGCGCCACTGCAGGCCCTGCCGCGCGCGCCGCGGTGCGCCACACCAAGAGCACCAGTGCCAATCCCGCCAGCGATCCAATGATGCGAAGTCCCTGCACGCCAACGCCCAGCCGTGCAGGAACGGCCATCAGCAAGTGATAGCCCGGACCAGGAGCGCTTGGGTAATCGTGCAGGTCCGGCGTTGGTAACTGCGCAGCAAACGGTCGCACGGTGGGCAGATGCGCAGCCGCTTCGTCGGAGGCTTCGCTAGTGGCGTCACTCCCAAACATAATGACTGGCAGCACGGCACATGCAAAGAGCAACGCCAATACGCACGGCGCACTCCTCCACCAACCGCGATTGCTCTGAGTGAGTGTGTCCACGCGTTGAATTTACTTGAAGAGTGTGCCGAGTGCAGTTTCGGCAGGCGGCCAGAACAGCACCACCAGCACGCCAATGGCAAAGAGGAGCGATGCCGCCCGTGCACTGCGATCAGCAAGGACAACGGTGACTGGACTCTCAGCCCGTCCAGAATTTGCGCGCAAATACAGGCGGTGGATCACCACGAATACCAGTGGCGCGAGCAATGCAAATCCAGTGGCGCGCACACCAAAGATGCCGCGCGCATGATCACTCAGCGCGTAGACCAAGTACGCCATCATGGTGATGGCTCCAGTGGTGGCAAGAAGCCAGTTGAGATCTTCGGCACTGTCGTAGCCAGCACGTGGTTTCCAGTCGGTGCTGTCGCCCTGCGCACGCGCCAGGTCTGCGGCACGCAGGTCACCAAGGCGCTTGACGAATCCCAAGAACAGCGTGAGTGCAAAGACCACCACCACCAGCCACGTCGACACAGCAATGCCAAGTGCCAACGCGCCAGCAATGGCGCGCAGTACGAATCCGCTCGCCACCGTCAACACGTCAAGGAGCCGTACCCGCTTCAACTTCACGTTGTATGCCACCTGCAGAGCGATGTACGTACCGATCACCGCCAGGACTGCCGGACGCACGTACCACGCCACGGCAATGGAACCAACGACCAGTACCACACCAATCGTTATTGCAAACTGCGGGGTAATCGCGCCCGATGCCACCGGCCGGCGACGCTTGGTTGGATGCTTGCGATCTTCTTCAAAGTCGAGCGCGTCGTTCACTGCATAGAAGCCACTGCCCGCCATGGAGAATGCAATCACCGTGAGCGCCACGTGCCACAGTTGCTCCGCGATCTGTTCTGGCTGCGCACCACGACCTTCGCCAGCGAGCCAAAAGACAAGTGGGACCAGAACGAAGACGTTCTTGGCCCAGTCACCGGGTCGGAGGAGGCGGAGCGGAGCGGGAAGCATGAACCATCAGTATCGGAATCTGCGGGCGCTTTCATTCCCAAACTTCCCAAGGAAGGGGCGAGATCCTCCGGAAACTCCCAAAAATGCACTTTGGGGTGCCAGAAATCTCCCGTGTCGCGGGTGGCCGGGGTCATTCCAATGGTTACTCCCAGCCCCTTAGACCAGGCGCGCCAGGACTGTATTGGCAACCATCATGCCCGCGGCGGTGAATCGCAGCGAAGCTCCGGTGTGTTCCATCATGCCCTCAGCAACTGCTTGTGCAATGGCGCTCGCTCGCTCCGAGCCGCGTTCGCCAAGTTGCAGAATCTCGGAAAGTTCACCTTCATAAATGCCAGCGTGGAGCCGCAATCCCATCATCAGCCGCTCACCAGCGCGCATGTCCGGCGTCACTCGCTCCACATCAACTGCCGGGCTCGTACCTTCGGCGGCAAGCCAATCACCCAAGCGCGGGACATTCTTCCAGCGCACGCCCTGGGCATGACCCGATGCACTGGGCCCAATGGCAAGCCAATCGCGATTACGCCAATACAGCAAGTTGTGCCGACACTCTTCGGCGTGCGGATCGCCGTTCCGAATCCGCCCCCAGTTACTGACTTCGTAATGAGCAAAGCCAGCATCGCGCAAGACGGTGGCGGCGCGCTCCAACATGTTCGCTTCCAGGCCGTCATCGCAGGGCTCAAATTCGCCGCGCTCCATACGCACGGTCATCGCGGTGTTTGCCTCGTAGGTCAGACCGTAGCAACTGAGATGATCGGTTCCCAGTTGCAGTGCTTGGCGCAGATCCGATTCCCACTCAGTAAGTGTGCCACCAGGAATGCCAAAGATCAGATCCACATTGATGCGTTCAATACCAGCAGCGCGCAGAAATCCAATGGCGCGCGCAACGCTTGCTGGATCATGCCAACGCTCCAGCGTCTTCAAGTGACGTTCGTTGAAACTCTGTGCGCCCAAGGAGACGCGGTTCACGCCGCTCTCAACCAGTGCGCACGCCACTTCAGCGGTCACGGTTTCTGGATTGGCTTCCACGGTCCATTCCGCACCAGGCGCCAGCGGCAGTCGATTGCGGATGGAGCCCAGAACCGCGCGCAATACCGGCGGCCGCAACAGCGTGGGTGTTCCACCACCAACGAACACGGTGTGCAGCGGCGCGTGCACCCAAGGCGCCATAGCTGCCAATTCCTGATCGGCACGTGCGGCATAGGCCTCCTGACGATCTTGGGTATCAACAAAGCTATAAAAGTCGCAGTAATGGCACTTATGGAAACAGAACGGAACGTGAACATACGCGCCCGCAAACTGCGGCGTGATGCCAGCAAGGGCCTGATCCACACGCATGGCGTATGCGTCGGGCGAACCCTGCCCGGCGATGGTGAGCGCGGTGGCCATGATCTGCAATCGTAGGAACAACCTGCGCGCGGTGCGCTACCATTCCTCGCTTCGCGGCAAACGCCGCAACTTCGCACCGGAGCCCCGCCCGTGACCACTGGACACCGCGTTAATCGAACTGCCCATACCGCCGTTGTTGGACTTCAGTGGGGGGACGAAGGCAAAGGCAAGATCGTTGACCTGCTCACCTCTGAGCATGACGTGATCGTTCGCTACAACGGCGGCGCCAATGCCGGTCACACCGTGCAGGTGGGCGATGAGCGCTACGCGCTGCACCTGATCCCTTCCGGAATTCTGTACGGCGACAAGACCTGCGTCATTGGTAACGGCGTGGTGGTTGATCCGGAGAAACTCCTGCAAGAGATCGACGCACTCCGCACGCGCGGCATTCGCGTTGGCACCAACCTGCGTATCAGTGATCGAGCCCACGTGGTCATGCCCTATCACAAGGAGCAGGATGCAGCGCTGGAGGAGTACCTCAGTTCCAAGACCGCGCATGCGCAAGGGAACCTCTCTATCGGCACCACGCGCCGCGGCATTGGTCCAGCGTATGCAGACAAGATTCGACGCTCGACCGCTATTCGCGTGGGCGATCTCCTTGACCCCGAATACCTGCGCAGTCGCCTGCATGTGATTTGCACCCTGCGCACTGCAGAACTCGAGGCGCTCGGTGTGCACACTGCGCCACTTGACCCAGATGCGTTGGCTACCAAGTACGCCGAGTTTGGCGAACGCCTGCGACCGCACGTGGATGACTCCGTGTACGCACTTCATGACGCCATGGGCGCTGGGAAGCGCATTCTCTTTGAAGGCGCGAACGCCAGCCTCTTGGACATTGACCACGGAACGTTCCCGTATGTGACCAGTAGTAACTGCTCAACATTGGGTATTCCTTCCGGTACCGGCGTTCCCGGTAGCGCCATTGGACGTGTGTTGGGAATCATGAAGGCGTACAGCACCCGCGTTGGCGCGGGACCGTTTCCCACCGAACTTGACAATGATCTGGGGCACCGGATTCGCGAACGCGGCCGGGAATACGGCACCACCACTGGTCGCCCGCGCCGCTGCGGATGGCTTGATTTGGTGGCAGTTCGTTACAGCGTCATGGTGTGTGGAGCCACTGGAATTGCGTGCACCCTGCTGGATGTCCTGTCCGGATTTGATGAAATCAAGTTGTGCGTTGGTTATCGATTGCCGAACGGAACCACCACGGATCGCTTCATTCCTGATGCTCATCGACTGGAGGGCGTCACGCCCATCTACGAGACGATGCCGGGTTGGAGTGCAGAGATTCGCGATGCGTCCGACCGCACCACGCTGCCACAAGAGGCACAGCGGTACTTGGCGCGCATTGAGGAAATCACCGGCGTGCCGGTAGAAGTAGTTAGTCTTGGACCGGAGCGAACCCAAACGTTGGTGGACGGTCGGCGCGCCGTGGCGCTCGCCACCGCGTAAGCAATGAGCGTCCCCCGTCACATTGCAATCATCATGGACGGCAACGGACGCTGGGCAGCCGCGCGTGGGTTGCCGCGCATTGCCGGTCATCGCGAAGGCGCACGAAAAGTGCGCGCCATTGTTGAAGAGTGCGCTCGCATCGGAGTGGAAGCACTCACGCTGTATTCCTTCTCCAGTGAGAATTGGAAACGACCAGAAGACGAAGTCTCGGCGCTCATGGAGCTGGCACGTCATCAACTGCAACTGGAACGGCAGATGATGCTGGCGAACAACATTCGGTTCCGCCGCATTGGTCGCCGCGAGGGACTGTCCGCCGCGGTGCTCGCCGAGTTCGACCGCACCGAGGACGAGACCAGCAACTGCACCGGCATGACCCTGTGCCTGGCCATGAACTACGGTTCTCGGCAGGAAATGGTCGACGCCGTCCGGACCATCGCCCTTCGGGTCCGGCGCGGGGATCTTGACCCGGCGGCGATCGATGAATCGACCATGTCCGCGGCCCTTGAGACCCACGGACTGCCTGACCCGGACCTCTTGGTTCGGACCGCCGGAGAGCGCCGACTGTCGAATTTCCTGCTCTGGCAGGTGAGTTATGCGGAGATCTTCGTGACCGACGTGCTGTGGCCGGAGTTCAAGGTCCCGGAACTACAAACGGCGCTCGCCGACTTTGCCGCGCGGCGACGCACCTACGGCGGGTTGGACGGGGCGCGAAAAGCCGGCGCCACCTGAACTCCTGCCGCAGATCCGCGGCTGAGAATGTCTCGAATCTGGGCGAATTGCCGGGGATTCTGGGTGTCCAGTTGCGTATACCCTGAGGGTCTCCCATGCCGTCCCCTCGCTCCGTACTACCGTCCTGCCTGCTCGTCATCTTGATGGCGGTTGTTGGCATGGTGGCGCGACCGGCTGCAGCGCAGTGCAACGACCCATCCGCTGCATGCACCACCGCTGCCAACTCCACGTGGCTTGGTGACTTAAACGCGGACAACTTGGTCAATCAGGCTGACATTGACGTGTGGTCAAGTTGCATGCTTGGCCAACCGGTGTACTGCATCTCTGGCGACTTCAATTTCGACGGTGCCATCGATAACGTCGACCGCAATTACCTCGGTCAGTTGGTCGCGATGGCATCCAATGCCTCCATCGGCAAACTCCCCCGGGTCACCCTGTCAGAATTGCGCGTTCGCAAACCGAACGATCAGACCGACCCCACCGTTCCGCAGTCACGGTATGTGGAGATACGCATTCCAACCTCTGCGGTGGGCGTTGTAAGCGCACCGACCGTGAATGGTGTGGTTGGCGGCGCCCCCACCGTGCGCACGTTTCTGGACGGTTGGTTCTACATCAAGATCGCCCGCTCCAACAACAGCTCCGGCACCGACCAAGTGAGCGGAACGATCGCGGTCGTGGAGCCGCTTTCCGGGATGGCGTGGGTATCCAATCCGCTCGACACCGCGTCGCGTGGATTGGGGCTGCTAGCGGATTCATCGTTTACCGGTGATGTACTCGCCGACGTACCGCCAGCACTGGTGCCATTCATCTTTTACGGCAAGACCTCCCTGGCGTTCCCAACCGGCCCCGCAGCCAACGGACGGGTATTTCCTGCGGAATACACCACGAATGTCACCCATCTGATTGTCTTTCGCAATCCAAATCCCGCCAACGCCCGCGCATATCCCACCGTTGGCCAGCGCGTCAATGTGCCCTCCACCGTTGATCCCGCACAGGTCTGCGAGTTGGCGTGGACCGTGCCTGGCACAGTGGCGCTGCCACCGTGGGATGCCATTGTTGACACGCTCACCATCGTTCGTGGCACCGATCAGAATATTTACGGTTGCATCTTTGCTGACAACGGCAAGGCGTACATCGGGCCAGTGGGCGATCCATCCGATTCGTTCGCGCCGCCGCACATCTATCGATGCCGCAACGCCGGCAGCCTAACCAAAGGTCCAACGGCGATCACGCCAACCAGCGACTCGCCGTTCGTCCGCAATCCATCCTGCACTGCCAATGTCACCGGATGCGGCGAGCCAAACCAAGACGGAACTTTCCGCAGTTGCTTTGAGTCACAGACCGGACCGAGTTGCTCGGACGCCGACTGCTGCAACGCCGTTTGCAATGTCGACCCGGGCTGCTGCAACGTCGTGTGGGACCAGTCCTGCGCAAACCAAGCAGCCGTCACGTGCCAGACGTGCGGAAGCACTACGGCCAGTTGCTACGTCGCGCACTCGACCCCCTCCTGCAGCGATTCAAGTTGCTGCGAGCGCGTCTGCGCCATCGACCCAGCGTGCTGCAATTCTGCGTGGGACTCGGACTGCGTCACACTTGCCACCACTAATTGCCTCGCTTGCGGTGCTGAAGGAAGCGGTGCTTGTGATGCGGTGCACACCCTGCCCTATTGCGACGATTCCACTTGCTGCACCACCGTTTGCAACTTGAATCCATATTGCTGCACCACCGGCTGGGATCAAAGTTGCGTTGATACGCAAGCGGTTTCCTGCCAAGGCTGCGGCTCGGTGAACACCGGACCGTGCTGCATCGCGCATTCAACACCGTACTGCAGCAACAGCCTGTGCTGCGCAGCAGTGTGCGCGCTCGACCCGTTCTGCTGCACTTCTTCTTGGGACATCAGTTGCACACAGGTTGCCTTGGTCACGCCAAGTTGCAGCAGTGAAAGTTGCGCATGCGGCGGCGATCTAGACGCAGGACGTGAAGCAAGTTGTTTCGTCGTTCACGCGCGCATCGGCTGCGCGGATTCATTCTGCTGCCAAACGGTGTGCCAGCGCGATCCGTACTGCTGCTACGTCACCTGGGACGCAGCGTGCGTTGAGATTGCCAATGACCTGTGCTCATCGCAGCCCGGCTGCCTTGATCCGGTGACTTCGCTGCCAGTGAATGGAAGTTGCTACATCGCGCATCCAACCGCCGTGGGCTGCGACAAGCCTGGCTGCTGCAGCCAAGTGTGCGCGGAACCAGATTTTGCATATTGCTGCCAGATTGGGTGGGATGCAAAGTGCGCCGCACGAGCTGTTGAAGTCTGCGACCAATGCGGCGATCCGCTCTCCGGGAGTTGCTACACGCCGCATGCTGCCCCAAACTGCGCGGACGGAACCTGCTGCACGGCAGTGTGTCTGATCGATTCATTCTGCTGCTCCGATCAGTGGGATGACCTGTGCGTGTCCACCGCGGGTGTCGCGTGCGCCGATCCAGCCGATGTGTGCGGATCGAATGATGGTTCGCTGCGCAGTTGCTGGATTCCCAACTACACCCGTGGTTGCAGCGATGGCAAGTGCTGCACCGCCGTATGCGCATCGATTGACCCCTACTGTTGTGAAGCCCGCTGGGACGCTGTGTGCGCACGCGAGGCCACCTTCATTTGCGACGCGCCGTTTGTAGTCACCATTGGACGTGAGGGTTGCCTGACCGCGCACGCATCGGCGGGATGCGCCAATGCGGACTGCAGCCGCGCGGTTTGCAGTGTTGATCCATCGTGCTGCCTCACAGCGTGGGATCAGGGATGCGTGCTGGTGGCAACGGCCGTCTGCCCGGCGCCTGAAGGGTGCCCAGCCGAGGGCGATTGCTTTGTCTTACATAGCAACCCAGGCTGCCGCGATTCATCATGTTGTAACGGCGTCTGCGCGGCGGATCCATCGTGCTGCCAAGGCGAATGGGACAGCGCATGCGTCACCACCGCACGCACGCTGTGCAAAGTGCCCGCGAACAGTGGCTGGACCTGCCCATGTCGCGGCAGTTGCTTTGAGACGCATGACAACCCCGGCTGCGAAGATGGCTCATGCTGCTCCATCGTGTGCAACATCAGCCCATCGTGCTGTGATGCTGACTGGGATAACGCCTGCGTTTCCATCGCGCGCGAATATTGCTGCGGCGCCGTCGGATGCGGCTCTGGATGCAACAAGCCCTGCCTGATTCCTCACCAAGAGCCCTACTGCAACGACCCGTATTGCTGCGATGCCGTGTGCCGAAACGACCCGTTGTGCTGCAGCGCTTCGTGGGATGCACTGTGCGCCGCTGGCGCCCTGGATCGTTGCGGAAGTGCCTGCGGACTGCAAGAGTCCGGCGGTTGCTTCGTAGAGCATGATTTGCCGAGTTGCGACAGCGGCCTGTGCTGCGCTGCGGTGTGCGTGGCTGACCCAAGCTGCTGCACTATTGCGTGGGACTTTGCGTGCGTCAATTTGGCCTCTCTGCCAGCCAACGCTGCCGTGTGCGTACGACCAGTGTGCGGTGACTTCAGCGCCGGGCCATCCTGCGAACCACACCCCGGCGCTGCATCCAGCGACCCCGTGTGCTGCGCCGCGGTCTGCGCAGAAGACACCTACTGCTGCGACACGGAATGGGACGCGGACTGCGTTGACATTGCGCGCACCATCACTTCGTGCGGATGCAGTTACGTATGCGGCGATGTCTGCGCCGGCAATTGCTGCCGCCCCCATGACAGCGGTGCATGCGACGATGCAGCGTGCTGCGCCTCGGTCTGCGCGCAAGATGCGTACTGCTGCGACACCCTATGGGACAGCGTCTGCGCTGGTGTCGCTCGCGATACCTGCACCGCCAAGGATGAGGCATGCCCAGTTCCACCATGCGGAAGTGATTTGCTGCAGAGTTGCTGTGTGCCGAGCACGCTGCCAAACTGCTCCAACGAGAGTTGCTGCAACCGCGTGTGCTTGGTGGACTCGTTCTGCTGCGATACCTCGTGGGACGTCACCTGCGTGAATCTTGCCGCTGCGGATCCTTCCTGTGGCTGCGACCAGAACAGTTGCGGCGATTCAAGCGCTGGTAGCTGCCTGCAAGTGCACGCCACGCCGTTCTGCAATGAACTTGGCTGCTGCCAAACCGTGTGTGCGTATCAGCCTTCGTGCTGCGACGTGCAGTGGGACGCCAACTGCGTGGCAACCGCCCAATTCTTCTGCGGCGACGCGGGCTTCACTGGGCTGCTCGATCACTACCGTGGCGGACCACTGGGTAACAACGGTCGTGCGCAGCCGCCTGCTGGTTGGGTCCCGCCCCGTGAGCGTGGAGCGATGCGTCATCCGAAGCCGCTGCCACCATCGATTCCGATGCCGAAGCGCCCGCCAGTTGAGCCGCAACCGATTCCGCGTTCCGACGGCAAGCAGGGGCAGTCCGTACCAGGAAAGCCGTTGGATGCCGAAGTGCAGCCGATGAAAGAAATGCAAACTGGGAAGTTCGGAGCGAATGCCGGCAAGCCTGGTACTGGCAAGTAACGCTCGGAACAAGAGTGCGGGCACGCGAACATCGGTCGTGTGTTCGGTAGTGTGTCCGCCAGTCATCGCTACCGAAAGTCTCGCGAACTCTGTGCGATGTGATCGCCCATCGCCATCTGGCTTAATTCTTCTGATAGATCGGTGATGCGACGCACGATCAGATGCGTGACCCCGGAACGATGCTCAACCGTGCCCTCCGCCAGGATCGTGGTTGCGTGGCGGACGATCGTTCGAACTCGCTCGTACACACGGGGCCGAATGATGAGATTGGCAATGCCCGTCTCGTCCTCAATGGTCATGAACATGATTCCCGATGCTGTGGACGGGCGTTGTCGACATAGCACTAATCCAGCCACGGCGGCGGTGGCTCGTTCGGATGCTGCACCGATAGCGCGGAGTTGTGCGCACTCAGTTCCTCCGCGACGTGCGATTGATTCGCGCAGGAATCGAATTGGGTGGTCATGCAATGAAAGTCCAGTGCTCGAGTAGTCAGCAGCCACGGAACGAAGCGCTGGAACTGGCGGCAATGGCTGCGGCAGCATGTCAAAGAGCGTGGCGCCGCGCTGGGCGGCATCGTCAAGAACGGGGGTGTCGCCGCCGCGCAAGGCACGCACCTGCCAGAGTGCTTGCTGGCGGGAAATTCCCATGCCCGCAAACGCATCCGCCGCCGCGAGCCGCCGGAGTGCATGCAGGCTGCAGCCAGACGCGCGCCACAGGGATTCCACCGATGCGAACGTTGCCTGCGAGCGCTGGCTGCGTGCAACGGACGCCACGGCGTGGCCGTCTTCGGCGCGTAAGCCGGTCACCATGCGCAGGCCAAGGCGAAGCGCGGGGTGAGGCGTGGGGTGAGGCGTGGGGTGAAGTGTGGCGTACGAGTGCACACCGGGCTGATGGTCGGTGGCGCGATCCTCGCCCGGCGCGGTACCGTCCTCCAGCGTGCAGTCCCATTCGCTTGCCAATACATCAACCGGGCGAACCTCCACCCCGTGTTCGCGCGCATCACGCACCAACTGCGCGGACGCGTAGAAACCCATCGGCTGACTGTTGAGAAGCGCGGCAGTGAATGCTGCCGGATGATGGCACTTGAGCCATGCCGACACATAGACCAAGAGCGCAAAGCTCGCTGCGTGACTCTCCGGAAATCCGTAACCGGAGAAACCTTGAATCTGCCCGAATACCTGTGCAGCAAACTCGTCGGAATACCCACGGGCACGCATACCGGACTCCAAATGATCCTTGAATGCAGCAATCTGATTTCCGGAACGCTTCCATGCAGCAATGGCGCGACGCAGTTTGTCCGCCTCACCAGGCGTAAAGCCGGCCGCTACTACGGCAAGCAACATCGCCTGCTCCTGAAAGAGTGGCACGCCAAGGGTCTTTCCAAGCACAGCGCGAATGGATTCGTTGGGATAGTGCGTTGCATCCGTGCCGTCGCGCCGACGCAGGTATGGGTGCACCATATTTCCTTGAATGGGCCCCGGGCGCACAATGGCAACTTCAATCACCAGGTCATAGAAACAGCGGGGTTTCAGGCGCGGCAACATACTCATCTGCGCGCGGCTTTCGATCTGAAAGACACCCACCGTGTCGGCGCGACACGCCATCTCATACGTCGCCGGGTCTTCGGCAGGAACAGTGCAGTACGTCAGTGCTCCGGCGCCGGAACTGTCGCACGGCCAGCCCGGCACCGGACAGTTGTTTCCAAGATCAATCGCTTTGCGAATAGCGGTGAGCATCCCCAGGGCGAGTACGTCCATCTTCAGCATGCCCATGGCATCAATGTCATCTTTATCCCACTCAACGATGGTGCGCGCGTCCATGCGCGCGTTGCGCACTGGCACAAGTTCACAGAGCGGACCGTCGGTGATGATGAATCCCCCAATATGTTGCGAAAGATGACG
>JBBAOD010000062.1:0-11493 GCA_040401635.1 Phycisphaerales bacterium
GGTGCTTGCGGGAATTCCATCCATCCGCAACAACCCGGCGGCGCGCGCCATGATGGCAACAATGTCCGTCACCGGATAGAAGCCCAGGTTGTGCGCAATGCCAAAGCGTGATCGCAGCGCCTGCGTCAAGAGACCGGAGCGCGTCGTTGCACCAATCAATGTGAACGGTCGCAGTCCGATGGTCACCACCTTGGAGTTCATGCCGCTATCGACAGTGAAGTCGATGCGGAAGTCTTCCATGGCGGGATAGATGTATTCCTCAACCGCGGTGGGCAAACGGTGGATCTCATCAATGAAGAGGACATCATGCGCCTCCATCTTGGTCAGCGTCCCAATCAGATCAGCTGCCTTGGTGAGCGCCGGGCCGCTCGTCACATACGCGCGCGTACCCATTTCTGCGGCGATCACGTGCGCAAGCGTGGTCTTTCCAAGCCCGGGTGGACCATGCAGAAGGACATGCTCCATCGGTTCGCCGCGTCCCTTGGCCGCTTCGATGGCAATACGAATCCGCTCAATGAGATCACGCTGGCCAACGTACTCATCAATGCGAACAGGACGAAGCGCACCGGTTGCCTGCTCGGCGTCGGTGGCTTGTTCTGCTGCAGAAACGATGCGTTCGCGTGCCATGCCAACAAAATCCGTCAGAACTGAACCTGCGGAGCATTGCGCTGCGCGGGATCATCCACTTCAAAGAATGGCATGTCTTGGAACCCGCACATGCGAGCAATGAACAATGCAGGAAATTGCCGTGCGATGGAATTGAACGTCTGCGCCGCGCCGTTATATCCGCCACGGGCTCCAGCGATTCGATTTTCAATCTGCGAGAGCTCGCCTTGCAACTGCAAGAAATTCTGGTTGGCCTTCAGGTCTGGATACGCCTCGGCAACAGCCATCAGGCGACCAAGCGCACCGCCCAAACCTTGTTCCGCCTTGAGGCGCTCATCCATGTTCATACCGGGGCGCACTGCCGCAGCGCGCGCCGAGATGACACTTTCAAAGGTCTGCTTCTCGTGTGCCGCGTAGCCCTTGACCGTATTGACCAGGTTTGGCACCAGATCATGGCGACGCTTGAGTTCAACATCAATGCCACTAAACGAACCCTGCGCAGCGATGCGCGAGCGCGTCAGTGAGTTGTAAACACCAATTCCCCACAGCACGAGGCCGAGCGCGACGACGGCGATCAAGCCAATGATTCCCAGCGCGATGATTCCGATTCCTGCACCCATCGAAGTCCTCCTTGCGCCAGCGAATGCCAGCGACCCGTAAACGATACCCCAATCAGCGCTTCTGGCCTTTCGATGATTTCGCGAGTTGCAGCACCGCAGCAAACTCCGCGGCAGTGACCGGTGTCACGCTGAGGCGATTTCCCTTCTGCAGCGCAACCATGGACTGCAAGGCCGCCGCGGTGCGCAGTTCTTCCAGCGCCACCACCTGACTGAAGCACTCCACGAACTTCAGATCACGCATCATCCAGCGCGGCGCGGTGCGTGTTGACTTGGGGTCGTGGTACTCGCTCTTTGGGTCAAACTGGGTCGGATCAGCGCGCGCCTCGCCCACCACCTCGGCAATACCGGCGACGCCGGTGGGTTCCGCGTTGGAGTGGTAGATCAGCACCCGATCGCCCGGCGACATGGAGTCGCGCATGAAGTTGCGCGCTTGGTAGTTGCGAATGCATTCCCAGCCCGTCACGCCGTCGCGGCGCAGGTCAGTGATGGAATAGACGGAGGGTTCAGTCTTGCAAAGCCAGTAGGAGGGCATGCCCCGAGGATATGCTCGTCGTCGATGATCGTCGCGATACTCAGCGCTGCACTCATGACCGCGCCGCCCGCTGCGGGTGCGCCGGATGCCACGCCACCGCTTCCACCGGCGACGCCAGCACCTGCAGCGCCCGTCACCCCACCTGCGTCGGCGCCGACCAACAACGCTCCCACCCCTCCACTCGCCACCGCGCGCCCCGCGCATGGCAGCGGGGCGAATCCGAGCCGCGACGCGCGCACCGCCGCTCGTGCCACGGCTGAGTCGGAACTCATGGCCACGCTGGTGCCTGCGCCGTCCACGGCCGAGGAGATGCGCGCTACCGCCGCAGCCCTGGGCGCCGAACCGGGCGCGAAAGATTCTCTGGATTCGTTGATCCTGCAGTACGAGTCGCTCACCAAGGTGACGTACGCCAACGCATCCGCGCTCGTTCACTCTCGATTGTCCGCTGCATACCGAAGTGCCACTGCCACTGGCTCGTTGGAACCAATGGCTGGTCCAGAGCTTGCCGCACTTCTGGAAGCAACCATTGATTGGCGCCGGACACTTGCCGCGGCGGACATGGAATTCATCACGCGTGCTGCAACGCTTCGAACAAGCGAACCCACACAACTGCCAGGAATGGCGCTGTTCATGCGCGTGGTCAAGCGTGATGATGTACCCGCCAATGATCCCGCCGCGGCGGTTCGACTCCCGGATTTGCTGGATGAATCCGGGATCACCGGTGCAGACCGCCGCCGCATTGAAGGTGCGCTGGAACGACATTGGTCACGCCTCGCCAGCGTCATCGCCGCGCGTCGCGTGGAACTGATGAATACCGCCCTTGATCGCGCACGGCTTGAAGAATCATGGGGCCCAGCGTGGGAACTCACCGCTCCGCAGGCCACCATCGACGAGCGCATTCGCTTGCTCGACCAGTTCGCAGCGCGCGATCGCGCGTCCGAAGCACCGTTGCGTGCGGCCAATCATGATGCCGCGCTTGCGCTCTTAAAGATGCTTCCAGCGCCCGCGGCGGAACTCCTGCGTGATGCGGCTGATCGATCGATCTGGCCGTGGATCTTTGATTCCGAAAGCGCATTGGAGCTCTCGGTCGCACGCGCCACGGAAATCGGCGGGCCATCACTGGGCGAGCCGCTCACTGCCATGATGTACGACCTGCAGTTGCGCTTGAATGCATCGCGTCGCGAACTGAGTAAGCGTGCTGGCAACTCCGAGGAGCTCGACGCCATCGTGGCGAGTGCGCAATCCGGCGCGCCGCCACAGACGGTGGTTGCGCTTCTGGGGGCGCAGCGGCGCTTGCAAGAATTGATTGACAAGCGGCGCCGACTCGTGCGTGATACCGCCGTCCGCATGGAGCAAGCGTCCGCCGGCGATCCACGAACGCGAGCAATCTTCGCGGAGCGCATCATGGCCTGCGACGCGGAAACGCGAACCGCACAATGGCGACTGCGCGGCATCGATGAACGCATCGCACAACTCAATGCCGGCGAGTCGACGGACGATCAGTCCACCGACATGGATGCACCAACCCCGAGTGGTGGTAGTGCGAAAGATCGATGAATCATCAATGATGAACCCAGCCCGCCCCATACGGAAACCTCGCCACGTGTTGGCAACTATGGCACTTGCACTTGCATGCATCGTTGCGTTTGTTGCTGGACCGCACGCGACTACCGCTGCACCACCGACGCCTGCGCCTTCCTCTGCCCCTACGGCCGCGCCCGCTTCTGCCCCTGCCCCTGCTGCCCCTGCCCCAACCTCCGCCCCCGTGCTCACGGCGCGCATCGATACTGCGCGCGGCACATTTCGAATCACTTTGCGTGTTGCGGAAGCTCCCATCTCCTGCGCCAACTTTGTCAATCTCGTGCAGCGCGGCGCTTACGACCGCAGTGCCTTTCACGATTGGACGCGTGTCTTGCGCCAAAGTGGCGGGCCGAGTCAGTCGTTCGATCCGGGCTACACCATTCGCCGTGAATTCAGCGCCAAACTCATGTTTGACGGTCCAGGCATGGTGGCCATGCAGAAGTCTCCCGACGGCCAACGCGCGCACGGAACACAGTTCTTCGTGACGGTGAAGGAGCAATCGCGTTGGAATTTGGATATTCCCATCTTCGGCACCGTTGCATCGGGACAAGCGGTGGTTGATGCGCTGGTGAAAGGGGACGCCATCACTCAGATCGTGATTGAAGGCGATCCCGCTCCGCTGCTGCAACGTTTCGCCACTGAAGTAGTTGAGTGGAACACCGCCCTGGACGCCGCCACCACTCGTGCACAGCTGCCGGCCCTTCGAACAGTTTCGAATGCTGCGTCAGCAGGAGGCACGCCTGCGGCGCCGATCGCGCCATCCGCGCCTCTTGTGCCATCCGCGCCTCTTGCGCCATCAGCGCCCCCCGGCTCACCCCGCTCCTAATTCCAACTCTCGCCCTTGGGCCAATCGGCGCTGTGCTGGCGTTCTGCCATACAAATCAAGCGCTCCAGATCCACAATCGCATCACGCACAATGCCCGCACGCCGAAACGCATTGGGTTCGGCAAGCAATTGATATCGATCTTCTGCATTGCGAACCAATGCATACCCCGCCACTTCAATCGCAGCATGAGTCGGCACGTCATCACGAGCAAACCAATCAAGTACATGACGCGCCGCGATGACGCGCTCCAAGCGTGGGCGCGCAAGCAATGCATGCATCGCCCGGCGAACGCGCATCATGCGCGGACGGTTCATCTCGAGCGGCTCCAGTGGCACCAAATCCGCCATGCGGTACGGCCGTGAATCGTCCGCTTCATGCATCGCAACAATCTTTGCGCGAGCAACCCCGTGCAACATGATGTCATGACGGCCATCCAGCAGGCGCTGATGCTGAACGATCCGACCCACGCACACCACCGGGCGCAGCGCGGGCGCGCCTGCATAGGAATCACGCCATTCCTCACCTGAAAAGGTTGCCATCGCAATTGGCGCTGCATGTTCAAATTTGCCCGTCAGCGAAGCCCCAAGCGCATCAATCACCATGCTCCGATAGCGCGGCTCAAATACATGCAGCGGCTGTAAGGCGTGCGGCAGCAACGACACCGTGGGTAGCGGGAAGAGCGCTACCGGCTGCGAGAAGTCAACTGCATCGGCGTCGAACATGCACTGAATAGTAGGCAGTCCACGCTCAGGGCGTTCGAGTGCGAAGTTCAATACAACCCTCGCCACTCTCGCGCCGAATATCCCGGCGCCGGCTGACTACCTCGCGCCATGCGTCGAGTACGCCAAGCCGATCCAAGGTGGCAACCGCGGTGCTCCCCAAGAGGTCGCATTCTGCTGCAGGAACCAAGCCATCGGAGAGGATCTTCATGCGCCGCCACAGTTCCCGGCGCTGGCTGCGCAGCGGGTTGGAGGCGTCCACCAGTCGGTCGTGGGTGGCCCGCTCTTCTTCACCCATGAAAGCAATCGGCGGCGCTTCAAGTACAGCGGTGCCAAGGCGGCCCCACTCTTGCCAAAAACCAGCCAGATCTGCCACAGTTGCTGAACGCCGCTGCATGCGTGGCACTACAAACGGCAAGCCAAAGAGATCGATATCCGCCCCGCCTGCGGCCCGACGCAGATCAAGTAATCGGCGCACGTTCGCGAGCGCATCTTCATAGCGATCGAATCCCATGGTGTCGCGGTACATGTGCGCACACGCCGCATGCAACTCCACGCTGACAACATCAACGCCTGCGTCAACCATCGCGCCAATCACTCCGGACGATGCCAACAATTCCGTACGCACATGTACCGCACGCACTCCCGCATTCTTTGCCATGCGAATGAAAGTCGGCAGCTCTTGATGACGCATCGGATCACCTAATCCGGCAAAGCTGATGACCACATCGCGCGCATCAATCAACTGTTCCAGAATGCGTTCCATGAGCGCATGGGTCATCGGTGGTCGCTGAATAGTTCCGTAGCGATGCGGACTGGCACTGCCGTTGGCAAACCGACCAGTGCACAACTCAATGAGTAAGTGCTGCGGAGCAAATGTCGGCAGCGCTGCATATTGCCGCTCCAATGCTGGAATTATTTCCGTCCATCCCGGAAATGCACTGCCACTTTCTGGCAGGATCGGCTCCAGCCCACGGCGCATACGCAACTTCGAACGCGGGGAATCAAAGATGGCGCGCACGGTGGCAATGCGTGCCGCGAACGGCGCGTGCACCACCCAGCGCGGCGAGCTACGCAAATCGTAATTCCACTTGCCGCGCAAACCAGCCATGGCTCCCACCGTTGCGCCCGGGCCTCGCTCCGCCAACGAACGCAGTGCGTCAACACCAGCAGCACACGGCGAAAGCCCCGGCGGAGCATCACCAAAGACCACGCCCCGGCGGCCGACCGCCTCAAAGCGCGTGGCTACGTCCTCAATGCCAGCGCCTCCATCAATCAACACCAATGGCCAGTCTGCGCCAATGATCATCGCCCCGTCAACGCGGCGCGCCGCAAGACAATCAGCGATCGCCTGCGGAGCCAACATCTCATCAAATACGGTGGTTCCACCGATGCCGCCGCCCCACATGGAATCGCACCACAATCGACTTGCAGCAATGGATTGCCACTCCGCCCCACGAAGCGGGCAAGTGCACGTTTCTACTTCCACCGGAACGCGCACACGCACGTTGCCAATCAGCTCCTTCATGCTGTCCGGCGCGTCAGTTAACACAATAATGCGCTCAATGCACTGCGCGCTTGCCATGCGCTCAATGGTGCGCACCACGACCGGTCGGCCACCAAATTCACTATCCAAGTGGCGCGGAACTCCGGTACCACCAAATTGCGAATCAGCAACAATCAGTCCGACGATAGAGCGCGCTTGACGCGCGTGGCCCACATCAATGTCAATACGTGGCGCTGGCAAACGACGCGGCAGTGGCAGCGGTCGACGAACCACTGCATGTCGCAAAAGCACTTCGCGGATCGACATTTCTGTTGCGTCGGCCACTACTCCCGCGCCCGCATCAAGGACCCTCAGCCCGGCTTCGCGATCCGCACTCACAAAGGCGCGCACGCGACGCATGGCCGAGTCATGAAATTCACGGCGCTGCATACCCAGACGCCACTCCAGCGTTGCAAGTGTGGTGAACGGGTTGAGTTGCGCGCTCCACGCGGAATCCAACGCGGTGCCACGGACGTGCCACACCCCATCAAGCCCAAGCGGATCCACGCCGACTAATGCCACGGGATCACAGCCAATATGTCGAAGCAATCGATGCGCACGCTCCTCCGCACGACCAGCGCCCAATGAACCAAATTGCGCGGAGTCACTACCACCTTCACCAGTCAGGCGCATCGGCCCACTCCACCAACGCGACGCCGCTGATTCCAGTACTGCCGGAGCAAAGAGCGTGGTGCTGGAAAGCAGGCGCCCGGGAAGTTGCCCAAGAATTGCCTCCAAGTCCGGCTCCTCAACACCAAGCACCACCGCATCCGGCGCGATCCCCGCAGCAACCAGCGGTCGAAGCGCCCCGGTCGTACACACCATGATGTACTTGCTGCGCGGCCCGGGATCCGCAAGCGCGGAGAGCGCCTGCGCAAGTGATGGCCCCTCGGCTACCAATATTCCCAATGAACCGGTGCACGCTCCGGAAAGATCCGCAACTCCATCAAGATGCTGGGCAGTGGGAACCGAAGCCATGACCGCTATAGGCTACGAGCGCGGCAGACTGAGTGCAGGAGCCCGGTCGCCACGGACATCCCCACTGTGAACATTGAACTTCCATCCACCCCGCTCTTCACCGCGCTCTTTGCTGAAAGCCCGTGGACGCTGGCCTTTCCAATACTGGTGGTGGCCGCCGCGCTCGCATGGTGGGGAGCGCGCACCGACCGCGTCCGCGCCATCTTGGCGGGCGTGGCCATGATGGTGTGCGCAGCAGCAATTCTTGCACTCGCGGCAGTACAAGTTTCGCCAGGCGAGCACGCGCGTGAAACCGTTCAAGCACTGGTTGCGGCAGCCGAGTCCGCCGACCTGCAGCGATTTCAGGCCTGCTTCGCACCCGATGCATCGATGCACTACGGCGGCCCAGAGAGCCCGGGCGATGACTTGGAACGCTTGATGCGCGCAGCTGAAAGTTTGAAAGGCAAGCACCGCATCGAATCAAATTCCGTCACGGAACTTTCCATTGCCACCAAGGATTCTGAATGCGGCATCGTGTTGCTGGGCTGCCGCACCACCACCGCTTCAAGCTATGCCGCAGTCCCCACGCGCTGGTGGATCGAAGTCCGCCGCCAAGCAAACGGCGCGTGGCTGATTGAACGCCTCGCGTGGATCGAATTGCTTAATCAAGTGCCCGCACGGGGCACGCTCTGACGATCACTTGCCCTGCACAGCAGCGGCAATTTCACGAACCGCGCGCTCAATTCCAGCAGCATCAACATCACGATGCGTTACCGCACGAACGCGCTGCGGATCGAGACCCATCATCCGAATACCCTTGGATTCCAAGCGCGCACACAGGGCCTGCGCCGTGCCGATCGATGGATCGACATGGAAGAACACCATGTTGGTGGGCGTCTCTTCAGCACTGACATGTGGGTGCAATCCGCGCAAGGCAGAGATGCCACGCGCAAACGCCTTCGCATTCGCGTGGTCGTGCGCCAAGCGGTCAACGTTGTGCTCCAGCGCAAAGATCGCCGCGGCGGCAAGCAAGCCGCTCTGGCGCATTCCGCCGCCGAACATCTTGCGAAACCGACGCGCGCGTTCAATGAACGCCGCCGGACCAACCAAGGCGCTGCCGACCGGACAACCCAGTCCCTTGGAAAAACACACGCTCAACGTGTCGGCATGCTTGGCGAATGTCGCCGCCGAGTAACCGCCAGCCACGCACGCGTTAAAGAGACGCGCTCCGTCAACATGCACATGGAGACCATGGGCATTCGCCTCACGCGCCACCCGCTCCCAACGATCCATGCCCCACACGGTGCCGCCCCCGCGGTTCTGCGTATTTTCAGCAACCAGCATCTTGCTCACCGGGTGGTGAATATTGCGGGTGCGAACGGCAGCGGTCACGTCGTCAGTATCAAACAACCCACCATCCCCGCGCACGGTCCGCACCATGGCGCCACTCAGCGCCGCTGGTCCGCCAGTTTCGTAGTGAATGATGTGGCTCTCTTCATGCGCAATGATCTCATCGCCGGCGCCGCACGCCACGCGAATCGCCAGCTGGTTTGCCATGGTTCCACTTGGAACAAACACCGCTGCTTCTTTGCCCAAGCGCGCCGCGATCATTGCTTCCAAGCGCGCGACGGTCGGCTCATCGCCAAGCACGTCATCGCCAAGCGGAGCGGAGCGCATCGCATTCCACATCGCCGCGCATGGCTGGGTGACAGTGTCCGAACGAAGATCGACCGAATGTTCAACGTGGTTCTGCATACCTGTCACTCTTCTTTGATTACGCGGCGCGCGTCAGAAATTCAAAGCATGCATATCTGCCGGAACAAACTTGCCGTCCTTGCGCACAATCTCTCCATCAAACGCCACCGTTCCGCCGCCGTATTCAGGGCGCTGAATGCACACCAAATCCCAATGGATTTCGCTGCGATTGCCATTCTCAGTCTCCTCATAGCAGCGGCCCGGCGTGAAGTGGAAACTGCCGGCGATCTTCTCATCAAACAGGATGTCCTTCATCGGATGCATGATCAACGGATTGAAGCCAAGCGCAAATTCGCCGATATAACGAGCACCCTCGTCAGTATCAAAGATCGCTTCCAGTTCCTTCTGATTCTGATCTGCCCAGCACTTCACCACCCGTCCCTTGGAGAACTCCAAGCCGATGTTGGTGAAGCTGATGCCATTGAACAGCGTGGGAGTGTTGTATTGCAGAATGCCCTCCACACTATCGCGCACCGGCGCAGTGAAGCACTCGCCATCTGGAATATTGCGCTCGCCGCAGCACGGAACCACGCCAATTCCCTTGATTGAGAAGTGCAGATCGGTCTTGCCTGGTCCCTTGATATGCACCTTGTCGCACGCCTGCATGCGCTTCTTCAATGGCTGCACGTCGCGGTCCATCTTTGCGTAATCCACGAGGCATACATCAAAGTAGAACTTCTCAAAGTCCTCCGTCGACATCTGCGCCAACTGCGCCATGCTTGGCGACGGCCAGCGCAACACCACCCACTTGGTGTGGTTGACGCGCTGCTCAAAGTGCACGGGCTTGGCGTAGAGCTTGCCAACAAGTTTCATCTGCTCCGGAGGAATGCCACTCATCTCGCTGACATTCGCGGCGCCGCGAATACCCACGTAGCACTGCATGTGCTTCATACGCTCCAGGTCGCATTCGCCCCAGATCCGCAGGCCTTCCTCACCACTCTCCTTGTTGAGGGCACGCATGACCCGATTGGATCGAAGCGTCACGTGCGGATGGCCGCCAGCCGCGCGCGTCGCTTCCACCATGGCCACGGCCATGGATTCCGGCGCATCAAAGAGCTCAAGGAGCAGGTGCTCCCCAGGCTTGACCTGGCAGCTGTGGCGGACGAGGAGTTCGGCGAGCTTCTGGTGGCGAGTGTCCATGGGGACGGGCATCGTATGCCGGGACACGCCCCCTTCTTGACGAAATATTTGCATGGACTCTTGCAGGACATCCGTATAGTTTGGGAGAAATGCAGCGAATCACCTGCCATACCGGTGCCACGCTCATCGAGGTCATCACGGCCTCGTCGGTGGGTGTGCTTCTCCTCTCCGTGGCGGTTCCCGTTGGCCACGCCGTCCGCGTGGCAGGGACCACCGAACAGGACGCCACACAGCAGCAGACCATCCATGCCGCCATGGTTCGCGATTCCAAGGGCAACCCCGGCGAGCGACTCCCCACGCCTGGACTCATAAACAGGCTGCCGTACAACGGTCAGCAGGTTCCCGGCGAGGGCGGAGAGGATTACGCGCAAAACAAGACCCAGAACCTCTACTCCGCGTGCATCGCCCGCGGGCTGTTCGGGCCGCAGATCCTGGTTGGCGCCACCGAGGTCAACCCGGTGGTCGAGGCGTACACCGCCTACAACTACAACGCGTACCGCCCCGACGCGGATTCCTACTGGGATCCGATGCTCCAGGCGAGGATCGATGCCGTGCCTAGCAGCACCAACAAGAGCCACACCTCCTTCGCCCACCAGCTGCTCTGTGGCCTCCGCAAGGAGGTGTATTGGCGGGGCACCGCGGACGCGAATCGCCCGCTGATCTCCACGCGTGGCACCATGAATGGGGTCAATTCCGGCGACTTTTTCGTCCGAAGCCCCACGCTGCGCCTGCATGGACCTGCTGACAGCTGGGAAGGCAACGTCTGCTACGGGGACAACCACGTTGAGTATGCAACGTCGTTCTACCCGCCGCGGTCCACCTGCGGCTGCGGCACGTACAACGCGGGGGCCGTGACGCCCGACAATCTGTTCCGGTGCGCAGGCACGACGCCATCCGAGTTCACGGGCAGCGGCTGCGTGGAATTGGGCCCGACCGGCGCCCCGAACTCGTGGGCCGGCATGGACGCCATGCTCGGCATCCACCCCAACAGTGCGACCAGGTACATCGTCATTCCCGTCTACGACTCCTTGATCACTCCGTAAGCGATCACTCCGTAAGCGCGCGTGGTGTTTTCACATCACCACGGAGCGCCGGAGCTGCGGCAGGCTTCCTCGTCTCCGCTTCCTGGTCTCCGCGTTGCCACACGCGCCGACGGTCACGGATTGCACGGACCCCACGCGGCCAGCAGCAGTCCCAGGTCATTTCCATTG